>NZ_AKJD01000059.1 GCF_000282515.1 Pseudomonas sp. GM80
GCACCCCGCCGTTACGGCAGCCGTGCAGCACGGTCAGCGGGTTGATCGCACAGTTGAGCGCCAGTTTGCGCCACAGGCGGGTGAGGATGTCGGCGCTCCACTCGTGGGGGATTTTCGCCGCGTCCAGGTCATCCAGCCAGATCGGCGCCACCGGATGAGCGGCATCGCCAAGCCAGGTGAAACCGTGGCCGGCGAACACCACGCGCCAGTCGCCATCGCGGAACGCGCCTTCTGTACTGGAAGCGCTGATGCAGCGGGCCTGCGGTACCCTTGTGGCGACCGCGTCCTGACTGCCGAGGCCGTTCTGCAACAGGATCAGTTCGGCATCCGATGTCAGGCGCGGAGCGAGGCGGGCGATGGCACTTTCGGCGTCGTAGGCTTTGCAGGCGACCAGCAAGCGTCGGATCGGCTCGGGGCTGTCCGGGGTTTCGCCCGGCACCGCGTAGGTACTGGCCTTTCCTTGTTCCACCAGGGTCAAGCCGCCAGCGCCTTGATAACTGCGCAGGCGCTCGGCATCCCGCAGGATCAGTCTGACCGGCAAACCGGCGCGGGCCAGGCGTGTAGCCCACAGCGTGCCAAGACTGCCGGCGCCGAGAATGTGCCAGGTGGTCGACATCAGTTTTTTGCTCGATTGCGTGCAGGCATGTGCGGCTCGCCGTGTTCGTAGGAAAAGACCCGTTATAATGAGCCCGATTTTAACCGCAAGCCAAGCGCGCTCCATCCTCATCGAGCGCGCCTTTTTATTGGAGAGATTACATGCCGTCGTTCGACGTGGTATCCGAACTGGACAAACACGAACTCACCAACGCGGTCGAGAACGCCGTGAAGGAACTCGATCGTCGTTATGACCTGAAAGGCAAAGGCAGCTTCGAGTTCAAGGAAAAAGACCTGACCGTCAGCCTGACCGCTGAAGCCGGGTTCCAGCTGGAAGCGATGATCGAAATCCTCAAGCTGGCCCTGGTCAAGCGCAAGATCGACGTGCAGTGCCTTGAAGTCAAGGACGCTTACGCATCGGGCAAGCTGATGAAGCAAGACGCCATCCTCAAGGAAGGCATCGACAAGGAGCTGGCGAAGAAAATCGTCGGCCACATCAAAGACGCCAAGTTGAAAGTGCAGGCCGCCATTCAAGGCGAGCAGGTCCGTGTCACCGGCAAGAAGCGTGACGACCTGCAAGAGGCCATCGCGGCACTGCGCGCCAAAGAATTCGGCATGCCGCTGCAGTTCAACAACTTCCGCGACTAAGCTTTTTCGTCGGGAACCTCTCGGCGTTTTCAGCGTCCGAGCCCCAAGCAACGGCAGAAACGATTGAGCCCCAACAGGCTCGGTCTTTCTGCCGCTGATTTTTTCAGCCCGGGTAGCCGGAAATCAGGAGATAGAACATGGATTTGAATGCTGAGGTAGACCACCTGGTCAAGGCGTCCCAGGCGTGGATCCCGATGATCATGGAATACGGCAGCCGCGTGCTGCTGGCCGTGATTACCCTGGCCATCGGCTGGTGGCTGATCAACAAGGTCACGCAAAAACTCGGCGGTCTGTTGGCCCTGCGTAACGCTGATCTGGCGCTGCAAGGCTTTATCAGCAGCCTGGCCAACATCATTCTTAAAGTGCTGCTGATCGTCAGCGTCGCGTCGATGATCGGTGTCGAAACCACCTCGTTCGTTGCTGCGATCGGTGCTGCCGGCCTGGCCATCGGTCTGGCGTTGCAGGGCAGCCTGGCGAACTTCGCTGGCGGCGTGCTGATTCTGCTGTTCCGTCCATTCCGCATCGGCGACTGGATCGAAGCGCAAGGCGTGTCGGGTACCGTCGACAGCATCCAGATTTTCCACACGGTGCTGCGTACCGGCGACAACAAGACCATCATCGTGCCGAACGGTAACCTGTCGAACGGCATCATCACCAACACCAACCGTCAGCCGACCCGTAAGGTTGTGTTCGATGTGGGCGTCGATTACGAGGCCGATCTGCAGAAGGCCCGTCAGGTGCTGTTGGATCTGGCCAAGGATGATCGCGTTCTGCAGGATCCGGCGCCACAGGCGGTGATTTCGACGCTGGGTGACAGCTCGATCACTGTCTCCCTGCGTGTCTGGGTTAAAACCGCAGACTACTGGGACGTGATGTTCATGTTTAACGAACAGTCGCGCGATCGTTTAAAAACCGCCGGTATCGATATCCCGTTTCCGCAACGGGTAATTCGTGTAGTTCAGGAAACAGCGGCGCAGTAACAACATTGATACCTGGCTTTGCGGTCAGTTAATTAATGAAAAACCCAAGTGCTGTTCGCAGTCTTGGGTTTTTTTATGTCTGTGCTGAAAGTTTGCTGGCTAATAGATAGCCGGCTAATCTTTATTGTTTGAATGAAGTTGGGCCGGGCATAAAAAAACCGCCCACCTGAGTCAGGTGAGCGGTTCTTGTTAGAGCAGGGCTCTACAGTACGTCAGGTGTGCATCCCTATTAGAGGATGTTCAGTGGGTACTCAACGATCAGACGAGTGTCGTTGTTGTCAGACGAGTAGCCGCTGTACGCGCCGTTGGAGCGATACATGGCGTAACGCAGACGGAACGACAGGTCTTTGGCCGGGCCTTCCTGGATCACGTACTTGGACTCGGCGTTCCACTCGTTCTCTTTACCTTCACCCAGACCGTTGGTCTCGATGTTGTTACCCATTACGTAACGGGTCATGAAGCTCAGGCCAGGGACGCCGTAAGTTTTCATGTTCAGGTCGTAGCGCGCTTGCCAGGATTTCTCCTCGCGGCCCACGAAGTCGGAGATTTGGATGGAGTTGGCCACGAAGATGGTGCTGTTGCCGTCAACGCCATAGTAATAAGCGTTGTCGCCGCTCGACTGCTGGTAGGCAACGGTGAACTTGTGCGCGCCCAGGCTGTAAGCAGCGGCCAGGGACCACAGGTTGTTGTCCACACCCAGAGTGCCGTCACCGATGGCGTCGACCAGGTCACCACGGCTGTCGCCCTTGGTTTTGTACCCGTTCAGGTCGAAGTTCAGCGACTGTTCGTCGTTGATTGGCAAGGTGTAGTTCAGGTTGATGTAGTACTTCTTGAAGTAGTCATCAGCGTCGGATGCAGCCAGGGCACCGGTGAAGTTGTCGGTGAAGGCGTAGCTGGCACCAAAGATATTGATGTTGGTCAGGCCTTTGCCGCCGAAGCCGTTCTCATCTGGCAGACCGCCGATGCTGTCACGGCCCATACCGGTTTGCTTGCTCAGGGAAGTGAAGCGACCTGCGCTCAGTTCCAGACCTTTGATCTCTTTGGAAGTGATCAGGGTACCGGTCGCGACTTCTGGCAGCAGACGGCTGTCATCGGTAGCGAAAACCGGGCTGGCAACGAATTGCTGACCGTACTTCAGAGTGGTGTCGGATACGCGGAATTTAACTGCGCCGCCGATTTTGCCCTGGGATTTTTCCGGGTTGCCGTCGCTGTCGTTGGCGAACAGGCCGTTACCGCGGTGGCCCGAGCCGCCGTCTAGTTTGACCGAACCCATTGCCATGGCGTCGAGACCGAAGCCAACGGTGCCTTGAGTGAAGCCCGATTCGTAAGTCAGCAGTTGGCTGAGACCGGAATCCTGGCGATAACCAGCAGTACCGGAAGTGCCATTGCCTGCACCGTTTTTAAAGTCACGGTTCATGTATTCAAAACGAGTCTTCAGTTTCAGGCTCTGGTCGCCGATGAAACCTTTGGAATCATCCTGAGAGGACGCCACTGCGAACTGCGAGGTGCCTGCTGCAACAGCCAGGGCGATCATGCTCCACTTCATCACGCGCATCGTGATTTGCTCCTTTGGTTTTTAGAAGAGTACTGCCGTCCCACCTGTTTTATTATCTGGGCGGCTCTTTCTTTTTGTGTCGGCGCAAACTTATATCACGCCGACAATGTTGGCGATACTTGCGAATCTAACGTTTCACCTTCTTTACGACGCTGTCGCAGATGGCTTTGTAGAGGTCGCAAATTCACAGTACCGATGCAATCGGGCCGACAACTTTCTCGCTGTTTTTTTAGCCGTTTGCATCGCTAAAAAAGAGTCCCTGGCAAAACACTTGAATCTCCATCGGGCAACCCTGCCACTGTTTTTGTTGGGCTTGAGGCATCCACATCGTGTGGTGCGCTTATAGTCCATATGTGTGCGAATGCAACAAGCGTGCACAAACCGCAATCTTGCTGCGGTTATTTTTTTGCACAACGCGTGTTACCTGTAAAAACCTCATAAATACGGGGCGCAAAGCCCCTTTTTACAAGGGCTTGACGCCATTCCTGCAATGGTGTTGCCGCGACATCAGCCGCACGCGACAGCCAAAAACGTTACCGGTTCACCCCGTGAGTGAGTATTCGGCGGATGCTTCGACGCATGAGCGTAGACGCACTGTGCGGTTTTGGTGCAAAAAAAATGACCCGCTGTCCTGTAATCACACAGTTTGATGAGTGGGCGATCGCGAACGCATCAGGGTTTTTCGGTCATTTGCGTGTGTTCATTGCCGTTCTCGGTTCTTTGCTGGTGCAACGTGTCGGTAAATGTCACATGTCGGGGCGCGCGGCGAGTGACGAGAGGGCACTGCTGTCGTGAAGGCTGGCGCAATCGCAGGTATGCTGCCGGTCTGTCGCTTGGTACCGCGTCCTGCGGGATGGCCGCTAAGCTCAATATGTCGAACAGCCGGAGTGCGCGCAGTGTTTGCTTTAGATCCACGACTTCAACAGGACACCCTGACCCTCGGCGACTTCCCGCTCTGCCGATTGTTGTTGTCCAACGACGCCAACTACCCGTGGTTCATCCTGGTGCCTCGTCGCGACGATATCAGCGAGTTGTTTCAATTGGATGTCGCCGATCAACAGCAGTTATGGCTGGAAACCACCGCGCTGGCCGAGTTGCTCAAGGATTTGCTGGATGCGGACAAGATGAACGTGGCGACGCTGGGTAACGTCGTCAGCCAATTGCACATGCACGTGATTGTGCGCAAACGCGATGACGCCGCCTGGCCGGCGCCGGTCTGGGGCAAGCACCCGGCCAAGCTTTATAGCGCCGAGCAAGTGGCCGCCATTCGCGAACGCTTGCGCCTGGTGCTGACCGAAGACTTCACGTTTCTGGAGGGCTGAAGCATGAGCCTGGAACAACGCGTTACCGATCTGGAAAGCCGTCTGGCGTTTCAGGATGACACTATCCAGTCGTTGAACGATGTACTGGTTGCGCAGCAGCGTGTGGTTGATCGTCTGCAATTGCAGATGGCCGCACTGCTCAAGCGTCAGGAAGAGATGGTCGGGCAGTTCGAATCGTTCGAAGAAGAAGCACCACCGCCGCACTATTGATACGTTTTCAAAGGCATAAAAAAACCGCGTACAGCCAGGCTGTACGCGGTTTTTTATTGCCTTGGATCAGCGACGCGGCAAAGCGGCGATCACGTCCTCGGCTTGCAGGCCCTTGTCCCGGTTCATTACCGAGAACTCTACGCGCTGGCCTTCGACCAGGACGCGGTGGCCTTCGCCACGGATTGCACGAAAGTGCACGAAGATATCATCGCCGGAATCCCGGGAGATAAAGCCGAAGCCTTTGGAGGTGTTGAACCACTTGACGGTACCGGTATCGCGATTGGTCATGTCATAGCTGGTTGGAGCGGCAGCAGGTGAAGAACGATAAAAACTGACGGCCAGGTGCAATACGACGGCCACCAGCGCGATCACCAGGGTGAACAGTACGGCTGGCTGGCCGGCGATGACAGGCATCGGCGCGATCAGGGTCAAGGTTTGCAGGACGACGGTCAGCACCAGCAGCGCGCTGACGAGGTTTTGCAGATGCTGGCGCGGGCCTTTGTTCCAGTAAGGAATCACCGGAGCAATGACCAGGTTCAGCAGGCCGAAAAAGGCCAGGTAGAGAGCATCAGGTTGTTGCAGGTAGGGAACGGCTTCAGATTTCAAGCTGGGTATGAACGACAGCAGCAAAGCGGCTGCGCCCATTAGCAGGTGGACGATTTTCAACATTTTAATTGGCTCACGTTTATGACGGCTCACAAGGAAGAGCTGAAGGCGCACGGTTCGCTTCGTAACAAAATAAAGAGGCGGTAGGCACGTACACGGCATCAGCCTATGCGCAAGACCCCGAAAAATGGGGCATGGCGACACACTGCCTATTTAACAGCAAAGCCTGCAGCTACTCAAATCAGCCCGGCCAGCGGCAAGGTGTTGGTCGATTTGTCGCAGTTTGTATGCCCGATCAGGGCTGCGGGGTGTCGACAGCCTTGCTAGAGTGGGTCTGCACCTTTGGATGAATTCAATCGCCGTTAGGGGGTAAAACATGGCAATCGATATCGGTATCAGTGAAGAAGATCGCAAGTCCATTGTTGAAGGACTGTCGCGTCTGCTGTCGGACACCTACGTGCTGTATTTGAAAACCCACAACTTCCACTGGAACGTCACCGGGCCGATGTTCCGCACGCTGCACTTGATGTTTGAAGAGCAGTACAACGAATTGGCGCTGGCCGTCGACTCGATCGCCGAGCGTATTCGTGCGCTGGGTTTTCCCGCACCTGGGGCCTACGCCACGTACGCGCGTCTTTCCTCTATTAAGGAAGAAACCGGCGTGCCGAGCGCCGAGGACATGATCAAACAACTGGTGGAAGGGCAGGAAGCGGTCACCCGCACTGCTCGCGGCATCTTCCCGCTGCTGGACAAAGTCAGCGATGAGCCGACTGCCGACCTGCTGACCCAGCGCATGCAAGTGCATGAAAAAACCGCGTGGATGTTGCGCGCGCTACTGGAGGCATGATCCGGGCGCGCGGACATCTCGTACGGTTGCTCGCGCGCTGTCCAGACTCTTACCGGTTGCGTTGGCTTATCCTACGTGGATGGGCAATAAGTCATCTGGCTATAACTTTGCGTCTGCGCTTTTATGGAGGTCACACGGATGTGGCTTTTGAAACCCGCAGAAATGGCAAAGGAGTGTCAGCGATATGGAAGATGCAGATAGGCGCAAGGACAGGATTGTCGGGCCGCCCCAGGATTTGATCGTCGATCCGTTCGTCAACGAGTTCGACATGACGCTGGTCCGGCCGTTATCACGGTCGGTACGTTTGAATGGTTATGCGACCTGCCTGCGACTGGAGCAGGTCTACTGGAATATCCTCGGCAACATGGCCGCCGACAATTGCTGTTCAATCAGTTCGCTGTTGTCCCACGTCGATCGCGAAGTGCAACTGCGCCACGGTGGGGTGAAAAACTTCAGCGCGCTGGTGCGGGTAGTGTGCGTGATCAACGGGGGCGGGGCAGTGCCGCCGGCCATTGCCGTCTGAAAAAAGGCGATTGCCATTAAATGCGGGCTGTGCAGTCTTACGGCTGCACAGCCCGCATTTAATGGATATAATCCCGCTCTTTCGCCGCAAAGCCCCGCGCGCGGTGGCAACCTGATCGCCGAGACACCCCCATGCCGATGTACGATTATCAATGTGCTTCCTGTGGTCATCAGTTGGAAGCCATTCAAAAGATCAGCGAGGCACCGCTGGTCGACTGCCCTGCCTGCCAGGCGCCAGAGTTGAAGAAACAACTGTCGATGCCAGGCTTTCGCCTCAGTGGCGGCGGTTGGTACGAAACCGATTTCAAGACCGGCGCCAAGAAGAACCTGGCCGGTGGCGACAAATCTGACTAGGGTTCAACCCCGGGTTGAACGACACGCGTGAGTTTCCGCATTGCTTGAACGCAACGCGATCTCCACCGAATATCGAATGACGAGAAGCGAACCATTATCATGATGCGCAGCCACTATTGCGGCCAACTGAACGAAAGCCTGGAAGGCCAGGAAATTACCCTTTGCGGATGGGTTCACCGTCGCCGCGACCACGGCGGGGTGATTTTCCTCGATATCCGTGATCGTGATGGTCTGGCCCAAGTGGTATTCGATCCGGATCGCGCCGAGAGCTTCGCCGCTGCCGATCGCGTGCGCAGTGAATACGTGGTGAAGATCACCGGTAAGGTGCGTCTGCGCCCGGCCGGTGCGACCAACGCCAACATGGCGTCGGGCATGATCGAAGTGCTCGGTTACGAACTGGAAGTGCTGAACGAGTCGGAAACCCCGCCGTTCCCGCTGAACGAGTTCTCCGACGTCGGCGAAGAAACCCGCCTGCGCTATCGCTTCCTCGACCTGCGTCGTCCGGAAATGGCCGAGAAGCTGCGTCTGCGTTCGCGCATGACCACCAGCATCCGTCGCTTCCTCGACGAGAACGGCTTCCTCGACGTTGAAACACCGATCCTGACCCGTGCCACCCCTGAAGGTGCGCGTGACTATCTGGTGCCGAGCCGTACTCACGCCGGTTCGTTCTTCGCCCTGCCGCAATCGCCGCAACTGTTCAAACAACTGTTGATGGTGGCCGGCTTCGACCGTTACTACCAGATCGCCAAGTGCTTCCGTGACGAAGACCTGCGCGCTGACCGTCAGCCAGAATTCACCCAGATCGACATCGAGACCAGTTTCCTCGATGAAAAAGAGATCATGGGCCTGACCGAGCAAATGATCCGCAACCTGTTCAAGGAAGTGCTGGATCTGGAATTCGGCGAATTCCCGCACATGACCTTCGAAGAAGCCATGCGCCGCTACGGTTCCGACAAGCCAGACCTGCGTATCCCGCTGGAACTGGTCGACGTTGCCGATCAACTGAAAGAAGTTGATTTCAAAGTGTTCAGCGGCCCGGCCAACGACCCGAAATGCCGTATCGCTGCTCTGCGCGTACCAGGCGGGGCGAGCATGCCGCGCAAGCAGATCGACGACTACACCAAGTTCGTCGGCATCTACGGTGCCAAAGGCCTGGCGTACATCAAGGTCAACGAGCGCGCTGCCGGTGTTGACGGTCTGCAATCGCCGATCGTGAAAAACATTCCGCTGGAAAACCTCAACGCCATCCTCGATCGCGTTGGCGCCGTTGACGGCGACATCGTGTTCTTCGGCGCCGACAAGGCCAAGATCGTCAGCGAAGCCTTGGGCGCACTGCGCATCAAGCTCGGTCACGACCTCAACCTGCTGACCTGCAAGTGGGCACCGATGTGGGTTGTCGACTTCCCGATGTTCGAAGAAAACGACGACGGCAGCTTCTCTGCGCTGCACCACCCGTTCACCGCGCCGAAGTGCTCCCCGGAAGAACTGGAAGCCAACCCGGCCGGCGCTCTGTCCCGTGCCTACGACATGGTGCTGAACGGCACTGAGTTGGGTGGCGGTTCGATCCGTATCCACCGCAAGGAAATGCAGCAAGCAGTCTTCCGCCTGTTGGGTATCAACGAAGCGGAACAGGAAGAGAAATTCGGCTTCCTGCTCGACGCCCTGAAGTACGGTGCACCGCCGCACGGTGGTCTGGCCTTCGGTCTCGACCGTCTGGTGATGCTGATGACCGGCGCCCAGTCGATCCGTGAAGTGATCGCCTTCCCGAAAACCCAAAGTGCTGCTGACGTGATGACGCAAGCGCCGGGTGTGGTGGATGCCAAGGCATTGCGCGAGCTGCACATTCGTTTGCGCGAAACGCCAAAGGCTGAGTAAGACGGGCCTGAAGGCGCATCTTCGGATGCGCCTTTTTTCTTTCTATAGAGAGCAGGTCGAGATTTTTTGTGTGCTGGCCGCTGCATGAGCAGGGCGGGCAACGTTTCAAAGAGAATTCGGAGCGAGTTATGGCAGGTCATTCCAAGTGGGCGAACATCAAGCACCGCAAAGAACGTCAGGATGCCAAGAGAGGCAAGATCTTCACCAAGTGGATCCGTGAGCTGACCGTTGCGGCCCGCCAGGGTGGCGGTGATCCGGGTTCCAACCCGCGTCTGCGTCTGGCGCTGGACAAGGCACTGAGCGCGAACATGAGCCGCGACATCATCGACCGTGCCGTCGCGCGCGGCGCCGGTGCCACCGAAGCGGACAACGTTGAAGAGCTGACCTACGAAGGTTACGGCCCTGGTGGCGTAGCGGTGATGGTCGAGTGCATGACCGACAACCGCAACCGTACCGCAGCTGCTGTGCGCCACGCATTCAGCAAGTGTGGCGGCAACCTTGGCACCGACGGTTCGGTGGCGTACCTGTTCGAGCGCAAAGGCCAGATCAGCTTCGCGCCAGGTGTCGATGAAGACGCACTGACCGAAGCGGCGCTGGAAGCCGATGCCGATGACGTGGTCAGCCACGAAGACGGTTCGATCGACGTGTTCACCTCGTTCACCAGTTTCTACGCGGTGCGTAACGCGCTGGAAGCGGCTGGCTTCAAGGGTGATGACGCCGAAATCGTCATGCAGCCGACCACCAGCGCCGAGCTGGATCTGGAAGGTGCCGAGAAGGTGCTCAAGCTGATCGACATGCTTGAGGATCTGGATGACGTGCAGAATGTCTACTCCAACGCAGACATTCCGGAAGACGTCGCCGCTCAGCTCGGTTGATGTAAATAGAAAGGTCGCAGTTTTCCCTGGCTCTACACTTCCCCTGTAGGAGCTGCCGAAGGCTGCGATCTTTTGATCTTTTAAAAACACAAAGATCGCAGCCTTCGGCAGCTCCTACCTGTACCCTCAGCTTTCGCATCAATTTCTGCAGGCGTTATGACTTTAATTCTTGGTATCGACCCCGGTTCGCGCATCACCGGTTACGGGATTGTTCGTGATACCGGGCGTGGCGGCTGTATTTATGTAGCGTCCGGCTGCATTCGTACCGGCGCGGGCGAATTGCATGAGCGTTTGCAAATCGTTTATCGCGGCGTGCGTGAAATCATCCAGACGTACGGCCCGGTCACCATGGGCATTGAAAAAGTCTTCATGGCGAAAAACGCCGACTCGGCTTTGAAACTCGGCCAGGCCCGTGGCGCTGCAATTGTCGCTGGCGCGGAAGAGAGCCTGGAGATTGCCGAGTACACGGCGACTCAGGTCAAACAAGCCGTGGTCGGCACCGGCGCTGCCAATAAAGAACAAGTGCAGATGATGGTCATGCACATGCTCAAGCTCACCGCCAAACCGCAAATCGATGCATCCGACGCCCTGGCCATTGCCATTTGTCACGCGCACACCCGCTCCAGTCTGCTGCCGCACGGCCTGGGCACTGCACGCAGTCGTGGCGGGCGCCTGCGTCTCTGATAGCATCAGCATCAAATTTCCTGAAAGCGGATGCTTGCGCCTGTGTCGTCGGCCCGAAATCCGTCTTTCGACAGTCGCCAGCCCTCGGCTGGCCAACGCTCAAGGATCTGAAACGTGATTGGACGCTTGCGCGGCACCCTGGCTGAGAAACAGCCGCCGCACCTGATTCTGGATGTAAACGGCCTCGGGTATGAGCTGGAAGTGCCCATGACCACGCTTTATCGTCTGCCGTCGGTCGGTGAACCGCTGACCCTGCACACCCATTTGGTCGTACGCGAAGACGCGCAACTGCTCTATGGTTTTGCCGGCAAGCGTGAGCGAGACTTTTTTCGCGAGTTGATCCGTCTCAATGGTGTCGGGCCGAAATTAGCCCTGGCCTTGATGTCGAGTCTCGAAGTCGACGAGCTGGTTCGCTGTGTGCAATCCCAGGACACCTCGGCGCTGACCAAGGTGCCGGGCGTCGGCAAGAAAACCGCCGAGCGCCTGTTGGTCGAACTGAAGGATCGCTTCAAGGCCTGGGAAACTTCGCCGGCGATGTTTGCCCTGGTACCGAATCAACCCGACGGCCCGGCGCCGGTCAACACTGCCGAGAACGATGCCGTGAGTGCGCTGATTTCCCTGGGCTACAAGCCGCAGGAGGCGAGCAAGGCGATTACCGCCATCAAGGACAAGAATTTGAGCAGTGAAGACCTGATCCGCCGCGCCCTGAAGGGAATGATTTAAGTGATTGAAGCTGATCGTCTGATCGCCGCCGCGCACAGCCCGCGCGAGCGCGAAGAAGTCCAGGACCGGGCCATTCGCCCGGTCAGCCTGGCCGACTACATTGGCCAGCCGACCGTGCGCGAGCAGATGGAACTGTTCATCCAGGCTGCCCGTGGCCGTAATGAATCCCTCGACCACACGCTGATCTTCGGCCCGCCGGGCTTGGGTAAAACCACGCTGGCGAACATCATTGCTCAGGAAATGGGCGTATCGATCAAGAGCACATCCGGTCCGGTGCTTGAGCGTCCAGGCGATCTGGCGGCATTGCTGACCAATCTTGAGCCGCACGATGTGTTGTTCATCGACGAAATCCATCGTCTGTCGCCGATCGTGGAAGAAGTGCTGTACCCGGCGATGGAGGACTTCCAGCTCGACATCATGATTGGCGAGGGGCCGGCGGCGCGTTCGATCAAGCTTGATCTGCCACCGTTCACGCTGGTGGGGGCGACCACTCGCGCCGGCATGCTGACCAACCCGTTGCGTGACCGTTTCGGTATCGTCCAGCGTCTTGAGTTCTACAGCACGGCCGATCTGGCGACGATTGTCAGCCGTTCGGCAGCGATTCTCGGTCTGCCGCTGGATCCGGAAGGTTCTTTCGAAATCGCCCGGCGCGCCCGTGGTACGCCGCGAATTGCCAACCGTTTGCTACGGCGCGTGCGCGATTTCGCCGAAGTCCGCGCCAAGGGCCATATCACCAAGGCGGTGGCGGATCTGGCGTTGAACCTGCTGGATGTCGACGAACACGGTTTCGACCATCAGGATCGACGTCTACTGTTGACCATGATCGAGAAGTTCGACGGCGGGCCGGTCGGTATCGACAGCCTCGCCGCCGCGATCAGCGAAGAACGTCACACCATTGAAGACGTGCTGGAACCGTACCTGATTCAGCAGGGCTACATCATGCGCACACCACGGGGCAGGGTGGTAACGCGGCACGCGTATCTGCATTTCGGTTTAAACATTCCGTCACGAATGGGTGAGATGCCCGTGGTAGACGAGTTTCTCGATGCCGTGGACGATTGATACACATTTTTTGGCGATTTATTCAGGGTTTGTACTGTCAGACGACGGTACTTTTGCAGTAAAGCCCTGAAACCATGAAAAACAGTTGCCTGGCCGGATTGGCAACCTGAGGAGTAAGCACTAGAGTATGCGCGCGCAAAACGGGCTTGAGCCGTTCGCACATCGTTGTCGCGTTTATTACGAGGACACCGATGCGGGCGGCATCGTGTATTACGTTAATTACCTCAAGTTTATGGAACGGGCTCGAACCGAGCGGCTCCGCGAGCTGGGCTTTGCCCAATCGCAGCTTGCCGGCGAGGATCTGTTGTTTGTCGTGCACTCCAGCGAAGCGCGCTACCACGCGCCGGCGCGACTGGACGACGAACTGCTGGTAAGCGCTGATGTAATCGAATTGAACCGGGTCAGCCTGCGCTTCAAACAGCAGGTCAGGCGGGCAACGGATAATGTGCTGCTCTGTGAAGGGCAGTTTTTGGTGGCCTGTGTGCGCACTAACAGTTTGAAACCCCGGGCCCTTCCCGAAGACTTGCGTGCGGCCTTTGCCGACGCGGTCGGTCCGGGTACACACTCAAAGCAGGAGATAAAGCGTGGAAGCTAACGTCGTCGACCATTCCTCCATGTGGAGCCTGGTCAGCAATGCCAGCATCGTGGTGCAGTTGGTAATGTTGACCCTGGTGGCCGCATCGGTGACCTCATGGATCATGATCTTTCAGCGCAGCAATCTGCTGCGTGCCGGTCGACGCGCCCTGGAGAGCTTCGAAGAGCGCTTCTGGTCGGGTATCGACCTGTCCAAGCTGTACCGTCAGGCGGGCAGCAACCCGGACCCGGATTCGGGCGTCGAGCAAATCTTCCGTGCCGGTTTCAAGGAATTCTCCCGTCTGCGTCAGCAGCCAGGCGTCGATCCTGAAGCGGTAATGGAAGGCGTGGCCCGTGCCATGCGCGTGGCCATCTCCCGCGAGGAAGAGAAGCTCGAGCAGAGCCTGCCGTTTCTCGCCACCGTTGGTTCGGTCAGCCCGTACATCGGTTTGTTCGGTACGGTGTGGGGCATCATGAACTCCTTCCGCGGTCTGGCCAGCGCCCAGCAAGCGACCCTGGCCACCGTAGCCCCGGGTATCGCCGAAGCCCTGATTGCCACCGCGATCGGTCTGTTCGCCGCAATCCCGGCGGTCATCGCTTACAACCGTTTCGCCGCTCGCAGCGAAACCTTGCTGGGCCGCTACTACACCTTCGCCGATGAATTCCAGGCGATCCTGCACCGCAAAGTGCACACCAGCGAAGAATAAGCAGGTAATTTCCAATGGCTTTAATCGCTCGAGCTCGCAAAAAGCGCAAGCCGGTCGCCGAGATGAACGTGGTGCCTTACATCGACGTGATGTTGGTACTGCTGGTCATCTTCATGGTGACCGCGCCGATGCTCAATCAGGGCGTGAAAGTTGATCTGCCCAAGGTTTCCAGCGAAGCCTTGCCGCAGGACAACAACACACAGGTCCTGACCATTTCGATCAAGGCTGACAAGACCTATTACTGGAACCTTGGCAGCGAAGTCGATACCGAGAAGCAACAGGACAGGGCCATGACCCTGCCGCAAATGACCGACGCGGTGACCAAGATCATTCGCGCCGGTACCGAAGGCGGCAAGCGTACCCAGGTCTTCATCCGCGGTGACAAGACCGTCGATTATGGTTCCGTCATGGGCGCCATGGGCGGGTTGCAGAAAGCCGGGGTCGGTAATGTTGGTTTGATTACCGAGGCCCCCTGATGCAGCAACAGCGAGAGCCGTCCGCCTCGGAAAGCTACTTCTGGCCTAGTGTTCTGGCAATTGTCCTGCACGTGCTGGTGTTCGGCATGCTGTTCGTCAGTTTTGCCTTTACACCAGAGCTGCCGCCGGCCAAACCGATTGTCCAGGCGACCCTGTACCAACTGAAATCGAAAAGTCAGGCAACCACCCAGACCAATCAGAAGATTGCGGGTGAGGCGAAGAAATCCGCCGCGCGCCAGACCGAAGTCGAGCAGATGGAACAGAAAAAGGTCGAGCAGGAAGAGATCAAGGCCGCTGCGGAACAAAAGAAAGAAGAAGCGGCTCAAAAAGCCGAGGAAGCCAAGAAGGCCGATGAGGCTAAAAAAGCGGACGAAGCGAAGAAGGCGGATGACGCCAAGAAAGCTGACGACGCGAAAAAAGCCGAAGCCAAGAAGGCCGAAGAGAAACAATTGGCTGATATAGCCAAGAAGAAGGCTGAAGAAGAGGCTAAGGAAGAAGCCAAGAAAGAGGCTGCTGAAGAAGCCAAGAAGAAGATCGTCGAAGACGCGAAGAAGAAAGCCGCCGAAGACGCCAAGAAGAAAGCTGAAGCTGAAGAGGCGAAGAAGAAAATCGCCGACGAAGCGAAGAAGAAAGCTGCTGCCGATGCTGCGAAGAAGAAAGCGCAGGATGCGGCACGCAAATCGACCGAAGACAAAAAGGCTCAGGCCTTGGCCGATCTGCTTTCCGACACGCCGCAGCGCCAGCAGGCCTTGGCAGATGAGCAGGGTGACGAAGTCGCGGGCAGTTTCGATGACCTGATTCGTGCGCGAGCTGCAGAAGGCTGGGCCCGTCCACCTTCGGCACGCAAAGGCATGACGGTCGTGTTGCAAATCGGCATGTTGCCGGACGGTACGGTGACTTCGGTCAGCGTGGCCAAATCCAGTGGCGACGGTCCGTTCGATGCTTCGGCAGTCGCGGCAGTGAAGAATATTGGACGTTTGACAGAAATGCAGGGAATGAAGCCGAGCGATTTCGCTCCGTATCGTTCATTCAAGATGACATTCACACCTGAGGATCTAGCCTTGTGAGAAACCTTCTTCGAGGAATGCTGGTCGTGATCTGCTGCATGGCAGGGATCGCGATGGCGGATGAAAAGAACATTCTGGTTACCAGCGGCAGCGATCGGGCTACCCCGATCGCCGTTGTACCGTTCGGTATGCAGGGCGGTGCCGTACTGCCGGACGACATGGCTGAAATCATTGGTAACGATTTGCGGAACTCGGGCTACTACTCGCCGATTCCAAAGCAAAACATGATCAGCCAGCCAAGCCAGCCGAGCGAAATCATCTTCCGTGACTGGAAGGCGGTGGGTGCTCAATACATGATGGTCGGCAGCATTGCCCCAGCGGGCGGTCGCCTGCAGGTACAGTGGGCACTGTTCAACGTGGCCACCGAGCAGAAAGTGGCGGACGGCAACGTTTCCGGTACGACCGAGCAGTTGCGCGACATGGCGCACTTCATCGCCGACCAGTCGTTCCAGAAACTGACCGGTATCGAAGGTGCGTTTTCGACGCGTCTGCTGTACGTGACGGCTGAGCGTTTTTCCGAGAAGAACACTCGCTACACCCTGCAGCGTTCGGACTATGACGGTGCCCGTGCGGTGACCTTGCTGCAATCGCGTGAGCCAATCCTGTCGCCGCGTTTCGCACCGGACGGCAAGCGTATTGCCTACGTGTCGTTCGAGCAGAAGCGCCCACGCATCTTCATGCAGAACATCGACACCGGTCGCCGTGAGCAGATCACCAACTTCGAAGGCCTGAACGGCGCGCCAGCCTGGTCGCCGAATGGCGATCGCCTGGCGTTCGTACTGTCCAAGGACGGTAATCCGGACATCTACGTGATGAACCTGGCTTCGCGCCAGATCACCCGTGTGACCGCAGGTCCCGGCATCAACACCGAACCGTACTGGGGCAAGGATGGTTCGACCATCTACTTCACCTCGGACCGCGGCGGCAAGCCACAGATCTACAAAACCAGCGCCAGCGGCGGCGGTGCCGAGCGAGTGACCTTCATCGGTAACTACAACGCCAACCCGAAACTGTCGGCTGATGAAAAGACTTTGGTGATGATCCATCGTCAGGATGGCTTCACCAATTTCAAGGTGGCGGCCCAGGATTTGCAGCGAGGGAGTGTAAAGATCCTCACTGATAGCACTCTGGACGAGTCGCCTACTGTTGCGCCCAACGGCACCATGGTAATCTACGCCACCCGCCAACAGGGCCGGGGAGTCTTGATGCTCGTGTCCATTAATGGACGCGTTAGGCTCCCGCTTCCTACCGCTCAAGGCGAAGTCAGAGAACCGTCCTGGTCCCCTTACCTGAAGTGAGCGGGCGCTACACGTTTTACTTAACACACTGGGGTTCATTAGGAGTTTCACGATGGAAATGCTGAAGTTTGGTAAATTTGCTGCGCTGGCTCTGGCCATGGCTGTAGCTGTAGGTTGCTCGTCCAAAGGCGGCGACAACGCCGGTGAAGGCGCTGTTGATCCAAACGCTGGTTACGGCGCAAACACTGGTGCCGTTGACGGTTCCCTGAGCGAAGAAGCTGCTCTGCGCGCAATCACCACCTTCTACTTCGAATACGACAGCTCGGACCTGAAGCCAGAAGCCATGCGCGCTCTGGACGTTCACGCCAAAGACCTGAAAGCAAACGGCGCTCGCGTTGTTCTGGAAGGCAACACCGACGAACGTGGTACTCGTGAGTACAACATGGCACTGGGCGAGCGTCGTGCGAAAGCCGTTCAGCGCTACCTGGTACTGCAAGGTGTTTCCCCAGCTCAACTGGAACTGGTTTCCTACGGCGAAGAGCGTCCAGTTGCTACCGGCAACGACGAGCAGTCCTGGGCTCAAAACCGTCGCGTCGAACTGCGTAAGTAATTCGATATGCGAACGTGCCGTCGTGCTGTAACTGTTCTGGCTCTCAGCCTCGCGCCGCTTGCGGCGTGGGCTGCGGTTCCTGTGGTCGATGACAACTCCGGTTATAACAATAGCGGGAGCAGTTATCCGCCTGCAGGTTACGGTACGAACGGCGCCTATGCCGGGGGAGCGGCTTCGGCCCCTGCCTCGGCACAAGGCATGCTGTTCAACCAATTGCAACAGATGCAGGATCAGATCTCGCGCCAGCAAGGCGTGATTGAAGAACTGCAGAATCAGGTTGCGCGCATGAAGCAGGAATCCCTGGAGCGATACCAGGATCTTGATCGGCGCATAGGAACCGGCGGTGCTGCACCGGCCGCGACTCCTGAGAATTCTTCTGCCGGTGGCGATGCAAGTGCTGCTGCCGGAGCTGCTGCTGGCGCCGGGGCTGCTGCCCAGGCACCTGCTGCGGGTAGCGAACCGGCTGATCCGGCCAAAGAAAAGCTGTATTACGATGCTGCTTTCGACCTGATCAAAGCCAAGGATTTCGACAAGGCCAGCCAGGCTTTCGCCGCTTTCCTGCGCAAATACCCGAACAGCCAATACGCGGGCAATGCCCAGTACTGGTTGGGCGAAGTCAACTTGGCCAAAGGCGATCTGCAAGGTGCAGGTCAGGCGTTTGCCAAGGTTTCGCAGCTGTATCCCAAGCACGCCAAAGTGCCGGATTCGCTGTACAAGCTGGCTGATGTAGAGCGCCGCCTTGGTCATACCGACAAGGTCAAAGGCATTCTGCAGCAGGTGGTGGCCCAATATCCGGGTACCTCCGCCGCTCAGTTGGCTCAACGCGATCTGCAACGCATGTAAGCACGCTTGACCCGTTTAGAAGAAACCCGCGCTTGTCGCGGGTTTTTTCGTTAGAATTCACGCCCTTTTTCTGAAACACGCTTCTTGTAGTCCGCGCGTTGGCGCGATTGCCTGAAGTGCCTGACGGAGGCGGACAGCCTGTTTAGCTGTTACGCCCGTGGCGACTATGCAAGACACATTGAGAATCACCGAAGTTTTCTACTCTTTGCAGGGGGAAACGCGGACTGCCGGGCTGCCCACTGTTTTTGTGCGCCTGACCGGTTGCCCTTTGCGTTGCCAATACTGCGACAGCGCCTATGCCTTCAGTGGCGGTACCGTGCGCACCCTCGACGACATCCTTGAGCAAGTGGCCGGATTTCGTCCGCGCTACGTTTGTGTCACCGGCGGTGAGCCGCTGGCACAGCCGAATGCCATCCCTTTGCTTAAACAGTTGTGTGATGCCGGTTACGAGGTCTCGCTGGAAACCAGCGGCGCCCTCGACGTCTCGGCGGTCGATCCGCGCGTCAGTCGCGTGGTTGATCTGAAAACGCCGGGTTCGAAAGAAGCCCATCGCAACCGTTACGAAAATATCGAATTGCTGACCCCCAATGATCAGGTGAAGTTTGTCATCTGTTCGCGGGAAGACTATGACTGGGCGGTATCGAAACTGATCCAGTACGGGCTTGATCGACGTGCGGGTGAAGTGCTGTTCTCCCCAAGTCATCATGACCTCAATGCCAGGGACCTGGCGGATTGGGTGGTGGCAGACAACCTGCCAGTGCGGCTGCAACTGCAGTTGCATAAATATCTATGGAATGATGAGCCGGGGCGCTGATATGACTGAACAACTGAAGACTAGCGAAAAACGTGCGGTAATCCTGCTGTCCGGTGGTCTCGACTCGGCCACTGTTGTAGCGATGGCCCGTGCCGAAGGTTACGCCTGCTACACCATGAGCTTCGACTACGGTCAGCGCTCCCACGCCGAATTGCATGCCGCTGCACGCGTTGCCCGTGATTTGGGTGTGGTCGAGCACAAAGTGATTGGCCTCAATCTGAATGGCATGGGCGGCTCGGCCCTGACCGACACCAGCATCGACATTCCTGAAGAGCTGGGTGAAGGCATTCCGGTGACTTACGTGCCGGCGCGTAACACGGTGTTCCTGTCGTTGGCATTGGGTTGGGCTGAAGTGCTCGGCGCGCGCGACATCTTTATCGGTGTGAACGCGGTGGACTATTCCGGTTACCCGGATTGCCGTCCCGAGTTCATCGAGTCGTTCGAGCGCATGGCCAATCTGGCGACGAAGGCAGGCGTGGAAGGCAATGGCTTCCGTATCCAGGCGCCGTTGCAGAACCTGAGCAAGGCGCAGATCGTCCAGGCAGGCGTGAAGCTCGGCGTTGATTATGGCCTCACCGTTTCCTGCTATCAGGCCGACGATGAAGGCCGCGCGTGCGCCAAATGCGACAGCTGCCGCCTGCGCGCAGAAGGCTTCGCGGCCGCTGGTGTGGACGACCCAACACCTTATTTTTGATTATTTTCAAAAAGGTGTTGAATAGTCCTTAAAAATCAGTATTATACGCGCCACCACACAGCGGGTCGTTAGCTCAGTTGGTAGAGCAGTTGGCTTTTAACCAATTGGTCGTAGGTTCGAATCCCACACGACCCACCATTTTTGGCGGTTTAGAAAATCCGGAAGGCCCACGCAAGTGAGGATTTCCGGGTTTTTTTTTGCCTGCAATTCGGGCCCGCGTCGTTTCAGTGGCAGCAGCGCTGACGCAGGTCAGAATGATCTTTTGTATCAACGGGATATTCTGTAGCCTTGCGCAGCTTCAATGCTGTCCGTGCCTGATAATACTCACTCTCCCGGCGGTACCCTCAAGCGGTCCGGAGCCGGGTGTATACTCGACTTTCGCGCGAAAGCGCCTGCAGGTCTTGCGAACATGACGCAGATTTCCGAACGCCTTCTGGTTCAAGCCCACCTCGATGCCAAACAGCCCAAACCGCTGACGGCTGAGGAAGAGGCTTATTACCGTGCCGCCATCGCCGCCGAGCTCAAGGCTCAGGACGCGGTGCTGGTGGCTCACTTTTATTGCGACCCGGTGATTCAGGCCTTGGCCGAAGAAACCGGCGGTTGCGTCTCCGACTCCCTGGAAATGGCGCGCTTCGGCAACGCCCACCCGGCCAAGACCGTGGTGGTCGCCGGTGTGAAGTTCATGGGCGAGACGGCGAAGATTCTCAACCCGGAAAAACGCGTGCTGATGCCGACTCTCGAGGCGACCTGCTCGCTGGATCTGGGTTGCCCGGTCGACGAGTTCTCGGCGTTCTGCGATCAGCACCCGGAGCGCACGGTGGTCGTCTACGCCAATACGTCCGCTGCTGTGAAGGCTCGGGCTGACTGGGTGGTGACATCGAGTTGCGCGCTGGAGATCGTCGAAAGCCTGATGGACAACGGTGAGACGATCATCTGGGGGCCGGACAAGCACCTGGGTACCTACATTCAGCGCAAGACCGGCGCAGACATGCTGTTGTGGGACGGTGCCTGCATCGTCCACGAGGAGTTCAAGTCCAAGCAGCTTGAGGACATGAAGGCGCTGTACCCGGACGCCGCGATTCTGGTGCACCCGGAGTCGCCGACGTCGGTGATCGAGCTGGCGGACGCTGTTGGTTCCACCAGTCAGTTGATCGCTGCCGCGCAATCGCTGCCGAACAAGACGCTGATCGTCGCCACCGACCGTGGCATCTTCTACAAGATGCAGCAGTTGTGCCCGGACAAGGTCTTCATCGAAGCGCCAACCGCCGGTAACGGCGCAGCGTGCCGCAGTTGCGCACATTGCCCGTGGATGGCCATGAACACCCTTGAGCGCACGCTCAAGAGCTTGAAGGAGGGCACGAACGAGATCTTTGTTGATCCGGCGTTGATTCCGCAGGCGATCCGGCCGCTCAAGCGCATGCTGGATTTCACCCAGGCCGCACGGATGAAGCTGGCCGGTAACGCCTGAAAGCAAAAGATCGCAGCCTTCGGCAGCTCCTATGTATGGACTCGCCCCATCATTCAACCGGCTTTTGAACACTGTTACCCGATTGCATCTATGTATAAGGCCTATTCGAGGAAGCGTTAAGCGGCTTCTGGCCAACATTGGGTAAGCTCGCGATATGCCGATTACAGTAAGGCCTCAAGGGCCAGTAGGAGCTCAGGCATCAATTCGCGACGGTCTGACCTGGGGTCAATGTTCTTAGCATGGGTTGAAGCGGCTTAGCGCCTCGGTGGCAGAACTCGTTTATCAGTGACTCATCGTCGCCTCCTGGCCGTTGCCTGGCTGGCGACGATAGGTTTGATCGTTTTGCAGCAGCACCCAGAGAATCCGAAGATTGCGATTGGCTAATCGCACCGCAGCCTCCTTGCGACCCAATCGGTTGATCCAGCGTTGGAGCCGCTGATCGTCCGGCTGCTGTGAATCAGGCCGTAGTTGCCTTAAAACAGCATGAGCGCCCTGGATCGTCAGGCTGCGCAAATACGCATCACCCTGCTTGCTCATCTTGCCCAGTCGGGTCTTCTCGCCAGAGCTGTGCTGGCTGGGCACCAACCCGAAATAGGCGGCGAACAAGCGGGCGTTGGCGAACCGTTCAGGCTCGGTCTGCTTGGCTATCAGCGCCGTGGCGATGATCGGGCCAACACCGCGCACCGTCATCAGCCGCTTCGCCGTCTCGTCTTCTTTCGCGGCCATTTCCAGCCGGCCGGTCAGCACGTTGACGCGATCGCCCATTTGATCCCATTCGCCCAGCAATTCAGCAATCAGTTCACGTAACAAATCAGGCAGCGGTTGGGTGGCATCTTCCAGTATCCGAGGCACGAGCTGGCTGATCGCAACTTCGCCCTGCGCCATGGCCACTCCATGTTCGAGCAGTAAACCGCGCATCTGATTGCCGACCGCAGTGCGCCGTCGCACATATCCCTGACGGGCCCGGTGTAGCGCCTGCATCGCCATCGCGGCCGCGCTCTTGATCGGTACCGCCGAGATTTTGCAGTCGCGGCCGGCACGCAAGATCGCCAAAGCATCGTTGCGATCATTTTTCGGGCCACTGCGGTGACTGGCAACCAGTTGAGCGGGCAGGATGCGAACCGGATTACCCTGCATTTGCAGCAACCGCGCCCATGCTTGAGCACCAGGGCCGGTTTCCACCAGCACCGTCACGCTTGGAGGAAGCTCACGGAGAAATACCTGAAAGGCTTCTCGTGACTTGATTCGCTCCTCGAATATCACTTGGCCGAGGGCATCTTCCCCGGCCACCTGGAAAACCCTTTTGGCAAGATCCACCGCAACGGTGGAGCATGCCGACACATCGGCTGACAAAGACTGATTATTCGTCGTATGCTTTTTCATGGTCTCGCCCTCGCTGTCGTTGGCTTCTATAAGAATGCCACCGTGGCGCACAGACGCCTCGGCTTGGGCGAGTCCATACAATTACAGGTGTACGCCATTCTGTAGGAGCTGCCGCAGGCTGCGATCTTGATCGCTCCCACGCTCCGCGTGGGAATGCATACCGTGACGCTCTGCGTCACATTCCGGGGCGGACGCAGAGCGTCCATTGGCAGCATTCCCACGCAGAGCGTGGGAACGATCATCGGGAGGGTTAGGCAGCCTGTTGGAACTGCTGCCGATACTGGTTCGGCGACAGCTCGGTGTGCTGACGGAACAACCGCGCAAAGAAGCTCGCGTCGTCGTAACCGACCTCATAACTGATGGTCTTGATGCTTTTGCGGCTGCCCGACAACAAGCCCTTCGCCGTTTCGATGCGCAGCCGCTGCAGGTAATGCAACGGCTTGTCGCCAGTCGCAGTCTGGAAGCGACGCATGAAGTTACGAATGCTCATGCCATGCTCGCGCGCCACATCTTCGAAGCGGAACTTGTCGGCAAAATGCTCTTCAAGCCAATGCTGAATCTGCAAGATGATCACGTCCTGATGCAGCTTCTGCCCGCCAAAACCAATGCGCCCCGGGGAGTAATTGCGCTGCACTTCGTAAAGGATGTCGCGGGCCACGGCCTGGGCGACGTTCGCCCCGCAGAAGCGTTCGATCAGATAAATGTAAAGGTCGCAGGCTGATGTGGTGCCGCCGGCGCAATAGAGATTGTCAGCGTCGGTCAGGTGCTTGTCCTGATTGAGGTGCACCCGGGGGAAACGCTCGGCGAAGGCATTGAAGAAGCGCCAATAGGTGGTCGCTTCCTTGCCATTGAGCAACCCGGCTTCGGCCAGCCAGAACACGCCGGTGGCTTCGCCGCACAGTACTGCGCCGCGAGCGTGTTGTTCGCGCAACCAGGGCAGGATTTGTGGGTAACGGCTGCACAGCGTATCGAAGTCATCCCAGAACGCCGGGAGGATGATGATATCGGTGTTTTCCAGACCGCCGTCCACCGGGATGACCACGTCACTGAAGCTTTTCACCGGTTTGCCGTCGGGGCTGACGAGGCGCGTTTCAAACGCCGGAGTCAGGCCGTGGCCCAGTTGCTTGCCGTAACGCAGGCTCGCCACATGGAAAAAATCCTTGGCTTGCATGAGGGTGAAGGCGAAAACCTGGTCGATCGCCAGGATGCTGACGCGCCGCAAGGGCGTGGAGACTTGCTTGGACATAATTCAACTTTTGTTTTGTTTTTATAAGGGAAAGTGGTCACCAGACGGCTGGATCGTCTTATTTTTTGTCGGATGTGTCCAGTGTCCTGTGTCGGAGGGGAGGCATAGTCTCTGAAGGTCATCTCCCCCCAACAAGAAACAAAGGTGCCGCATGATTCCCAGAACCTTGTTCAGCTCCGAGCACGAATTATTTCGCGACAGCGTACGAACCTTCCTCGAAAAAGAGGCCGTGCCGTTCCATGCGCAGTGGGAGAAACAAGGCCACATCGACCGTAAACTGTGGAACAAGGCAGGGGAGGCGGGGATGCTTTGCTCGCATCTGCCGGAGGAATACGGCGGGTTGGGGGCGGACTTTTTGTACAGCGCTGTGGTGATTGAGGAAGTCGGCCGGCTCGGTCTGACCGGCATCGGTTTCTCGCTGCATTCCGATATCGTCGCGCCGTACATCCTGCATTACGGCAGTGAGGCGCTGAAGCATAAGTACCTGCCGAAACTGGTCTCCGGCGAAATGGTCACGGCCATCGCCATGACTGAGCCGGGTGCCGGTTCCGACCTGCAAGGCGTGAAGACCACTGCCGTGCTCGACGGTGACGACTACGTGATCAATGGCTCGAAAACCTTCATCACCAACGGCTTTCTCGCCGACCTGGTGATCGTCGTCGCCAAGACCGATCCCAAGGCCGGCGCCAAGGGCACCAGCCTGTTTCTGGTCGAGGCCAATACGCCGGGCTTCGAAAAGGGCAAACGCCTGGAGAAGGTCGGCATGAAGGCGCAGGACACCTCGGAATTGTTCTTCCAGGACGTACGTGTGCCGAAAGAAAACCTTTTGGGTCAGGCCGGGGCAGGGTTTGCCTATCTGATGCAGGAGTTGCCTCAGGAACGCCTGACGGTGGCAATTGGCGGGTTGGCCTCAGCT
Source organism: Pseudomonas sp. GM80 (assembly GCF_000282515.1). Taxonomy (GTDB): domain Bacteria; phylum Pseudomonadota; class Gammaproteobacteria; order Pseudomonadales; family Pseudomonadaceae; genus Aquipseudomonas. Next base: position 24,893 of record NZ_AKJD01000059.1, read on the forward strand.
GAAGCGGCGTTGCAGTGGACGCTGGATTACACCCGTGATCGCAAAGCCTTCGGCAAGGCAATTGCCGATTTCCAGAACACCCGTTTCAAGCTGGCCGAGATGGCCACTGAAATTCAGATCGGCCGAGTCTTCGTCGACAAATGTCTGGAACTGCACCTGCAAGGCAAGCTCGATGTGCCGACGGCCGCGATGGCCAAATACTGGGGCACCGACCTGCAATGCAAGGTGCTCGACGAGTGCGTTCAGTTGCATGGCGGTTACGGCTTCATGTGGGAATACCCGGTGGCCCGGGCGTGGGCGGATGCGCGCGTACAGCGGATTTATGCCGGTACCAATGAAATCATGAAAGAGATCATTGCGCGGTCACTCTGATGTTGTGGTGAGGCGGCGGGCGCCTTCGCGGGCAAGCCTTGCTCCTACGGGATTTTGATTCTCTGTAGGAGCAAGGCTTGCCCGCGAAGCTTTTAGCGGCTGATCAAGGCGCAGGATTCGGATGATCCTTGTGAATCGCCTCAATCCCTTCCAGCACTTCATCGGAAAGCTTCAGATCGAAACTGGCGATGTTGCTGTCCAGTTGCTCAAGCGTTGTCGCGCCAATGATGTTGCTGGTGACGAACGGTTGCTGGGTCACGAACGCCAACGCCATCTGCGCCGGATCAAGGCCGTGCTCACGGGCCAGTGCGACGTATCGGCTGCAGGCTGCTTCCGATTGCGCGTTGAAATAGCGGCTGAAGCGGCTATAGAGGCTCAGGCGGCCTTTCGGCGGGCGTGCGCCACCTTCGTACTTGCCTGAGAGGAAACCGAACGCCAGCGGCGAATAGGCGAGCAGGCCGCATTGTTCGCGGATGGCGATTTCCGCCAGGCCGACTTCGAAGCTGCGGTTGAGCAGGTTGTACGGGTTCTGGATCGACACCGCACGCGGCCAGCCACGGGCTTCGGCCAGTGCCAGGAAACGCATGGTGCCCCACGGCGTTTCGTTGGACAGGCCGATGTGTCGGATCTTGCCGGCCTTCACTTGCTCGTCGAGTGCTTCGAGGGTGTCTTCCAGCGGGGTGAGGTTGGCTTCGATCTTGTGCTTGTAGCCCAGTTGTCCGAAAAAGTTGGTGCTGCGTTCCGGCCAGTGCAATTGATACAGGTCGATGTAGTCGGTTTGCAGGCGCTCGAGGCTGGCATCCACTGCGGCGGTGATGTGCTGGCGGTTGTGGCGCAGGTTTTTGTCGCGGATGTAGTCGATGGTGTTGCCCGGGCCGGCGATTTTGCTGGCGAGGATCCAGTCGGCGCGATCGCCGCGACTTTTGAAGTAATTGCCGATGTAGCGCTCGGTGGTGGCGTAGGTTTCGGCTTTCGGCGGCACCGGGTACATCTCGGCGGTGTCGATGAAATTGATCCCGGCTTCCTTGGCGCGTTCGATCTGCGCGAAGGCTTCAGCTTCAGTGTTTTGCTCGCCCCAGGTCATGGTGCCGAGGCAGATTGCACTCACGTTCAGGTCGGTACGGCCTAGCTGGCGATAGTCCATCGGGTGCTCCTTGGGCAAAACAATCATAAAAGCAGGTTGAAATATTTTTCGCAATCTGCATAATTGCCGACCTCTTTCTGCAGTGGAAGTGATGCGCCGCCGCCGAAGAATCTTGCCGTTGAACGGACGCGCCGACCCGAGCCCCCGAAAGCGTCTGTATCCGGCTGCCTTTGACTTGTCAAAGTACGCACTATTCAGTAAGATCCGCCGTCTAATTTACAGGGCGGCCCCTGAGGCTATAAAGAATGAAAACTTTTACTGCTAAACCAGAAACAGTAAAGCGCGACTGGTTTGTCGTCGACGCTGCTGGTCAGACCCTGGGTCGTCTGGCCACCGAAATCGCGAGCCGTCTGCGTGGCAAGCACAAGCCTGAGTACACTCCTCACGTTGACACCGGCGACTACATCGTCGTAATCAACGCTGAGCAGATTCGTGTTACCGGTGCTAAAACCACTGACAAAATGTACTACTCCCACTCCGGTTTCCCGGGCGGCATCAAGTCGATCAACTTTGAAAAGCTGATCGCTAAAGCCCCTGAGCGCGTGATCGAGACCGCGGTTAAAGGCATGCTGCCTAAAAACCCACTGGGTCGCGACATGTACCGTAAGCTGAAAGTCTATGCGGGCGCTGCACACCCACATACTGCTCAGCAGCCCCAAGAACTGAAGTTTTAACGGAATAGTACATTATGTCGGCGACTCAAAATTACGGCACTGGCCGTCGCAAGACCGCAACCGCACGCGTTTTCCTGCGTCCGGGTACTGGTAACATCTCCATCAACAACCGTTCGCTGGAAAACTTCTTCGGCCGCGAAACTGCCCGCATGGTAGTTCGCCAGCCGCTGGAGCTGACTGAGACTGTCGAGAAGTTCGACATCTACGTCACCGTGATCGGCGGTGGTGTAAGTGGTCAAGCTGGCGCAATCCGCCACGGCATCACTCGCGCTCTGATGGACTACGACGAAACCCTGCGTGGCGCTCTGCGCAAAGCTGGCTTCGTTACTCGCGACGCCCGTGAAGTTGAACGTAAGAAAGTTGGTCTGCGTAAAGCGCGTAAGCGTCCGCAGTACTCGAAGCGTTAATTCCGCTTCCACGTTCAAAAAGAACGCCCGCCTCCTCACGGAAGCGGGCGTTTTTTTATGCCTGTGATTTATCAAAGAATTGCGCTGCGACAACTTGCCACTTCCGTAGACCCCCTATACTGCAAGGCTTGAGGGTAAGAGCTCCGGGTAATTCCCTTGTCAGAATTGGGGCTTTTCATTACCATTCGGCAAAATTTTTATAAGTAACATTGATTTATTTAGTAGATGCCTGATTTAACAGGCCACAAAAGCTGATGGGAGAGGACTGAATGAGCAATGACGGCGTGAATGCAGGCCGGCGTCGCTTCTTGGTAGCAGCCACATCCGTGGTGGGTGCTGCAGGAGCGGTGGGGGCTGCGGTCCCGTTCGTGGGGTCATGGTTTCCCAGTGCCAAGGCGAAAGCCGCCGGTGCACCGGTGAAAGTGAATGTCAGCAAGATCGAGCCAGGACAGCAGATGATTGCTGAGTGGCGCGGCCAGCCGGTGTTCATTGTCCGCCGTACTGCGGAAATCCTGGGGAATCTCAAGAAGATCGAGGGCCAACTCTCCGATCCAACCTCCAAAAACTCCACGCAACCCACCTATGTCGACCCTGAAGTGCGATCGATCAAGCCAGAAATTCTGCTGCTGATCGGGATCTGCACACACCTGGGTTGCTCACCGACCTTCCGTCCCGAAGTGGCACCTGCGGATCTGGGCAAAGACTGGGTAGGCGGTTATTTCTGCCCTTGCCATGGTTCCCACTACGATCTGGCTGGCCGCGTCTACAAGTCGCAACCTGCGCCTTTGAACCTGCCAGTTCCCCCGCATTCCTATGAGACCGATGACCTGATTGTCATTGGCGTCGATACGGAGAAAGCGTGATGAGCAAGTTCATGGATTGGGTTGATGCGCGCTTCCCCGCGACCAAAATGTGGGAAGACCATCTCAGCAAGTATTACGCGCCAAAAAACTTCAACTTCTTCTATTTCTTCGGCTCGCTGGCGTTGCTGGTGTTGGTCAACCAGATCGTCACCGGCGTCTGGCTGACAATGAGCTACACGCCGTCGGCGGAAGAAGCCTTCGCCTCCGTTGAATACATCATGCGTGACGTCGAGTACGGCTCGATCCTGCGTCTGCTGCACTCGACCGGTGCCTCGGCATTTTTCATCGTGGTTTATCTGCACATGTTCCGTGGTCTGCTCTACGGTTCGTACCAGAAACCGCGTGAGCTGGTCTGGGTCTTCGGCATGCTGATCTACCTGGCGCTGATGGCTGAAGCGTTCATGGGTTACCTGCTGCCATGGGGCCAGATGTCGTACTGGGGTGCTCAGGTGATCATCTCGCTGTTTGGTGCGATTCCGGTCATCGGTAACGACCTGACTCAGTGGATTCGTGGTGACTACCTGATCTCGGGGATCACTCTGAACCGCTTCTTCGCCTTGCACGTTGTGGCGCTGCCGATCGTGATTCTCGGTCTGGTGGTACTGCACATTCTGGCGCTGCACGAAGTCGGCTCGAACAACCCTGATGGCGTCGACATCAAGAAGCACAAAGATGAAAACGGCATCCCGCTGGACGGCATCGCCTTCCACCCGTACTACACCGTGAAAGACATTGTCGGTGTCGTGGTGTTCCTGTTTATCTTCTGCTTTATTGTGTTCTTCTTCCCGGAAATGGGCGGCTACTTCCTCGAAAAACCAAACTTTGAGCAAGCGAACCCGTTCAAGACACCAGAGCATATTGCGCCGGTCTGGTACTTCACTCCGTTCTACGCAATCTTGCGCGCGATCCCGGACAAACTCATGGGCGTTATCGCCATGGGCGCGGCGATTGCGGTGTTGTTTGTGTTGCCGTGGCTGGATCGCAGCCCAGTTAAATCGATGCGCTACAAAGGCTGGATGAGCAAAATCTGGCTGGTGGTGTTCTGCATTTCGTTCGTCATCCTCGGCATTCTCGGTGTGCTTGCGCCGACGCCGGAGCGAACCTTGCTGTCGCAGGTCTGCACCTTCCTGTACTTCGCTTACTTCATTCTGATGCCGTTCTACACCAGGCTCGAGAAGACCAAAAAGGTTCCGGAAAGGGTGACTGGCTGATGAAAAAGTTATTTTTTGCTCTGATTTTTGCTGCGTTGCCTGTCTTGTCGTTCGCTGCTGAACACGGTGGTCCGGAGCTGGAAAAAGTCGACATTGACGTCTCCGATAAAGCGGCCCTGCAGGACGGTGCGCGTACTTTCGCCAACTATTGCATGGGTTGCCACAGTGCCAAGTTCCAGCGTTACGAGCGCGTTGCCGATGACCTCGGTGTGCCGCACGAACTGATGCTGGAGAAGCTGGTGTTCACCGGTGCGAAGATCGGCGATCACATGACCATCGGCATGCAGCCGGCGGACGCCAAGACCTGGTTCGGCGCAGCACCACCGGATCTGACTCTGGTGGCTCGCGTGCGTGGCACTGACTGGCTCTACGGTTACCTGAAGTCGTTCTACGAAGATCCTGCACGCCCTTGGGGCGTGAACAACAAGGTCTTCCCGAACGTCGGCATGCCTAACGTGCTGGTCGGCCTGCAAGGTCGTCAGGTGGTGGGCTGCAAGCAGGTGCAGATCGTTGAAGACGGCAAGAAGCAATATGACCCGCTGACCGGCACGCCGCTGACCCATGAAGCGTGCGATCAGTTGACCATCGTGCCGAAGTCCGGTGCTCTGAACGAAGAGCAGTTCGATGAGAAGGTCAAGAATCTGGTAACCTTCCTGGCTTACTCGGCTAACCCGGTTAAGCTGCAACATCAGCGCATCGGTACTTACGTCTTGCTGTACCTGGCGTTCTTCTTTGTGTTCGCCTACCTGCTCAAGCGTGAATACTGGAAAGACGTGCACTGATACGCTTCAAGCATTGCTGTTAATCGCGCGCGCCCAAGGGCGCCTCCGATAACGCAACGTCTGGCTAGCCAGGCATTGCGGGAGGCGCCCTCTGGGCGCGCGCGTTTTTCCGGTTCCGACAAATTCAACAAGCGAGGAGGATCGCCATGGGCGTGACCAATCGGTTGGCCTGTTACTCCGACCCCGCCGACCACTATTCCCACCGAGTGCGCATCGTGCTTGCAGAGAAGGGTGTCAGCGCCGAAATCATTTATGTGGAGGCTGGTCGTCAGCCGCCTAAACTGATTGAGGTGAACCCTTACGGCAGTCTGCCCACGCTGGTCGATCGTGACCTGGCGTTGTGGGAGTCGACCGTGGTGATGGAATATCTGGATGAGCGTTACCCGCACCCGCCCTTGATGCCGGTTTATCCGGTGGCGCGTGCCAACAGCCGTTTGCTGATTCACCGTATTCAGCGCGACTGGTGTGGGCTGGTGGATCTGATTCTGGATCCGAAAAGCAAGGAGGCCGCGCGGGTCGTGGCGCGTAAGGAATTGCGCGAGAGCCTGACTGGCGTGTCGCCGCTGTTTGCCGACAAGCCGTTTTTCCTCAGTGAGGAACAAAGTCTGGTGGATTGCTGCCTATTGCCAATACTCTGGCGTTTGCCGATTCTGGGTATTGAACTGCCGCGGCCAGCCAAGCCGCTGCTTGATTATATGGAGCGCTCGTTTGCGCGTGAGGCTTTCCAGGCGAGTCTGTCTGGTGTCGAACGCGATATGCGCTAAGGCTTAAGGAGCCGCTATGAACTCCAGTCGACCTTATCTGGTCCGCGCGCTCTACGAGTGGATTGTTGATAACGATTGCACCCCGCACATGCTGGTCAATTCCGAGTACCCGGCGGTGCAGGTGCCACAGGGTTTTGCCAGTGACGGGCAGATTGTCCTGAACATCTCGCCAAGTGCAGTACGGCACTTGCACATGGACAACGACGTGGTGACCTTTGAAGGTCGCTTCGGTGGTGTTCCGCACAGCTTGTACGTGCCGATCAGTGCGATTCTGGGTATCTACGCCCGGGAGAACGGTCAGGGCATGGTGTTTGATCTCGAGTCGCCGATGGATGACGAGGAAGAGATCGAGTCGGATGACGACTTGCCGCCACCGGACAGCGAGCCACCGCGCCCTAGCGGCCGGCCAAGCTTGAAAGTGGTGAAATAAAAAAAGGCGATCCGGAAGGATCGCCTTTTTCATGCGCGTCTCAAAACTGTAGGAGCTGCCGAAGGCTGCGATCTTTTGATCCTGGTCTTTTAAAAGCAAGATCAAAAGATCGCAGCCTGCGGC
>NZ_AKJD01000060.1 GCF_000282515.1 Pseudomonas sp. GM80
TGGCCGCCGGCGACCTGCCGACGATCGACGCGAGCAGCGCCGGTTACTACCAGGAAACCCTCTTCGAAGCGCGGCAACTGGTAGACACCGTGCGCAATCTGCACGCCGACATCGGCCTGGCATTGATCCAGGCGTTCGCGCGCGGCTTGCTCGACATCCCTTACTGCCTGCACCCGGACAACCCCGGCCGCGCCACCACCCGCATCGACGACAAGGGCGCGCTGCGCTGGGGCAATACCGGCAGCCTGCCGTTGCCCCGCAGCAGCGGCTGGTCGCTGAATGGCCCCGGCGTCAGCTCCAGCGAACTGTTTCAGATGTTGCATTACACGGTGAATCGTTATGACCAACCCTTGCATTGATTTAAGCCTGGCGCCGTTGATTCTGGTCGACGCCTATTCCACCGGCGCGCTGTTGGCGCGCTCACTCGCCGGGCAACGCCGCTTGCTGCATGTACGCTCGCGCGCGCACATGCCCGATGCCTTTGCGGCGAGCTGCCCGAAAGAGCTGTTTGCCGAGGACTACAGCGTCGCCGACGCAGGCCTCGATGCACTGGTCGCGACACTCGCCGCGCAACAACCGGCGGCGGTGCTGACCGGCAGTGAATTCGGCGTCGAACTGGCCGATTTGCTGGCCGCGCGGCTGGGCCTGCCCGGCAACGATCCGGCCACCTCCGCCGCGCGTCGTGACAAATCGCTGATGGCCGAGCACGTGGCGCAGGCCGGCCTGCCCGTGGCGGCGCAACTGCGCACCCGATCGATGGCTGAGGCACTGGCCTGGTTCAAGGCACGCGGCGGCACCCGCGTGGTCGCCAAGCCGCTGGACAGCGCCGGTTCCGACAACGTGTTCATCTGCGACGATGCGCGGCAATTGCAGGCGGCCGTCGAGTCGATCCTCGGTGCGACCAACCTGATGATGCTCAACAACGAAGCCCTGCTGTTGCAGGAATACCTGAGCGGCGATGAATACGTGATCAACAGCGTCAGCCATCAGGGCGAGCACTGGATCACCGACGTCTGGAAATGCTCGAAAACCTTCGCCGCCGATGGCCGCAAAATCTACGACCGCGAAGACCTGGTGCCACCCGAAGCTGCGCAGCTGCCAGCACTGATCGAGTACGTGCAAGGCGTGCTCGACGCCTTGGGCATTGTGCACGGCCCGGCGCACACCGAACTGATTCTGACCGCCGACGGCCCGCGCCTGCTGGAAAGCGGCGCGCGGCTCTCCGGCCTGGCTTGCCCGCCCGCGCTGCAAGCCGCCACTGGCAACGATCAAGTGGCGCTGACGTGCCTGAGCTATCTGGACCCGTTGCGCCTGGCGCAATGGCCCAAGCGTTATCGGCTGCTGCAACACGCCAAGTGCCTGAACCTGATTGCCCATCGCCCGGGCCTGTTCGCGCAGGGCCAGGCACGCCAGCGCCTGGAAAGCCTGCCGAGTTTTCATAACGTCAGGTTTCGTTTCGCCGAGGGGGCAAGGATGGCCCCCACCATTGACCTGAACAGCTCCCCGGGCGCGGTGTTTTTGCTGCACCCGCTGCTCGAACGCATCGACGCCGATTACGCCGCGTGGCGTGGATGGGAAAGGGACTGGTTGTAACCACAGACACCCCTGACAACGGGGTTTAACAAGGAAGAGAGCCATGAGCCTGCATACCCGAACCAAACGACTGAGCGTTCCTCAACTGGTCGCGATGAAGGGGCAACAGAAAATTGTCTCCCTGACCGCGTACACAAGCCATATCGCCAAATTGATGGACCCCATCGTCGACTTCATCCTGGTGGGGGACTCCACCGCCATGGTCGGTTATGGCCGCACGTCGACCCTCGACATGAGCCTGGAGGAAATCATCGCGCACACCCGCGCCGTCGTCAGCAGCACACGGCTGGCCTGTGTGATCGCCGACATGCCGTTTGGCAGCTATCAGGAATCGCCCCAGCAGGCCTATCGCAATTGTGCGCAGGTAATGGCGCGCACTGGCTGCGACGCCATCAAGCTGGAGGGTGGCGCGGTGCTCGCCGACACGGTGGAGTTCCTGGTCAAACGTGGCATCCCGGTAATGGCGCATATCGGCCTGATGCCGCAGTACGTCAACGCCATGGGCGGCTTCAAGGCCCAAGGCATGAACGAGACGGCCGCGCTGGCGATTGAAGCCGATGCACGCGCGCACCTTGAAGCCGGTGCTTTCAGCCTGCTGCTTGAAGGGGTGGCCGAAGGGGTCGCACGCCGGGTCACCGACTTCTCGCCAATGCCGACCATTGGCATTGGCGCTTCACCGGCGTGCGACGGCCAAGTGCTGGTGACAGAGGACATGCTCGGGCTCGGTGGCGATCATGTGCCACGCTTCGTCAAACAGTACGCCGATGTCGGCGCGCTGATCACGCAGGCGTGCGAAGCGTTTGCTGCGGAAGTTCGCGACGGTACCTTCCCCGAGCCCAAGCACTGCTACGGCATCAATTGAACGTCAGGGCCTCAGCTTTCATCCTGAATGGCCTGAGTGAGCATCTTCAACGCCTGGGTAATGTCCTTGCTCCAGTCGATGGTGTAGCTCAGGCGCAGGTGATGCTGCCAGGCCCCTTGCTGGCTGAATATTTCGCCGGGAGCGATAACGATGCGTTTGGCCAACAGACGCTCGAACACCCGGCGCATGTTCACCGGCCGCGTCGCCTCGACCCAGAACGCGGCACCGCCCAGCGGCGCGACGATGCGCAACTGGCCTTCGGTGTGCTCGTGCAGCATGCCTTGCATGCGCTGCATGCGCCCGATCAACAGGCTGCGCAACATCTGCGTGTGCTGATCGATGCGCCGCGTGGTGAACAAGCGGGCAATCGCCTTCTGCCGAATCGGCGACAGGCGAAAGGCTCGCTCAAGAAAAAGACGATGCAGCTCGGGCCCCTGAAACCGGCTCAACACATAGCCATAAGGGGCTTCCGAGCCGATGATCTTGTCGAACGTCGAAAACACCACGAGGCGCTCGGGGTCGGCAAAATCACGATAACGGGTGGCGCCCGGCTCGAAACAGAACTCGCCGTAGCTGTCATTTTCAAACAGCCAGATACGCCGCTCGGCCAACCAGCGGCAGATCAGTTTTTTATCTTCGCCAGGCATCAGGCTGCCGTGGGGAATACTCACCGTCGACGACAACACGGCCAGGCTGATGGGCTCGCGCTGCAACAACAGTTGCAGCTGCGGCAAGTCGAAGCGGCCATCGTCGCCCAACGGCACTTCGATCACGCGGATCTTCGCCGCATGCAACTGGCGCAAAATCGCCCAGGAACACGGCGACTCCACCAGCGCCACGGTGCCTGTCAATTGCAGGGCTTCAAGGGACAATTCCAGCACACTGCGCAAATCGGAGCCGATATACACGTGTTCGGCACGCCAGTAGCAGCGCGTCGAACGGGTGTAGCGATCAGCCAGAACACTGCGCAGCTCGGTTTCGCCAAACGGTTGATAAAGCGGCGCATGGCTGCGTGGATATTGGCGCGTCAGCTCGCGCTCGGTCATCAGCAATGGATTTTCCAGCGACAACAACATGGCCGGGGCATCACTGCTCAGCGCCAGCATGCCGGGTTGCCGGGCACTGGCGAAAACGCTGTCGAGCAGGTTCGGCGAACCCTCGCTGACCAGTGCCGAAGGCATTGCCCGGGTGTAGTAACCGAGCTTCGGTCGGGCGTAGATCCGCCCCTGGTCTTCCAGGAGTGAATAGGCGTATTTGGTGGTGGACACCGACACGTTCAAACGCTGCGCCAGTTGACGCAGTGACGGCAGTTTCTGCTCTCCCTCGGGACTCGCGGCTTCGATCAGTTCGACGAGATAGCGGTAAACAGCCTGGTAGGCAAATGTCGAATCTTTACTTGGGTTCATGCTCAATCGCTTTAAATCCTGGTGCGTTAGGTACTGCGCTCGCCCCTCGAGGTCAAGACCACGGGGCAAACACTTGCACTCGGCCATCCATGCCAACGCTCGGACATCGTACAGATGCCAGTCGGTCTAAAAGCGTTTTCAGCAGTGGGCGTTTTCGATAGTCACACATGTGCCCGAAGATGATCGGCACGGCATTCTCCCCGGACCCGCGTCGAGTGCCGGACACATGGCATCTTCGACAGTCCCGGTGACCATTTCCAGCGTTCAGGGTTAACCCGTTTGCAAAGGGTAGCGTACACCCGCATCGGCGCGAGGAGAGGAACAGACCGTCAGCACGAGCCTGCGAATTGGGCCTGCAGCGCGAAGGGGGGGCGCTGGGATAGTGCTCGCTTTCAGCGGCCGACGCCAACCGTTAGCGCGCGCCCCGAACGGAGCGCGCGCTTTTTTCAGCGTGTCATCAGCGGTGATAACGCCGCACGGCACTGCTGTTGCGCAGGACATGGCCTTTGATTTTTTCCATCAGCTCGGCGCGGGTCAGGCCGGCGGGCAAGGCGTCCGGGGCCAGGTCCAGGGCGTAGATCTGAATGATGTAGTGGTGCGCACTGTCGCCTACCGGCGGGCAAGGCCCCATGTAATGCGTGTTGCCTTTGCTGTTGGTACCGCCGACGCCTTCCAACGCCGACTTGGCGCCGACACCTGCCGCAATCTGCCGGGTGTTGGCCTTGATGCCGTAGTGAATCCAGTGATCGACGCCCAGGCCTTTCTGCCCGTCCGGATCATGCATGACGATCGCGTAGCTCTGGGTCCCTGCGGGGCCGGCGTTCCAGCTCAGCGCCGGCGACTGGTTCTTGCCGCCGCAACCGGCGGCATCACTGGCAGCCGCCGAGGTGAACAAGCGGTTATCGGACACGCCAGGGATGCTCAGGGTGAAACGCTCCTGGGCCTGCGCCGGAAACTGCACGCAAAGGGTGACAGCGAGCGCCGCCAGCCATGGGTTGAGAGAGGTCAATCGGGTCATTCCGGGAGCACCTTGTGCAGTTGGGCCATCGTCGGCCTGCAAACTATAGCCGTACCGTTCGTGCCGTGGCAGTGGCAAATGGCTGAACCTCACACCGTGGCGCAAACTCGTAAGAGAAATGCCTGCGAGGAAGCCGAACATGTCCCTGCACCGAGTCGCCCGTGTCGCCGATGTTCCTGAAGACCGTGGTCTGCAAGTCGAAATCGCCGATTGCAAGATCGTCCTGCTGCGCACCGGCGGCCAATTGCGGGCGTTTCAGGGCGAATGCCCGCATGCCGGCGCGCCGCTGGCGGAGGGCGCGTTGTGCCACGGACGGCTGATCTGTCCATGGCATAAAGCGGCTTTTCGTGCGGAGGACGGCGCGCTGTGCGAACCGCCGGCCCTCGACAGCCTCAAGCGTTACCCGCTGGAGCTGCGTGGCGAGGAGGTCTGGGTCGACGACCAACCGCTGCCGGATCCGCACACACCGCCGGCGGACGACCCACGGACGTTCGTGATTGTCGGCGCCGGAGCGGCGGGCACCGCGTGCGCGGCAGCCCTGCGGGAGAAAGGGTTTGGCGGGCGCATCCTGATGATCGACCGCGAGCCCGCTGCCGGTTACGACCGCACGGTGCTGAGCAAATTTGTCCTCGCCGGAGAAATGTCGCCGCAGGAAACCCCAGCGCTGCGAGATGAAACTTTCTATAGCGAGCAACGTATCGAGCGCCAGCACGGTGAAGTCGTCTCACTCGACGCCACAGCAAAAACCCTGCATCTCGATGATGGCCAGACGTTGAGTTATGACGCCGCTGTGCTGGCCACGGGTGGCGAGCCCAATCCCTTGAAGCTGCCCGGCGCCGACCTGCCACAAGTGTTTTTACTGCGCTCAAAGGCCCAGGCCGAGCAGATCATGAAAGCGGCCAGCCCCGATCAGCGCGCGGTGATTATCGGCGACAGCTTTATTGCCCTCGAGTGCGCCTCGGCTCTGCGCCAACACGGTCTCGACGTCACGGTACTGGCGCGCCACGATATTCCTTTTGCGGCGCAATTCGGCGAGGCGGTGGGTAAAGCAATCCGCGCACTGCACGAAGGAAAAGGCGTGAAATTCATCACCGATCACCAAGCGACAGAGATCATCGGCGACGGCAAAGTAGAGGCCGTGCTGCTGGACAATGGCCTGCGGTTGTCGGCGGATCTGGTGTTGGCGGGGGTCGGCGTACACCCGGCCACGCAGGCGTTTGCGTCGCTGCCGAGGGAGGAAGACCAATCGTTGCGCGTCGATGACGGCATGCGTGTAAGCGAAGGTCTGTGGGCTATCGGCGACATCGCCACCTTCACGTTGAACGGCCTGCCGCAACGCATCGAACACTGGCGCCTGGCCCAGCAGCACGCGCGCATCGCCGCCGCGAACATGCTCGGCGGCGAGGAACATTATCTGGACGTGCCGTTTTTCTGGACCTGGCATTTCGGCAAGAACTACGACTACCTCGGTCATGCCGAACACTGGGATGAGGTCGAATTTCTCGGCGAGCCGGAGCACCCGCCGTTTATTGGGCTGTTCGGCAGAAACGGTGTGCTAGTCGCAGCAGTCGCCTGCGAAAAAGAACGCGCCATGGCTTTGCTCGCCGAACGCATGAAACAACCATTGCCGATGGAAGAAGCCCGAACACTGATCATCCCCCTGTAGGAGCTGCCGCAGGCTGCGATCTTTTGACGTTAAAGATCAAAAGATCGCAGCCTGCGGCAGCTCCTACAGGGGTTGGATTGTTCGTGCGGTTAGCGGGGCAGAGGCTCGCGGTTGTCGTCGTCTTCAGCATGCAGAAAGATCACGCGCGGATGCTCCAGCGGTGCCAACGGCGGTGGCAATTCCTGCTGCTGCACCGGCCAGAAATGCGTCACCACATGGCTGATGTCGCCTTCCTGATCGTTGTGAATGGTCATCACCCCGGGGCTGCGCAATTTCTGAAAGCGGTCATCGCAAAGCTTGAAGCTCTTGCTCAGCCCTTCATCGTCGATCACCGGCGACGGCAACCGGCGCTGGGCGAAGCTGCGACTTTTGCGCTGCTGATAACGCGCCCAACTGATAAGAATCACCGCGTTGACCAACGCCACCCACAGGTAAATCTGCAAGGTACCCAGCGCATCGAACGCCGAGTTGTCGATGCGCGGCCCGCCCGCGTGCGTTTCGATCAACGGCCATAAGCCGCGAATCAGCAGAAACAACAGGCCAACCCAGGCAATGACCGTAAGGATCACGTCGACCACAACCAGGAAGGGCCGCTGGCGAGTCCGGATGATTTTCATTTGATGACCTCCTCTTCGTCGTCGCCAATCGGTTTGATGCCCCGGTCAGGGCTGACCCAACGCGCACGTTTCTGATGTTGGCCGAACAGTACTTTCGGGAAGCTGACCAGCGTGGTCAGCAGGCTGATGAGCCAGAACACCAACGGATACCAGACCACCCAGAACATGGTCTTGCCCAGCCCCGGCTCATAGCGCCGGTCGATGATGATGCTGACCGCGAACTGCACCAGGCAGACAAACGCCAACAGCAAACCGGTAAACGCCGGCGGCATCAGGTGATCCACCGCAATCGCTTCCGGCATGACCACGAATTTGCCCACGCCCCAGAAAATCACCGACAGCAGGAAGGTGAACGCCCAACCGGTCGACAGGCAGTATTCGAACAACAGCGGCCACAGGTAACGATGGCGGTACTGCCAGATGCCGCGAATGTTCTTGAACAGTACTTCGGCGCCACCCTGGGCCCAGCGCAGACGCTGCTTCCACAGGCCGCCGAGGGTTTCCGGCATGAGAATCCAGCACAGCGCGCGCGGCTCGTAGAAGATGCTCCAGTGATCGAGTTGCAGCTTCCAGCTGATGTCGATGTCTTCGGTGATCATGTCCGGGCTCCAGTAACCGACCCGGTTCAGTGCGGTACGGCGGAACGCGACGATCACCCCGGACACGGTGAAGATCCGCCCGAACACCCGCTGCGTGCGCTTGATCAGGCCGATGATCGAGGAGAACTCGCCGACCTGTACCCGCCCGACCAGCGTCGAACGTGTACGAATCCGTGGGTTGCCGGTCACCGCGCCAAGGCGCGCGTTATCCAGCATCGGTGCGACCAGATACGCCGCCGTGTTCGGCGCCAGCAACGCGTCGCCGTCGATGCACACCAGATATTCGCTGCGCGCGGCAATCGCACCCATGCGCAGGGCCACCGCCTTGCCCTGGTTTTCCGCCAGATGCAGCACTCGCAACCGAGGGTCTTCTTTGGCCAGTGCGTCGAGCACTTGTGCGGTGTTGTCCTTGGAGCCGTCGTTGATCGCGATGACTTCGATATTCGGGTAATGCTGGGCCAGCGCCGCGTGAATCGTATCGGCGGCGTTATCACCCTCGTTGTAGCAAGGGATCAGGATCGAAATCAGCGGCTCGCCTTCCAGCGGCGGCGGCAAGGTATCGTCCTTCCACGGCCAGTGCCGCTCCCAGTGCAGCCAGAAATACAGGCCACCGGCAATCCACAACCCGGACATGAACAACGGGTAGAAGAACACGAAGTCCATCAGGAACTGCCCGGTCACCAGGAAGATCAGCCCCAGCGGAACGCCGAGGACAATCGCCAGAACAAGCAGGGCTAACAGTCTATCCAGCATGTTATGGATTCCATTTGTTGGAGAGCGCAGGCCTTACGGTTTTCAGGTCCGGCAGGTTGTCGAGGAAGTTGTCCGGGTAGTAACCGAAACTGGTCGCGCCCTGACGCTTGAGACGGCCCATCCAGTCGGCCAGATGCGCACCGTCGATGTCGGCTTGATCCTTTTTCGTCCAGTCACGTGCCTGCAATTCGAACACCGTGCGGTCCAGTGCACCGGGGCGTTTCTTGACCGTGGCCACCAAGGCTTCGAGCCACGGGCCGGACTCTGCCTGGGTCTGTTTCTCCATCAGCGGCATGGCCATCGGCGCCGTCCAGTCGTAGGTCGCGAGGAAGTCGTCGAGGTTCTGCGCAAACCACGCTTCACTCTGCGGATTGAGGATCGGCTCGGCGAAAATGTTGCGTGCGGTCAGCACCTGCGGACCACGAATCGCGCGGACTTTGGCAGTCAGTTCGTTGGTGAAATCGATGAGGTATTTGCTCTTGAAGCGCGTCCAGCGCTGCATCGCGGCAGGATCGTCGCGCAGGGCGGCGATTGAGCCGGGCAAGCCCTGGGCGGCGTAGGTTTTCAAGGCTTCAGGGCTGGCGTCCTCGAAATCCGAGAGCACCGCATCATCGTGGTAAAGAATGCCGTCGACCGAGGTCAGGCGCGCGACGTCTTCGTAGATTTCGCCAATGATCCGCCGTACTTCCGGATCGAACGGCGACAGGCGTTTGTACTGGTCCGGGTCGACCGACGTGGTGCCGGTTTTCGGGTCCCAACGGGTGACGCGCGGCAGCTTCGAATCGAGACCGAAACTCAGCACCGGCATCCACGCGAAGACTTTCACGTGGGCACGGGTGCGCAGTTGCCAGGCGACCCGGTCGAAAATATCGGCGCGCACCGGCAAGTGGCGGTTGGGGAAGTACAGCGAATGCACCAGGCCGTCGCCCTGCGGATCGGCGAAGGCCTGCAGGAACACCGTGTTGGCGCCCATGTCAGCCATGCGCTGCACAAGCTTGCCGAGGTTGATGTCCTGTTGCGCCGGGTCCGGGTCGTAGACATTGTCCAGATCGACATGCACCACGCGCATGGTGAAATCCGACTGCACCCCGACGACACTGTTGGCGAAATGTTCGCCGTCAGGATCGGAAGCGACGAGGAAGCGCGGGCTGCTCATCAGGTTGTCGAGGGCATCGAGGCCGTCGTCCAGCGTCAGGGCCATTTCGTAGCCCTGTTCGCCGACCACGGTCAGCGAAGTACCGTCCGCCGTGCCGTAAGGCCAGACCCAGACACGCGGTTTCTTGCCGGTGACCTTGCGGATTTTCTCCGAGATGTTGTTCACGTCAGTGCGAATACGCGCCTGGAAATCGGCCTCGGATTCATAGCGTTTAGTCACGGGATCGTAGCGCCGTGTCGCGGCGGCAGGCTGCATGTTGCCTTGCGGGTTGGCCAGAATCCCTTTGTGATTGGCGTCGGTGTGCGCGGCAATTTCCACCAGACCCGATTGCGAGATTTCACGCACCTGATCCCAGGTCAGGAAGTCGGAACGCGCACGCGGCGCACCGGCAAAATCCACCGGTTGATTGAGCGGTGTGTCGATCCAGCTGCCGACCGGCGCCAGCAGCGCATGCCAGTTGTAGGCGCGCAGCACTGGCAGCACGCGGGTGTAAAAACTCGAATAGCCGTCGTCGAAGCTGAGCAGAATCGCTTTCGCCGGCAGCTCCGGGCCGCCCTTGCGCGCGGCCATGATCTGGTCGACCGTGACCGGCTTGTAGCCGTTTTCGCGCAGCCAGGCGAGTTGCTCGATCATGCGTTCGGTGCGCACCGCCACCACGGCCTGATCGGGGTCGCGGTCTTCGATATCGTGATAGGCAATGCCGAGCACATGATTTTTCGGCCACGGTTTTTCACTGGCCGCCAGCGGACGCTCGGACGGCGGCGCGAAGGCCGGAGCTTGCTGGGCGCAGGCGCTGATCAGCAGCACTCCCAGCAGAAGGATGAAACGCGAAATCAAAGGCATCTTCAAACTCTTCTAGAAGCGGAAAGTGAGGTCGACGAGCAGACGCAGATCGGTCTCCCGATCACCGTCGTAGGGCCGGTTGATCACACTGAACAAACCGCCCACCTCGAACACGTCGTTCCAGGCATAGCGTTGCCCATAACCGAGCAGGGCCATGCCGCCGGTGCCGTGATCACGCTGGCTGTACGTCCCCGCGCCGGCCTGGAATTGCTGACTCCAGGAAGTTTCGTAGCGGTGGTAGAGCACGTGATTGACGTTGACCAGCGGCATCACGCTGAAGTCGGATTTGGGGTTGAAGTACGGCACGTCATCAGACTTGGAGTTGTGGCTGGTGCCGACCTCCAGACCGGCGTCGACCTGCACGTTCGGCGCGCTGTAAACGCCTTCGCGGCCAGTGAGCAAAGCTTCGACGCGGTTGTTGCCGTCACTGAAATGCGACGGGCTCACCGCCAGACGCCACTCGCGGCTTTCGTTGGCGCGCCAGCGAATGAAACCGCTGCCACCATTGGCCTTAATGTCGCTGTTGAGCGCGCGCAGCGGTGTTTCAGCCGAGAGGTATTCAAGGCTGCCGCCGTACTGCCAGTGGTCGTTGATGTCGCGGGCGATCGCCAGACGCGCGCCCTGTTTGTCGCCGTAGCCGTAATCGTGATTGGAGACTTCGGCTTCGAGGGTCATGTCGCGGGTGCGCCGCTCCAGGCCGACACGCTGGAAGCGATGGTTGCCGGTGCCTTCGGCAAAGTCGCCGGTGGCGTATCCGACGCCGGCAAACACGCGCCAGTCGTCATCGATTGGCGGGCTGTATAGCGTGCTTTGAATGCCGAAATCGCGGCTGCCGCTGACCGCCCCGGCACCGCTGCTGCCGCCACCGTTGGCCTTGCCGCCGTAAGCTTCGACGCGCAGCTCGGACATGTCATGGACTTCGCGCTCACGCGCCAGACGCTGCACTTGGCGGTTGTCCGGGTAACGCGCGACGACGTCGTCGGTCAGCGCATCCATTTGCCGCCATTCCTGTAACTCCATGGCCGTGTGCGCCTGGCCAATTTCCAGACCCATGTCGCGCGGCACGATGCTCTCGGTTTCCTTGAGCTGCATTTCTGCGCGGCGCGGCCAGTTGCGGGCCAGGTACAAATCGGCCTGGGCCAGGCGCAAGCCGATATTGCCCGGGGCCTGATCGACCAGAGTCTGCAAGCGCTCTTCACCGTGCGGTAAATCGGAACCGTAGGTGCCGGCCTGTGCCGCCAGTTGCTGGGCGTCCATCCATTCATCGTTGGGGTTGCCGATCGGCAAGCCCTTGAGTTCGATGCGCGGACGCTGCGACTTGGCGGCGTCTTCCGCCACTTTACGTGCCTCGTCGGCGCGGTCGCTTTCCAGCAACGCGTAATACAGCGCGGTGGTGTCTTCGAGGCGGTCGCCGACATCGGCGTCCGGTGCAGCCAGCACTTGGCGATAGAGGTCGGTGGCGATTTCCGGTTCGCGCTGATCCAGATAAGACGCCGCCACCCAACGCAAGGCATAGGTCGGAATCTTCACGCCTTCGGCTTGCAGCTTCTGGTACTCCGTGATGACGTCGGCGGTGCGCGCGCGGGCCTTGAGTGCACCCATGCGGTCGATGCGCCAGCGGGTGACGTCGTCATGCGCGGTCGCGTCCGGTGTCCAGGTGGCGAGCAGTTTGTCGTAGTCGGCCAGCGCGCGGTCGGCGATGACGTAGCGTTCTTTTTCACTGCGGGTAGCGAGTTCGGCGAGGCGCACGCGTTCGGCGGCCAGGTCGCCTTCGAGGCGGCGCAGCGTGACCGGATCAATCAGCCCCGGGCGTTGATTGGCCAGGCGCAGTGCTGGCTCCGGGAGTCGCGCTTTTTGCAAAGCGACCACGTATTCGCGGGCGACTTCCGGTTTGCTGCCGGCGCGTTTGAAGGCCTGATCGTATTCGAACAGCGCGTCGTATTGCTTGCCCGCGCGGGTCAGTGCATAGCCCAGCGCGAGGCGACGGGAAGGATCATCGGGTTTGGCTGCGACCAGCGCCTTGGCGCGGGTCACCGCTTCGTCGGGCTTGCCGGCATCCGCCTGCGTCAGGGCCAGGCCCAGTTGCAGGTCGGCGTTGTCCGGTTCCAGCGCCAGGGCCTTGTTGTAGACCTGGGTCGCCTGATCCCAGCGCTTGAGGTTGCGATAGGCGTGCGCCGTGGCAGTCAGCGCCTGCACCGGCAAGACGCGATCGCGACCCTGGGTTTCATAGACCTGCACCACTTCGGCGTCGAGCCCGGCCCAACTGGCGATTTGCAGGTGATCGCTGATCTGCCCGGTGGTCGACTGGCCCGGCGGCACCTGACGCAGCACCGTCAGCGCAGGCGTGGTTTGCCCGGCACGGGCGTCGCGCACCATCTGATCGTAGGGTGTGTCGGCAAACGCCAGCGCCGGCCAGAGCAACTGGCTGCACAGCGCAACACGGAACAAAGGGCGTAAACCACGATGCAATACAGGAACATCAATACGCGGCATTCGTCAGCATCCTTACATGGCCAGCCGGGTCGCAATGCCCTCCTTGCCCATTCGTAACGGTGGCCGCCAGTGCACATCCAACGGCCAAGCTTAGTCAGGCAGTCTTGCACGCAAGCGTAGACCAGAATTCAGAACACAATAATTGTTCAGAATCGTCACGACGGTTGCGCCGCAACAGCCAAAACCCGAACGCCAGACAGCAAAACGCCCGGCGTCTGTTCAACACAGAGGCCGGGCGTTGCTATTAAGAGCGCAGGATTACTGCACTTGCGTGACGCCGGCGAACTTGCTCATCAGGAAGCCGACGAACTGCTCGACGGTCATCTTCTGGCCGTTGAATTCGACCTGATTGGCGGCGTAATGCAGTTTGGTCACGACGTTGCTGCCGTCGACCACGGCCAACTGCGAACCGACTGCCATACCGGCGAACATGTCCGCCGCTTCCTTGGACTGATCGACGATGGCTTTGGCGTCAGTCTGGCCATCCAGTTGCGCCTGCACGCTGAGCAAATCGACCAGCATCGGCTTGGACACCTGAATATTCAGATCAAGCAATGCGATCAGCTGTTTGCCCAACTGATCCGGCGGCAAGTCCATCGATTGCGGCTTGGTCAGGTCGATGACCAGATTGGCCTTGCTCTCGCCGTTGGCGGTGTTGAACGAGAGGTTTTCCAGCGCGAACTGTGGGCCGGCAGCCAGCAGTTTTTGCAGATCGGCTTTGACCTGGGCGTTTTCAGCTTCGGTCAGGTTCAGCTCCGGAGCCGGCAAGCCTTGAGCTGCAGCCTCGGCGGCAGCTTTTTCGTACGGCTGCAGTTTGGTCTGGTAGATCTGCATCAGCGACATCGTCGACGGGATGTCGAGGTTTTTCAGGCTCATGGCCATGTTCGCCGAACCGATTTTCTTGTCGTTGAGCGACACTTCGCCAACTTTGTAGTCCGCGCGGCCGGAGGCATTGCTGCCGTTTTCTTCGGTGAGGTTCTTCATTTCGAAGTTCTTCACGCCGAGCACCGATTGTTTGGTGCCGAAGGTGGTTTTGCTGTTGGTCAGCACCAGGGTGTTTTCCCCGGTGTAATAGCCGTAGCTGCTCTTGGCGAGATTGCTGGCCAGGGTCAGACCGTTGAGTTCAACCTGCACCGGCGCCTGATCTTCGGCCACAGTGACCAGTTTCAGGTTGTCCATGTAACCGTCCGCCTTGACCTTCTGCGCCTGGGCGCTGGCGGAGATGTTCATGGTCAGGCCGGAGAATTTCAGGCTCGATTGCTCATCCAGCGCGGTTTCGAACGGCAGCAGATCAAGGGTGCTGGTGGTGGATTCATCGTAGCCAATGTTGGTCACGCCTTTGAGCGGCGAGGCGCCTTTGGTCGCGGCGAACCACTTCTCGGTGGCGGCGTTCTTTTCCAGCTCGTAGTTGCTGGTGGCCATGACCGGCAGCCATTTCAGCGAAACCAGACGCGAGAACGGCAGCGGGCCGTGTTCGATGTGGTCGACGAACAGCAATTCGAGCGGCTTGTCGCCAAACATCTCGCCTTCACCTTTGAGGCGATAGTGCGCGGTGCTGGTGAAGGTGTGGCGTTCCAGCGACACCAGTTCCAACGACGCGCTGCCGTTGGAGCCGGCCATGGCGGTCTGCAGCTCTTTGTTGGCGTTGCTGACGGCGTTGTTCAACACGCCTTCGATCTTGGTCCCGGTGTACCAGGCCCCGCCTGCGCTGATCGCGCCGATGGCAACAACAATTCCGAGAAGCACGCCTGCTGATTTATTCATGAATGACCTGATCGATTTCCGTGGCTGTGAGTGTGGTCGTCTTCCCTGAACCCGTGACCGGGTCGCGGCTCGACTGCGCTGAATTCAGCGATGGAGATTAGCACCGGGCGCGCAAGACGGCCCAACGTTTAAAGGTGAAAGAGTGTCTATGGGGAGAATGGACAACCGACAGGCAGTGAGAGTTTCGCAGTTAGCAAAACTGCCATCGCTGGCAAGCCAGCTCCCACAGGGATCTTCAGCGAACACAAAATTTGTGCACACCACGTCAACCTGTGGGAGCTGGCTTGCCAGCGATGAGGCCAGATGATTCAGCCGAGAATCAGGAATACTGAACCTCGATTTCATCCAGCTGATGATCAAAGCTTTTCAGTCGCGCGGTCCAGGTGTAGACCAGCACTTCGAAATCCCGATCAATCACCGCCCCACCCGGCCCATCAGCGCGCGGGTCGCAGAAATCCAGCTGATAACGCTCACGGGCCATGGCCGTGGCGACATCCGACAATTCGCGGGCGTTGTTCAACCAATGCCAGCCCTCGCCATCAATCTGCTTGTCGAGTTCCAGGCACTGCTTTTTCAGCGCTTCGAGACTTTTCTCCAGCGGTGTACCGGTGAGTTCGCCCATGACTTCGGCGAACGTTCGTCCCGGCTGCCAGTAGCTGCCCCAGAAATACCGGTCGAACACGGTTTCGACCCGACGCAGGGCGACTTTGGTGTCCCAGATCAGCACCAGGGTCTTGCCCTGTTCAAGCTGCCGTTTCTTGACGCGCTGAACCTGGATCGACGCCCAGGCCACCACGACGATCGCCATGACCGCGATCAGCGCGACGGTGCTGTCGAGAAAGATCATGGCCTTGTCGATCTGGTGGGCCAGCATGATGCCGTAGAAATAGGTGGCCGAGAGCAGCACCAGCGCTGCGAGGGCGCACCAGAAGCCGAGAGCGTAAGGGTTTTTCATTATTGGTTTCCCCTAGACCAGCGCTAGCAATGTGCGCTGGAAGGGTGCTTTGCACGGGGCGCCCTTCCAACACTTCAAAGCATAGCTATGGCCTCAGGGTTTGCTCGGGCTTGGAGCGTGCGTTCGTCCGCTTTCCCAACCGCCGCCGAGGGCGAGGAACAAATCGATCTGGCTCATCGCAACCTGGGTGTTGGCAGCGGCCAGTTGCGCGGTGACATCGGTGTAGGTGCGAGTCGCTTGCAGATCCGCCAGGAACGACTCGCGGCCGGCCTGGAAGAAGCGGTGCGTCTGGTCTGCCGCCAGTTTCGCCGACTGCTCGGCATCGGCCAGCGCGTCGCGGCGTTGCAGCAGCGCACTGTACTGGGCGAGGCCGGTCTGGGTTTCGCGAATGGCATTGAGCACCACGCCGTCGAAGTGCGCCAGCGCGCCTTGGGTGGTCGCTTCAGCTTCACGAATGCGCGCACGGGCGCCGTTGGTCGGCACTTTCCAGCTCAGCGACGGGCCGAAACCCCAGCGATTGGTCGACGGATCACCGAGGTCGTCGATGATGCCGACGGTGCCGATGGTCGCACCGATGCTGATGTCCGGGTACAACTCGCCAGTGGCGACGCCGATCCCGGCAGTTGCAGCGGCCAGACGCCGTTCAGCCTGACGAATGTCCGGACGACGCTTGAGCAGCGCCGCGCCATCACCGACCGGCACCAGTTGGGCGATCTTCGGCAGCTCGGCGCACGTCGCAGTGCCAGCCGGCAATTGATCGACCGGTTTCGCCAGCAGCATCGACAGACGGAACAACCCGGCCTGACGCGCCGCTTCATAGCGCGGCATGTCGGCGCGCAGGGATTTGAATTGGGTTTGCGAACGGGTGACCTGGGTTTCATCGCCACGCCCGGCGTCGCGCAGACGCTGAATCAGCGTGGTGCCTTGCGATTGCAGGTCGAGGGAATGCTGAGCAATTTCGCGTTCTTCGTTGGCCGCGCAGACTTGCGTATAAGCGCGAACCACGTCCGCGACCAAGGTGATGCGTGCGGTATCGGCGGCGGCTTGGGTGGCATCGGCGTTGGCTTTGGCGCCTTCAATGCCGCGCTGCAAGGTGCCCCACAGATCGAATTGGTATGAGGCGCTGATGCCGATGTCGCCGATATTGGCCACCGGGACTTTTTCCGGCAGCAAAAACGCCTGTCCGGATTCCTGCAAACGCTCGGCGCCCATTTTCACGCCAGCACTCCAGCCACCAGCGGCCTCGGCTTCGTCGACTTGGGCGCGAGCGCGCTGCAAGTTGGCAGCAGCAACGCGCAGATCGGTGTTGGAGGCCATCGCCTGCTGCACTAGTTGATCGAGGCGCGGGTCTTTATAGAGCCGCCACCAGTCCGCCGGCACCGGTGCCGATACGACGGGTTTACCGGCCACGGCCAGTTCGCCCTGAAAATCCTTGCGCTGAACCGCCGAACTCTCAGGCACGTGATAGTCCGGCCCGACCATCTGACACGCCGACAGCATCATGCCCATCCCGGCGATCATCAGGGCCCTGCTCATTGCGCGGGCTCCTGCTTTTTATCGTCGACTTTCAAGTCTTCGATGATGGATACCGTGGCAGTGCGCCCGGCGATCATGCGGAAATCTTCCGGCACGTCATCAAAGGCAATCCGCACCGGAATCCGCTGCGCCAGCCGCACCCAACTGAACGCCGGGTTGACGTTGGGCAGCAGGTTGCTGCCGCTGGTGCGGTCGCGGTCTTCGATACCGGCGACGATGCTTTCGACATGCCCGCGCAGTTTGGCGCGATCGCCGATCACGCGAATGTCCACCGACTGGCCGACATGAATGCCGTCGAGTTTGGTCTCTTCGAAATAGCCATCGATGTGGAACGAGTTGCTGTCGACCACCGACAACACCGGACGCCCGGCAGTGACGAATTCCTGCGGACGCGGCGCGCGGTCGTTGACGTAGCCGTCGACCGGGCTGCGAATCACAGAGCGATCAAGGTTGAGCTGGGCGCTGTCCACGGTGACCATGGCTTCGGCCAGTGCTGATTGCGCACGGGCGACCTTCGATTGGCTTTCTTCCAGTTGCTCGGCCGGCACCAGATTACCGAGGCCACGGTTACGCTTGGCTTCTCGCTGGGCTTGAGCCAAGGTTTCTTCGCGATCAGCGACAGTTGCTTTGGCCTGACGCAACGCCAGCTTGAAGCGATCCTGATCGATGCTGAACAGCACCTGACCGCGCTTGATCAACTGGTTGTCCTTCACGCCAACCTGCTGGATCAGCCCGGACACGTCCGGGGCGATCTGGATGATGTCGGCGCGAATGTGGCCGTCACGGGTCCACGGCGCGAACATGTAATACATCACCATGCGCCAGACGAGGACAACGGCAAAAGTCACGATCAGCAGGGTCAGTACCACGCGACCGATGGTCAAAAACGGTTTTTTCATGTCATCAGGTATCGACTGAGTGAGTCCACGCCGTACAGAAGTACCGCGTAGAGCGCCACGTTGAACAATGCCCGGTGCCAGACCAGACGGTAAAAGTGCACGCGCGTCAGCACGGCATGCACCAACAAAAACAGCACATAAGTGATGCCCATCAACACCAGCAAGGTCGGCAGGAAAATGCCGCTGATGTCCAGATCACCGATCATAGGGGCGCTCCATCGGGCAGCGGTTCTTCGGGCTCGGCGCTGGAAACGAATTCGACGCCGGGCAGCAACGCCAGACGCAAACCGCTCAAGGCGTGCAACAGGTTCAGACGGGTTTCATCGTCGCCGTGGCCATTGAGCGCACGGCGGGTGCGATCCAGGGTCATCAGCAGAGGGGCCGGCGCCGGCAAGCGTTCGCCGGCCTTGAGGCAAGCGCGGAAATACTCACCGACTTCACTGACCACTTGCTGCAACAAAGCGTTCGGTGCGCCGGTGACCCGTGGGGTGTAGGCGAGCAAATCGAGCAGGTTCAGACCGACGCGTACTTCGCGCATGGCGATGCCGGTGTCCTGGCCGGTCAGGGCCAGACGCGGCAGGTGCTGCATCAGCCGATCGAGCAACTGCACGCCCAGTTTGCGGTGCTCGGCGAGGTTGGCCGGCTCGGTCATGTGCACGATGTCTTTCCAGCTGAAACGGGTCAGGCGTTTCGCTGCCAATTCGGCACCAAACGGGCGCGCCACCAGCGTCCAGATAAACGCGAACAGCAGACCGATCGGCCCCGCCAGGTTGGAGTTCACGAAGGCGAAAAAGTCCGCATCGTAAGCGCCCTGAATACTGATGAACGACGAGGTGTTGACCAGCGTCAGCAGCATGCCGAGGTAGAAACGCGGCTGCACGGTCAGGGTGCCAACGCAGATAAACGGGATGGAAAACGCCAGCACCAGCATCGGGAAATCGTGCAGGTTGGGCAGAATCAAAAACAGATAAAGGCTGGCGAACAGTACCGACATGCCGGTCCAGAAAAAGAACCGGTAAATCTGCGGCGCCGGGTCGTCCATCGAGGCGAAGAAACTGCACGCCACCGCCGCCAGAATCACCGCGCTGCCGCCGTCCGGCCAGCCGAGCAGAATCCACAGCACCGAGGCGGTGATGATCGCCAGAATCGTCGAGGCGACCGAGTAGAGCATCAGCCCACGATCAATGAACGGGGTCAACCGACCCAGGCGCCAGTGGCGATACACCGCGCGCCAGCTGTCCTGGCGCTCGCAGAGAATGGCGTCCTGCAGGCTGCGGCAGTCCTGCCACAGATCGATGAATTCACCGAGCCGGTAGATCGAGTTGGAGAACAGCAGTTGCCGGCGATCTTCCAGCGCTTCAGCGCTCGGTTGCAGGGCTTCGAGCTGATCTTTCAGCGCTTGCCAGCGGTCGAGATCGGCGTCCTGGCGAGCGAGCCATTCGCGGGTTGCGGCCAGCAGCGGTTCGAATTTTTCCACCAGTTCCGGCGTGCGTCGTTCGAGGGCGTAGAGCGAATCTTCCAGCGCATCGATCACCGGTAATAGATGAATCATGCGCCCGCGCAATTCTTTGGTGTTGCGCACGGTTTGCGGTCGCGAGCCTTCGTGGGGCAACTGACCGATCATCAATTCGAGGCTGTTGAAGTTGGCGACCATGGCCATGCGCAGCGCGGTGACTTCTTCGGGTTGCACGTCGCGACTGAGGAATTTCAGGCTGTAGGTGGTTGCGTCGGCGAACCACTTGCTCACGGCGTCGTTGAACACCGGCGCCAAGCGTCGCGGCCAGAACATCGCACCGACCACGGCGGCAACAGCAATGCCGAGGAAAATTTCCTCAGTACGCGCCTCGGCCACGTCCCACACCGCCAGCGGGTTATCCACCACCGGCAAGGCAATCAGCGGCAAGGTGTAACCGGCGAGCATCAATGCGTAGCTGTTGGCGGTGCGCAAATGCAGGGACATGAACAACAGAATCCCCGTCCATAGCGCGATCACCACCACCAGCACATACGGGCTCTGCACGAACATCGGCACGAAAAATACCGCCGCTGCCGCACCGAGAAAGGTGCCGATCGCACGGTATAACGCTTTCGAGCTGGTCGGGCCGAGGAACGGGCTGGAGACGATGTACACCGTCGCCATCGCCCAATACGGACGCGGCATCTGCATGAGCAAGGCGATGTACAGCGCGATCATCGACGCTGCAAAAGTCCGCACCCCGTAGAACCAGTCCCGGGCCGGCGGAATGCCGGAGAAAAAACCGTTCAAGAATTAACCACCAATGGCGGGTTGGCCGCCTCAAAAGCTCTGAGTACCCGAAGCGTAGCTTCCAGATCGCTCTGGTCGATGCCCTCAAGCACTTCATGACGCAGACGCACCAGTTCGATCTCCACCGCTTGCACCAGTTCACGACCGGTGTCGGTCAGGCTCAAGCACTTGGCGCGGCGATCGTGGGCATCTTCGGTACGGCAGACGTAACCCGAATGACACAACTGATCGAGCAGACGCACCAGCGACGGACTCTCCATCCCGGCCGCCTGCGCCACCTGCACCTGCCGCACACCCTCGCCCAAACGGCCGATCATCAAGAGCGGCACGGCGCAGGCTTCGGAGATTCCATAGTTGACCAGCGTGGTCTGGCAGATCTTCCGCCAATGCCTGGCGGCCACCACCATGGCACTGCTGATGTTCATCTGGAGAGCGTCGAGGGAATCGGGCACGGGAAAATGCACACTGTTAGTTTGCTAACTATCAATATCGCATTGGAGGGGAATTTCAGTCAAGTTTTGAAACAAATTGCCTATTCGGGCGGAGAAAATCTCTCCGAAAGTCATTCAGCGCTTTTTAGCATTCTCATAAACGCTACTGCGCTCCCGTTTGCCGACCGCAACAACGGAAACGACTACGCGTTCGTCGATCACTTGATAAACCAAGCGATAGCCGCAAGCCTTCAATTTTATTTTGTAACAATCCGGCATCCCATGCAGCGCATCGGCAGGCACTCTAGGCAGATTCAGCCGTTCGCCCAGCTTCTTTTTGAATTGCTCTCGTAGTGTGTGACCCAACTTGTTCCATTCTTTGTAAGCAGATGGCAGAAATTCGAGCTTATAGGTCATCCAGGCTTACCGAAATTGGCGTCTCGTGGCTGCGGGCGCGAACGACTTCAGCAAGCTCCAGATCATCAAGCCGCTCCATCATTGCTTCGTACACATCCGCTGGAACCATGTAGCCCATAACGCGATTGTGGTTGAGAACCGCCACTGCTCCACCATGCGCGCCGTTCAGCACGGCAGAAGGGTTTTTCTTTAACTCGGAAACACTGACAGCCATATCGGCGAGAACACTTTGCATAATAAAAGACCTCAATTGAGGTCGTGATTTTGGTCTATTTTTTGAACTGCAACAACCATGGTTCTGAGTTGAATGACCAGAGGTCACCGGTCTTAGCCCTGTCTTCCCTTGCGCAACAACACATTCAACTGATCCACCACCTCTGCCCAATCGGCATCCTCCAGAATCTCATCGCGTAAAAACTGCGACTGGCTCTCCGTCCAGAAAAACGCATCGGCCAAGTGCAGCTCGGGTTTAAGCGGGGAATGGGTGGCGATGAATTGGTCGATGCTGACCGGGTCGTTGTCCAGGCCGAGTTGTTTGAAGAGAGATGGGAGGCTGTGGGTTGGTTGTTCCATTGCTGAGCTCCTTCAAAAATGGGGTGTATGGAAGATTAATCGCGAGCAGGCTCACTCCTACAGGTGCAATGCAATCCCATTGTAGGAGTGAGCCTGCTCGCGATGAGGTCAGCGAGACCACTGCAAATCCTAATGACTCAACTCCCGCACCTCGGCATGCGGCACCATTTTCAGAAACTCCGGCATGCTCATGTGCAGCAAGTAGTTGTGATTGCCCGCCTCCAGATAAATATCCTTCTGCCGAGTCAGCAGCGGGTCGATGACCATGTCCAGCCCGTAGGAATCACCCAATGGCGGCACCGCGCCGCGTTCGCAGTCGTCGAAGATGTGCGCCAGATTGCTTTCGCGGGTCAGTTGCCATTCGCCGCTGTTGCGCACCTTGCTCAGATCCAGATGACGGCTGGCCGGCAGCACGGCCATCAGGTAATGCCCGTGGTGGTCGTCGAGGATGATCGATTTGGCCACGCGCTCGGCGGGCACTCCGGCGACCCGTGCGGTTTCCAGGCTGCTGGATGAATGCCGGTGAGCGACGACGTCATATTCGCAATGCGCCCGGGTCAGGCTGCTTTGCACCTTTCTTGCCATTCGCATGATGCACCTCGGTGTCGCGCGGAAGGTGGTTGCTGTGTTTTGAGTCTAGTTCGGCGGGCCGCTGGCGACGGGAAATCCGCTCACTGGACACATCCGCACATTGATCAAAATTCATCCAGACCAACCCTGAACTAGACTGAAAGAACCCGCCACTGACGCTCATGGAGAGTCACGTGAACAGCCGATGTTGTGTCTTTGCCTTGCTCCTGCTGAGCAGCGCGTCCGCTTTCGCCGCCGAGAGCTCGTTGCCAGCGATGAGCCCGGTCGGCCTATGGCTGATCACCCTCGGCATCGTGTTTCTGATCGCTGAAGCCGCGCTGCCCAATTACGGCGTGATCGGCCTGGGCGGGATCATCATGTTCGTCATCGGCGCGCTGATTCTGAGCAACGCCGAATTGCCAGTGCCGCTGATGATCGGCCTCGGCCTGATCAGCGCGCTGCTGTTGATTGCACTGGTGATCCGAGCCCTGAAAACCCGCCCGCGCCAAGCCGTCAGCGGTGATGCCGGCCTGCTCGGCAGCGTCACCGCGATCACCACCGTGCAACCGGGCGATGCGCGCAATGGCTGGATTCAACTGCAAGGCGAACGCTGGCAAGTGCTCAGCGCCACCCCTTTGCACACCGGACAAACGGTGCGCGTGGTGGCTCGCAAGGGATTGTTGCTGCAAGTGGCCGCGGCTGACGCGGCGCCGCTCGGAGAGTGATCATGGGTCTGCAAATCGGTTTTGTTGCGCTGCTGTTGTTGGTGATTGCCCTCGCCGGCTCGACGTTCCGCATCCTGCGTGAATACGAGCGCGGCGTGGTGTTCCAGCTCGGACGTTTCTGGCAGGTCAAAGGCCCGGGGCTGATCCTGCTGATTCCGGTGGTGCAGCAAATGGTTCGCGTGGATCTGCGCACCGTTGTTCTCGACGTACCGCCGCAGGACGTGATCACCCGTGACAACGTGTCGGTGAAGGTCAATGCCGTGCTGTATTTCCGCGTGCTCGACCCACAGAAGGCGATCATTCAGGTCGAGGATTTTCTCTCGGCCACCAGTCAGTTGGCGCAGACCACTTTGCGCGCGGTGCTCGGCAAACACGAACTCGATGAGTTATTGGCCGAGCGCGAGCAGTTGAACATCGACATCCAGCAGGTGCTTGATGCGCAGACTGATGCATGGGGCATCAAGGTCGCCAACGTCGAGATCAAACATGTCGACCTCAACGAATCGATGGTCCGCGCCATCGCCAAGCAGGCTGAAGCCGAACGCGAACGACGGGCAAAAGTCATCCACGCCGAAGGCGAATTGCAGGCCTCGGAGAAACTGATGCAGGCTGCCGAGATGCTCGGTCGTCAGCCGGGGGCGATGCAGTTGCGTTATATGCAGACCTTGAGTTCGATTGCCGGCGACAAGAGTTCGACGATTGTCTTTCCGTTGCCGATCGAGTTGCTCAAGGGCATGGCGGATTTGTCGGGGAAATCTTGAGGAGCGAAAGATCGCAGCCTGCGGCAGCTCCTACAGGGGATCACATTCCAATGTAGGAGCTGCCGAAGGCTGCGATCTTTTCAGGCTCCACGCAATTTTTCCAAAGCTTCATAGGGCGCTCGCGCGCACGTCTGCACACGCGCCTGCAACAGCGCCGAAGCCTCGCGGCGTTTGTCTTCACCATCGGCAACAAACACTTGCGAAGGCTGTTTCGCATGCTGCGCGGCAGCGGCAAACACCTGCTGACGCTGCACATCATTCAATCGAAAGAACCGCGCCAAGCGCCCAGCCATCGCATCGGGCAACTCGTTGTAATTCACCGCCAAACCGGCCGAATCCCGACAATGTAGCAACCCCGCCTCCAACAACCGCCCCAAACGCCGCGCGATAAAATCTTCACGGCCCTCGAACTGCAACCCATCCTCCAATACGCAATCACCGAGCATCCCCGGCACCATGTGCATGCCCGGACGGCGCAGATGGGAAACAGCAATTTCCAGCGGATCACGATAGAGAAACAGCCACGGCGTGTCCGGGAAACAGGTCTGCAACAGCGGCCATTCACCGATGTTCCAGGCATCAAGTTTGACCACTAAACGCTGTTCAACACCGCGTCGGCGCTGACCATATGCCGAGAGCAAGCCGACGATGGCGGCCCCGCGTTCGGCATCAGGCAAATCACCGCGCAACAGCGCATCCAGCGGTGGCGGTTCGGACACCACGATGTGATCGTCGAGTTGCGCGAGCATCTGACTGATCAACGTCGAGCCACAGCGCGAGGCGTGCAGAATAAAAGCGCTTGGTACGAGGCCGGGGCTTTGCGCTTGCCATTCGGTCAGCGCCGACAGCGTCGTCTGCCGTCGAAACGCCTGATTGAAGGGCAGCCGCAGTGCATCGTCCACCGCCTCACGGAAAAACGGCTGATGCAACGGCGTGTCACCGAACCAGCACCAATCCACCCGCCACTGCCCGTCGACCGGCCAGACACGAATGGGCAGCCAACCGTCGAAACTCAACAGCTCCATTGTTCGTGCCATTGCCGACGACCATTGCGCATCGCGGTACGCAGTTCTTCGCGAGAAAATACCAGGCCGCGTTCCGCCGCGAGTTCCAGCGTTCGGGCGATAAACATCTCAGGGTCATGCAGCGTGCGCAAGGCCAGTGACAGCGAGTCATCCTCAGTCACCAGCCTCTGAAAGCGCTGCAAGTCGGTATCGGCCAAACCCGGCGCTGGTGTGTCGGGCAATCCTTCGACGATCATCTGCTCAAGCCAGGCATCGGGTTTGCAATCGATGACCAGATGAATACGCGCAGCGGTATCGCGGTTATCCACTCGGTGCGGACGGGCGAGATCGAGAAACCAGCATTCCCCGGCAGCCATCGGCACGCGTTGACCGTCGAGCCAGAAGTCGACATTGGGCGGACTGAGCAACGGAATGTGCAAACGGCGATCGGCGTCCGGGCCATTCAGATCGTAATCGCGATGTTCGTGAACGCGCGCGCCAGGGCCCAGGCGCAGCAGTCGAGCGCTGACGATATTCAGCGACAGATTGCGCAAACCGTGGCGCCAGCGCTCATCACGCAACCACGGTTCGCGTAGCAACGGCTCACCGCGACCGGGCGACAGTTCGGTCAACGCATCGGCTGCCGAAATCAGCGCGACGCCACTCCAGTCACCCGAGAAATACTCGGTGTTGAAGTGACTGCGCCAGGCGTCGTCGGCAATCGCCGCCAGCGCTTGCAGCAACAGCGGCAAATCCACCGTCACCGGCAATCGCGAGAACGCCGGCCGGCTCATGTCCTGGGCAACACCGCGCACTCGCCGAGCCAGGTCAGCAATCGATCAAGGCAGGCTTCGACCGTTTGCGCATCGGTGTCGAGCACCAGCGACGCCTGCGTTGGCGGCTCATACGGTGCCGACACTCCGGTAAATCCAGCGAGGTCACCGCGTCGCGCCCGTGCGTAATGTCCTTTCGGGTCGCGCTGTTCGCAAACAGCCAGAGAGGCGCTGCACCAAACGTCGCGATAGTCCTCACCTAACCGTTGCGCGAACACCTCACGTAGCTCAACCAGTGGCGCAATCATCGCCAAAATCACGATTTGCCCGTTTTCCACCAGCAACGCGGCGAGCTCGCTGGCGCGACGAATATTTTCCTGGCGATCAGCGTCGGTGAATCGCAGATCCCGATTGAGCCCGATGCGCAAACCGTCGCCATCCAGTACCACGCTTTGCAAACCTCGCCCGAACAACTCGGCGTGCAGCGCCTGCGCCAATGTCGACTTGCCCGCCGCCGGTAGGCCGGTCAACAGAATCGCTGCACCGCGATGCCCATTTCGAACCTCGCGTTGGGTGCGGCTGACACTGGCGCTCGGCGCCAGCACATCACTGCGCCGGAGCATGCGCCACCACTGGCGTCGAGATATCCCCCGCCGCCCAAGCCGATTCACGGTTGGCCAGCGCGGTGGCAATCGACTGCACTGCGGTCGACTGCACCTGATCCGGCAGCGGATCGAGGCCGGCACTGGCGAAGATCTGGCCATAAGCATTGCGCAGGTCGGCGTACGACAGATCGCGGCGCAGATCCGCTTGCAGGTTGTTCAGTTCGCCCTGAATCAGTTCCAGCTCACCGATCCCTGCCGCCTGATGACGGTTGCGCAACTGGCCGACGATTTGTCCGTCGATGTCCGACAGTTGCTGATTGGTCTTGAACTGGCGCAACGCTTCTTGATAGTTGGCGTTGGCCACATAGAGCTGCGCGAGCACCGCGATCGACATCGCCTGACGCCGCGCGGTGGCGACTTCTTCACCTGCCTTGGCGACGTTGATTGCAGCGGGTGCGGAAATCACGTTGAACAGGTTCCACGTGATTTTCACGCCGTAATCGGCCCAGCCCTGCTCGACGAGGAACGAGTTGCTGTCGTAATGACCACCGGCGGAAAACTCCAGGCCCGGCAGCAGGCGCAGCATGGCCTTGCGGGTTTCGGCAGCGCTGATGCGCGTCTGGTAGTCCTGCTCGCGCAGTTCCGGGCGACTGGTCAGGGCTTCCTGCTCCAGTTTCGCCAGATCGACCTTGAGTTCGGGAATCTGATAACCGTCATCGGTGGCCAAGGTCAGGTTGGTGCCCAGCGGCAGGTTGATCAGGGTGGCCAGTTCGGTTTTCGCCAGCGACAAGGCACGACGCTGCTCTTCCAGTTGGCGGGTCGCTTCGATCAGCGAACGCTGATAACCGA
The DNA here is from genome assembly GCF_000282515.1 of Pseudomonas sp. GM80. GTDB lineage: Bacteria > Pseudomonadota > Gammaproteobacteria > Pseudomonadales > Pseudomonadaceae > Aquipseudomonas. The sequence continues at coordinate 27,135 of NZ_AKJD01000060.1, forward strand.
GCGATTGCACCGGATCACCAATACGCTGATCACTCAGGGTCTGGCTGTTGTCGCGGGCGGTCTGCACGCGCGCCATCAGGCTGTCGATTTGTTTGAGCAGACGCTCGGCGGCCATCGCTCGCCAATAGGCCGAACGTACGTCCTGAACGATGGTGTTGATCACCTTGCGGCGCCGTTCCTGAACGATCAGGCGCTGGTCGCCCTGCTGCTTGGCGCTGATGTAGCTGACGCCGAAGTCGAGGACGTTCCACACCATGGTCAGGTCGGCTACGTCGCGGTCACGGTCCTGCGAGGTCGATGGTTCAAGAGACTGGGTGCCGGTGCGCACACTCTGGCTGCTGGAGGCGTTGACGTTGTTGCGCCCGACGTACCCGGCGTCCAGCGCCATGCGCGGCAGCATGTCGAAACTGGCGAGGTCGAGCTGCCGCTTGGCCAGCGCTTCCTCCATGATCTTCAAGCGACCTTCGAGGTTGTATTTCACCGCGCGGGCCATGGCCTGGTGCAGGGTCAACGGGCCGCGCAGCGGTTCCTGATCCTTGTACATGCCTTGCAGATCGCTTTTGGCGCGCTGCTCGCTGACGCTGCGCTCAATCGGGTCACTGGTCACTGCACATCCGCTGATCGCCAGCGCCAGTAGGCTGGCGCCGAACAACTTCTGACTTTTCTTCATCCCTGGATCGCCCCTAGGTCCTGCACAGTGTTGAGTAATGGTGAGTTCAGGCTGACATTTCGCTGATGCCGACCTGTTGCAGCGCTGCCGCCAGGTCGTCGACCCGGTGCTGCTCGGTGTCTTTGAGCTGTTGTAGTTGTTGCCCCAGTGTCGGCGCGCCAAACACACCGCGCAGGCCTTGGGAAATATCGCCGGCCTTGAGCGACTGGCTGCCGAATGCGTTCAGCGCATCCCGCTCGGCAGCACGGTCCTGACTGAACAGGCTCGCCAGTGTGCTGCTGGCGAATACGCCGCCATCACCACCGCCAAAACCGAGGAACCCGTGGCCGGAGCCATCGCCGCTGCTGTCACTGCTGCTGAACACTTGCGCGATGTAACTGCGGCTGAGGGCACCGTGATTGATGAAAATATCGCCAAGCGGGCGAATGCCGTTGCCGATCACCCGTTGTTCAAACAGCGGCGCAAAGGTCAGCGGTGAACCGAGCTCGCCGGTTGGTGGAGTGAAGATGAACGGCTGCAGCGGCACGTTCGGTGGCGGTGCCGGCACCACCGGGTCGCTGCTGCGAATCAACGGATCCGGGATCACGACACTGGTCGGCGTGGTCGGCACAGTGGGCACGGTGGGCGGCACGACCACCGGCACCGTATTAATCGCGTAGTTGTTGGAACTGCTGACGCCGCTGCCGCTGTTGCCGGACGCATCACTGACCCCGGCACTGTTGACGCTGATCGCGTTGTTCGCACTGTTGACGTTGGCGTTCGGTGTCAGGGTGGCGGTCCAGCTCTTGCCTCCGTCGCTGCTGCTCAGGTTGGACAAGGTGCCGTTCGCCACCGCGATGTCTGACAGATCGAAACCGCTGACCGCCTCGTTGAAGGTAATGGTCACCTGCGAGGTCTGGCCGATGCCGATGTTCGGGTTGGCAATGACGACCGTCGCACTCGGCCGCTCGCTGTCGAGCGCGTAGTTGTTCGACACCGCCACTGTGCTGCCGACGTTGCCGGCCAGATCGGTGACATTGCTGGTGTCGAGCGCAATGAAATTGCTCGGGTCGGTGACATTGGCCGTTGGCGTGAAGGTCGCGGTCCAGGTCTTGCCGCCATCGCTGCTGCTCAGGTTGCTCAAATCGCCATTGGTCACGCTCAGGTCGGACAGATCGAAGTTGCTCACCGCCTCGCTGAAGGTGAACGTCACCGTGGTGGTCTGGCCGATGCCCAAGTGGGGATTGGCGACCACGATATTCACCGTCGGCCGGGTCGCGTCGAGCGCGTAGTTGTTGGAAATCGCAATGCTCGCGCCGAGGTTGCCGGCCAGATCCTGCACACCGGCCGTGTCGACGATGATCAGGTTGGTCGTGTCGTTGACGTTGGCCGTCGGTGTCAGCGTGGCGGTCCAGGTGATGCCGCCATCGCTGCTGGTCAGGTTCGCCAGCGTGCCGTTGGCGACGCTGATGTCCGACAGGTCAAAACCGCTGACCGCTTCACTGAAGGTGATGGTCACCGTGGTGGTTGCACCGATGCCCAGGCGATTGTCGGCGACCACGATGGTCGCGGTCGGCAGCGCCGTGTCGATGGCGAAATTGTTCGAAGCGGTGGTGCCGACGCCGCTGTTGCCGGAGGCGTTGGTCACGCCACTGTTGTCGAGGGTAATCAGGTTGGTGGTGTCGGTGATGTTGGCGGTCGGCGTGAGTGTCGCCGTCCAGGTGATGCCGCCGTCACTGGAGGTGAGGTTACTCAGGATGCCATTGGCGATGGTCAGGTCCGCATTGGTGAAACCGCTGACGGCCTCGCTGAAGGTGATGGTCACCGTCGAGGTTTCGCCGGCCTTGAGCGCGGTATCCGCGACGACGATGGTCGCGGTCGGCACTTCGGTCTGCACCGCATAGTTGGCCGAGTTGGTGATGCCGCTGCCGGCATTGCCCGCCAGATCGCTGATGCCAGCGTTGTTCAGCACGATCAGGTTGGTGGCGTCACTGACGCCGATGGTCGGCGTGAAGGTGGCCGTCCAGGTGATGCCGCCGTCGCTCGACGAGACATTGCTCAGCGTGCCGTTGGCAACGCTCAGGTCGCTGTTGTCGAATCCGCTGACCGCCTCACTGAAAGTAATGGTGACGAGCGCGGTTTCACCGGGACGCAGATCGGTATCACTGATGACGATGGTGGCGGTCGGGCGCTGACTGTCGATCACGTAGTTGGCCGAATCGGTGGTGCCGCTGCCGGAATTGCCCGCGATGTCAGTGATGCCGGTGTTGTCCAGGGTGATGATGTTGCTGGTGTCGGTGATGCCCGCCGATGGAGTGAACGTCGCCGTGTAAGTGATGTTGTCCGAGGTGCTCAGCCCGGAGAGCGTGCCGTTGGCCACGGTCAGGTCGGCCAGGGTCAAACCGCTGACGGCCTCGCTGAAGGTGATGGTCACGGTGGTGGTCTGGCCGACGCCCAGCGCTGAATCGGCGAGCACCACGGTGGCGGTCGGGCGCTGGGTGTCGATGGCGTAATTGTTGGAGTTGGTGGTGCCACTGCCGGCGTTGCCGACGGCGTTCTGCACACCGCTGTTGTCGAGGGTGATCAGGTTGCTCGCGTCCGTGATGTTGCTGGTCGGGGTGAAAGTCGCCGTCCAGGTGATACCGCCGTCGCTGCTGCTCACCGCCGTCAGCGTGCCGTTGGCAATTGTCAGGTCGGCGTTGTTGAAACCGGTGACGGCTTCGCTGAAGGTGATGGTCACCAGCGACGTTTCGCCGATGGTCAGGCTGTTGTCCGCGACGACGATGGTCGCGGTTGGCGCCACGGTGTTGATGGTGAAGTTGCCGGAGTTGGTCGTGCCCGTGCCGGCGTTCCCGGCCAGGTCGGCGATACCGGTGTTGGCCAGGGTGATGATGTTGCTGGTGTCGTTGATCCCGCCGGTCGGCGTGAAGGTCGCCGTCCAGGTGATGCCGCCATCGGCGCTGCTGACCGCCGTGAGCGTACCGTTGGGGACGGTCAGGTCGGCGTTGGTGAAACCACTGACCGCTTCGCTGAAGGTAATGGTCACCAGTGTCGTTTCGCCGGCGCTCAGCGCGGGATCGGCGACGACGATGGTCGCGGTCGGCCGCTGGGTGTCGATGCTGTAGTTGTTCGAATCGGTGGTGCCACTGCCGGCATTGCCGGCCAGGTCGGCGACGCCGGTGTTGTCCAGCGTCACCAGGTTGGTGGCGTCGGTGATGTTCGCGCTCGGTGTGAACGTTGCCGTCCAGGTGATGCCGCCGTCCGCGCTGCTGACCGCCGTCAGGGAGCCGTTGGCGATGGTCAGGTCGGCATTGGTAAAACCGCTGACCGCTTCGCTGAAGGTGATGGTCACCAGCGAGGTGTCGCCGATTTTCAAGGTGCTTTGCGTGAACACCACGGTGGCGGTCGGCCGCACGGTGTCGACCGCGTAATTGTTGGAATCAGTGGTGCCGCTGCCGGCATTGCCCGCCAGATCCGCGACCCCTGTGTTATTCAGGGTGATCAGGTTGGTAGCGTCAGTGATGCTGCTGGTCGGCGTGAACGTCGCCGTCCAGGTGATGCCGCCATCCGCACTGCTGACTGCGCTCAACGTGCCGTTGGCAATGCTCAGGTCGGCGTTGGTGAAGCCGCTGACCGCTTCACTGAAAGTAATCGTCACCAGCGAGGTTTCACCGATTTTCAGCGCGGTATCGGCGACCACGATGGTCGCCGTCGGCCGTGCGGTGTCGATCGCGTAGTTGTTGGAGTTGGTGCTGCCAGTGCCGGCGTTGCCGGACAGGTCATTGACCCCGGTATTGTCCAGAGTGATCAGGTTGGTGGTGTCGGTGACGCTCGTGGTTGGCGTCAGCGTGGCGGTCCAGGTAATGCCGCCGTCGCTGCTGCTCAGTCCGGTCAAGGTGCCGTTGGCCACCGTCAGGTCGGCGGCGGTGAAGCCGCTCACCGCTTCGCTGAAGGTGATGGTCACCACAGAGGTTTCGCCTGCCGCCAGATTGGTGTCGGCAACGATAATGGTCGCTGTCGGTCGTACGGTGTCGACCACATAATTGGCCGAATCGGTGGTGCCACTGCCGGCGTTGCCGGCCAGATCCGCCACCCCGGTGTTGTCGAGGGTAATCAGGTTGGTGGCATCGGTAATGCTCGCGTTCGGGGTGAACGTCGCCGTCCAGGTGATGCCGCCGTCGGCGCTGCTGACGTTGGTCAGCGTACCGTTGGCAATGGTCAGGTCAGCGTTGGTGAAACCGCTCACTGCCTCGCTGAACGTGATGGTCACCAGCGAGGTGTCGCCGATTTTCAGCGCCGTATCGCTCATCACGATTGTCGCAGTCGGACGCTGGGTATCGATCGCGTAGTTGTTCGAGTTGGTGGTGCCGACACCGGCGACGCTGTCGGACACCGCCGTCACCCCAGTGTTGTCGAGGGTGATGAGGTTGGTGGTGTCGGTAATGTTGTTGGTCGGCGTAAAGGTTGCCGTCCAGGTGATACCGCCGTCGGCGCTGGACACATTGGTCAGCGTGCCGTTGGCAATGGTCAGGTCGGCGTTGGTAAAACCGTTTACGGCGCGGCTGAAGGTGATGGTCACCAGCGAGGTTTCGCCGATTTTCAGCGCGGTGTCGGCGACCACGATGGTGGCAGTCGGCGGTTCCACGTAAGCGGTGTTGAGCGTACCGCCGTTGTTGTAGATGCCCACCAGTGCGCTCGGCGTTGTGCCGGTCGAACCGCCGTTGGAAAGCCCACCACCACCGCTGGCAGCGCCGTTGCCACTGATCGCGGCAAAGTTGCTCGCGGTGATCAGCACCACGCCGCCGTTGTTCCAGATCGCGCCGACGCCGCGACCGCCAGCCCCGCCATCGGCGCCGTTGCTGCCGACCCCACCGCCACCACCACCGCCGCCACCGGCAGCAATGTTATTGCTGATGACCGAGTTGCCGATGACTTTCAGGGTGCCGCTTGCAGCGTTGTAGATGCCGCCGGCCGCATTGCCGCCGACGCCACCGACTTTGTCCCAACCGGAACCACCGCCGCCGCCACCAATGGACAGCGTGCCGTTACTGGCCGAACCGCCGTTGCCGCCATGACTGTAACCGGCACCGGCGCTGCCGCCATTGCCGCCGACGCCACCGGTGCTGGTGCCGCCGCGGCCGCCCATGTCGGTCGGACTGTAACCACCGCCATAGCCGCCGGCATTGGCACCGCCCGCCCCCCCGGCATAAGTGCCGGTGCCCGGGCCAGAAGTACCGCCATGGCCACCGGACTGGCCACCGATACCCGCACCGCCGCCACCGCCACCGCCGACATAACCGCCGGTCACACCACCGCCACCACCACCGCCGGAGGCGGCGTTGGCAGTCACTGTCACGTTGTTCAGGGTCAGAGTCCCGGCGTTGAAAATCCCACCGCCCATGGCCCCCGCAGCGGCTGAACCACCATTACCACCGTTGCCCGCCACCAGACCTTTGGTAATCACCAGCCCGTCGAGGGTCACGGTGTTGCCGGAGGTGACTTCCACCACGCGGGTCTTGTACTGACCGTCGAGGGTCACGTCGGCCACGCCGTCGTTGTTCAGGTCGCCATCGACGGTGATGCTCTTGTTGATCAGCAATTCAGAGGTGAGCTGGACGGTCATGCCGGAACTGAACGTGACGATGTCACCGTTCTGCGCCGACGCCAGCGCCGCACGCAACGAGCCGACGCCCGAGTTGAGATTGTTGGTCGCCGTCCACGTGGCCAGTCCCCACTGGTATTCGCTCATGGCTTTGCTCGACAGCACATTGGCGCTCTCGATGGTGCCGGTGGCGATCTCCAGATCCCAGTCGCCACCCACGCCGGTGCGGTTGTTCGATGCCGCCACGTCACGCCCGGTCAACTGCGCCAGCGAGTCGACGAAACTCAAGCCGCGATCGCCCTCGGCGGTGTAGCAACCGTAGATCAGGATGTCGCCGCCGACGTTCATGTCCTTGCCGATCTCGCCAAGAATCGCGCTGCGTTGCGCGACGTTGTCGGCGGACAGATAGCTGTTGCCCAGCCACAAATCACCGGCATTGCCGTGGGCAATGATCTGCACCGAACTGACGCCGTGATGTTGATCAAGGTAATCGGCGATCTGCTGCAGGCCGTCCTTGGTAGCGTCGAGCTTGACCACTTGCGTGCCGGGCGCGATCCCTTGCAGCAGGGCGTCAGCATCCTTCACTCGTGAGTCGACGAAGACCACGCTCTGGCCCGGTACGGCAACAGGACTGGCGGCGGGTGCGGCATCAGCCTGACCGTGGGTGTCTTTGCTCGCGACCGGGTGATCGGCCGTCGGCGCCTTGGCCGCATCGGCAGCGGTAGGGGCATGGCTGTCCGCCTGCGCGGCCGTGTCGGCCACGGTGGCGGCGACCGCACCGTCGAACAGCATGCGCGGTTCCAGCGACATGATCAGCGGCGAGGCCAGCGGACGCTGACCTGCGGTTGCCTGAGACTTGACCTTTGCCCCACCAAAAAGGGTCCACCACATGTTGCTCACCCGAACTCGAACGAAGGTACGTGACGCATCAATGAAAAACGCCGCGATCAACTGATCGCGGCGTCGGACTTCATACGAATGACATTGGCGGCGCTGGCTGAGCCATCGAGCCAAAAAGACAAATCGGCGTATTGCTTGAACAGATCCGGCGGCAGAATCGTGCGCCGTGATTGCAAGGCAACCTTGGGTTTGACCGTGTGCAGGCCGGCCAGGCCAAGGCCCTGGTCGAACGCTGGCGCGTCATAGGCCAGGTGTTCGAAATCGTGCTCGAACCACGGCTCGCCAATAAAGTCGTAGACCAGTCGCAGGACCCGTTCCGGGGCTTGGCTGAGCAGGTCGTAATCGACGATCAGCAACGATTCGGCATGCTCGCCGTAATAGGCTTCCTTGAGCGCCGCCCAGGCAAAACCCACCAGTCGATTGCGCTGGGCCAGGGTTTCGCAGCGGCTGTAAACGGTGTTGCGTTCGGCAGCGTCGCTGAACAGTTTGGTGTTTTCGTAGGGATTGGCGCGATACAGGCGTTCGAGGCTGTCCATCACCCAAGCCACGTTGCGCACGCAGGCGATGACTTTGGCCTGGGGAAACAGATCGCGGATCGCTGGCAGACGCGAGCTCCACTGCCGGTTGGTGTCGAACACCAACGGCTTGTCGGCCTTGTCGGCATAGAAGGATTCGAACAGGCCACGCAGCAGGCGCCTACGCATGGCAGTGTCGATCACCGCGCCGTACTCACTGCCGGCGCTGCATTGTTCAAGGACACTGGAGAATAGAGAACCGACCGGGCTGGTCATGCCGGCATGAAAGCGCGGGTTCTGCAAAAGGATCGCAGAAAGCAGGGTCGAGCCTGAGCGCGGCAAGCCGGAGATAAAGTGGAACTGCTGCAATCCCTTCACCGTAATCGGAAGTCCTTTTGTCCGACAGAGCGTAGTTCAACTAGTAACCCTGCGACTAGTAGTGTTTTGATATCACTCAGAGCAAAAAGAACTAACTGATTAACTTTTAATCGCGAATAAGCAGATGAATCGTTTTAGTCCCGTCACGGCTCAGTTGGCCGGCGATCTGGCCACGAACAATCGTGCCTGTACACCACCCGCGTGAACCTCCGCGCCGACGGTCCAGGCAGGCGGCAGCGGCAGAAATTCCGCCGGATCATCGAACGACCCGACCAGCCAGACCCGGCCATTGCCGTTCAGCTCGGCAAGGCTGTCGAGGTACACATCGGGCGTCACCAACGTGCCAAAACCGTACTCGTTCGGCCGCGTCGGATGGCCATCGGCAGTCGGCGGCGTGTAGAGGCGCACTTGGGCGCCGGTGCGATCGTAGTAGACGTAGCTCAAGTACCAGAGCATGTCGCTGGTGACGATGCGATCGCCGGGCTGGAAATGCTGATTGACGTAGTTCACCACCCGGTCGAGCTGGTCATTGCTGTCGACCGTGGCGTTGTTGTTCACACCGACCAGTTCAACCGCCACCAGTGACACCAGCACCGCCAGCGCCAACACCCGCACGCGGCTGTACAAACGGTCGATGGCCAGCGCCGCCAACAGCGGCAGGCCCAGCGCATAAGCGGTCAAGTAGCGTTCGATGAACACCGGCGTGATGAACGACACCGCAAACACCAGCAACAGCGGCACGCCGGTGTACAAGGCCAGCAAGACACTGCCCCGCGAAACGCTGCGATCACGGATCACCGCCACCGCTGCCAGCGTCAACAGAGCCAGAGGCAAGGCGCCGAACACCGGCAGCGGCAGGTTTTCACCATCGTCCTGAATCAGCCAGGACCAGATCATCGACGGCAACGAGCCGAGGCTCACCGGCGGCTCCCAGCCCACGTCCCCGCCCACCTTCAGTTGCTCCATGTGCTGGGTCAGATCGAGCAGATGGGGCAACCACGGCAGGTACAACACGACGATGGCCAGATTCGCCAGCCACCACGCCGGGCGCTGGATATGCCGGAAGCGATAGCCACGCTGGACCCGGATCAGCGCCAGATAAATCCAGTGGCACAGCGCCGCCAGCACGGCGAAGTAATGGGTGTAGAACGCTGCCGTCATCAACAGCAGGTAAAACAGCAGATAAGCATGACGCTGCGGGCGCCGGATCCAGTAGACCAGCGCCAGCGTCGCGGCCATCAGCAACAGCCCGAGCAGCGCATACATGCGCACTTCCTGGCTGTAGCGCACCGCCGTCGGCAACAGCGCCAGCAGCAGGCCGGCGAAGATCGCGGCGCGGCGGGTGGCCAGTCGATCCACCAGCCAGATGCCCAACCCGACGGCGGCGATCCCGGCGAGGGCGCTGAAACTGCGCAGGGCAAAAATGCCGTCGCCGAACAAATCGATCCAGCCGTGCAGCAGCATGAAGTACAGCGGCGGGTGCACATCGTAGGCCGCGTGGCGCCAGATCTCGCCCAGCGAGTAACGCGCCAGCAGCAGACTGGAACCCTCATCGCCCCAGATCGCCGCAGCCGTCAGATCGTAAAAACGCACGGCCGCCGCCAACAACAGGATCGGCAGCAGCCAGTGTTCTCTGGCCCAACGAAGCAAGCGCAAACCGGCAAACCACGGCCCTGGTGTCGCGTGCGGATCCTGGGTGTCGCCCACCGGGGTTACTCTGTTCAGCGCCATCGTTTCCTCTCGCCGCACCACATCGCCACGACCGTATGAACCGCAAAAACCTGCCAGTCACTTTAGGTCAGCCGCACAAGCACCGTCGATGCCGGTTTGCCTTTTCACGACATCCGGCAACCTTGCCAATCCGCGTCTACGCTCTGGCGTGGCGTGACCTGGCCACGGAGTGCCAAGGCAACTGCAGCAGCCTGAATTCACTAGCGGCCCGCCGACAACCAATCAGAAGGATGAGGACTTTATGGACGTTTACATGGGCACTGTTCTGACGTTTGCCTTCAACTATGCGCCCAGCGGCTGGGCCTTGTGCAACGGTCAGATCATCGGAATCAACCAGAACCAGGCGCTGTTTGCACTGCTGGGGACGGTGTATGGAGGCAACGGCCAGCAGACGTTCGGGCTGCCCAACCTGCAAAGCCGCCTGCCGATCTGCCAAGGCAACGGCCCCGGCCTGACACCGAGGGTGATGGGGGAAATTTCCGGCGCCGAGCAAGTCACCGCCACCCTCAACAACTTGCCGAACCACACCCACACCCTGGCCGGGCTCACGGCCACCACCACCGTGCAACTGGCCAACCCGGCGAGTAACCCGGCGGGCGCGCCGACTGCGACCAACGCCTACATCGGCGCTTCGGGTACCGGGCCGGGCCTGGCGAATATTTTTTCCGACGCTCAAGGCGCATCGCCGGTACCGCTCAAAGGCGCAGCCACCACCATCAGCGGGACCATCACGCCGACCGGCAATGGCCTGCCCCTGCCGATCATGAACCCGTATCTGGTGCTCAACTTCAGCATCGCGCTGAACGGCATTTTTCCTTCGCGCAACTGACCGAACGCCGGGGGAGCCACCTCCCCCGACACCTCACCTTGCTGGAGCGAGACCATGCTGCAATCGGTTCATAGCCAACATTTCCAGGCACTGCTGGGTCGCGTTGGCACCCTGCATCTGCCCGATGGCAGTGCGCTGCAGATCCACATCGGAGAACTCGAAGAAAAACCGCTGGCGAAAATGCGCTACAGCGAGCGCATGCCATTCTGCGTCGAATTGAGCAGCCTGGAACCGACTGAATTCATCGACGGTTTGTGTGCCCTGGAGCTGCCGGAACTGGGGCGGGTCGAAGGGATCTTCGTCTCGCGGGTACCCGCGATGGGGCGCGACCCGGCGCTGGCTTACTTCCACGTCACCTTCAACTGACCCGGCCATCGTTAAACCAACATCAAAAGCATCGTTGACCTGTAGGAGCTGCCGCAGGCTGCGATCTTTTGATCTTGAGTTTCAGTTTGAAAAAACAGGATCAAAAGATCGCAGCCTGCGGCAGCTCCTACAGGGGGTTATTGGGGGTACCAGACGAGGCGTTCGGCGGCGGGGTTGCGTTCTTCGACGGCAAAACCCAATGCCAGATAATGCCTGCGCGCGTGTGGATTACTGGTCCAGACCACCGTCGCCACCGGGCAACGAATCTGTTGCGCGGCTTTCTGCACGCCTTGCAATACGGCACGGCCGAAGCCCTGGCCGCGCGCCTGCGGGATGAACGCCAGGTACAACACGCGAATCTCATTGGCGCCGAAATCGGTGCTCAACGCGCCGATGGCGGTGCCGAGTTTTTCCACCACGTAGTGCATGGCGTTGGGGTAGTTGTCGCCCATGCCCTGCTCTTGCACCTGAAACTGCTGGGCGACGACTTGCTGCACGTGTTCCGGCTCGCCGTCGATCCATTGCAGATCCGGCCGCGCCGTTTGATAAAGACTTTGCAAAAACGGCCCGTCGGTTGCCCGCGAAGGCCGTACCACCAATCCCTCTGCCGCCACTGCTGCGCTGTCCGTCATCCTGCTCTCCCTAAAAACCGCTTTCCCTGACGCCCAGTGCCGCCACCCGGCGCCACGCCACACCGAGCAGCGATTCGCCGCTGCCCTGCAACACCACCACGCCGCGCAACGGTTGCGTCGGGGTCGATGCCGTCGTCAATACACTCAGGCGCACGCCGTATTGCGCCTGCACCGGCTCCGCCCGCTGCTGTTGATCGCGACGCACGGCGATCGGCCCGTGGTGATCGGAGGTCAACGCCTCCTGATCGACGTAAGCCACGCCGTTGGTGTCGATTTCATTCAATTGCACGGCGAGCGCCGGGTGCATCGGGTCATCGGCGATGAAACGGCCATTGGCCCCCGGTTTGACTCGCCACAACTCGGCTTCGGCCAGATATCCGCGCAGCCGTGCACCGTCTTCGACCACCCGGGCCAGCGCATCGCGGGTCGATAACCAGCGCCCGACCGTCATATTCGGCAGCAGATCGCGCACGCTGCCGGCATGCGGCGCGCGCAGCAGCAAGCGTTCGCGCTGGGCGCTCAAGCCGCGGTACTCGGCCACCGCTTCTGCCAGGCGTTGCTCAACGATGCCGGCGTCCGCGGCGGTTTCACTGCGACCGGCCTGGCGGCGCATCAACAACTGCTGAATTTTGATTTCGCGGCGGACAATCGCCAGACGCGATTCAAGATCCGGCGACTCCAACTCGATCAGCACATCGCCCTGCGCAACCTTCTGCCCATCCGTTACCTTCACCGCTTTGACCCGCGCCGCCGTCGGCGCATGCAAGGCACTGGCGCGCCCGGCCTCAAGCATCGTCGGCAGTTCCACCGAACTGCGCCACGGCACGATCAGCACCAGTAGCAGCCCGAGCAGCGCCAATGCACTGAGCAACACGCGCGGAGCGTGCGCCTGCTCGCGACGGCTCCACCACTGGCGCCACTCACGCATGATCGGCAGAAAGATGAACCACACCAGTTCCACCAGCATCAGGAAGATCCCCAACACCTTGAAGAACAGGTGATAGACCGCCAGCGCGATCCCGAAAAACAACGCCGCACGCCACAACCACGAGCCATACCCCCAGATCAGCAAACGCCGTTGCATCTTCGGCGACCAAGGCTCCGGCGCGGGTGCGCCATAGCCAAACAAAAACTCCCGCAGGCGCCAGCGACACAGGGCAAACGCGCGACCCTGCAAGTTGTCGACTTGCCAAAAATCACTGATCAGAAAATACCCGTCAAAGCGCATGAACGGATTGAGATTGACCACCAGCGTGGTGATCCATGTCGCGCTGGCGAGCATGAACGCCGCCGTGCGTGCCGGGCCGTCAGGCAACAACGACCACGCCAGCAACGCGATACACGCCAACAGCAATTCCGCGAGCACACCGCCGGCACCGATCAGCAACCGCGCGCGGCGGTCATTGACCCGCCAGGCGTCGCTGACATCGGTATAGAACATCGGCAGCAAAACCATGAATGCCACGCCCATGCTCTGCACCCGACAGCCCGCACGCTTGGCCATGAACGCATGACCGAATTCGTGGCAGAGCTTGGCGAAAAACAGCGCCACACCGAACGCCATGGCGCCGCCGAGGCTGAACAGGTGGGGAAACGTCCCGACAAAGCGTTGCCAGTCCCGCGACACCAGAAATACGCCCAACGCCAGCGTTGCCGGCAAGCCGTAACGCAGCAGACGCGGACCGAAGCGCTGCAGCCATGGCCAGGCACGATTGAGAAAAGCGTCAGGGCGCCACAGCGGAATGCGGAAAAACAAATATTGATGCAGAAGGATTTGCCACAGACTTTGCTGCTGCGCCAACGCCTTGAGCCGGTAGCTGGCGCGCTGCTGGTCATCGAGCGCGCTGATCAAATCGTGACCGCGAAGAAACTCCAGCAACTGCTCAAGCTCGGTGCCATCCAGCGGCAGGCCGGGTTCGCGATTGGCCGCGCGCAAGACCTGTTCGGCATCGCCCAACGACCAGTGGCGCAACAAGCGCATCGCCGCCGTGCCGAGCTTGAAATAACGTCCGCGCACCGGATCGGCGAGGGTCCAGCGCGGCGAACCGTCCAGGGCCGGCGCCGCGGACGACAATTGCAGGTCGGCACGCAGGCTCGGCAGGTTCATTTACAGGCCCACGCTCTGGCGCAGGCCTGCCAATGGCCGACGCAGCAGATACAGCGCCAAGGGCGCGCGATCACCGAAAATCTTCGCCGTACCGCGCAGGCCGATACGCGGCGGCGCCTCGGCGAAGTTGGCGTCGAGCCGGTAAGCGAGTTGCCCGCCCGCCGTCGGTTGCGCTTCGTAAGCCGAGCGTTCCAGCGTGGCGAGATGGCGCTTCAACGGATCGCTGTCGAGAAACAGCGCCACCTCGGCACCGGGCTCAAGGGCAATCGCATCGCCCACGGCCAGTTCGATGCGCAGCTCGGCCTGGCTCGGATCGGCGACTTCCATCAGGCGCTCGCCGGTCTGTACCGGTCTGCCGGTCAAACGTTCGGCGTCGGCGAACACCGCAATGCCGTCGCGTTCGGCGCGCACTTCGCTGCGGTTGAGCAACTCGCGGGCGTAGTCGCGTTCGGCGCGTTTCTGTTCGGCGCGGGCGGCGAGCAAATCGACCTTGGCACTGGATTCCGCGTCGGCAAACGAGCGCTGCGAGTTGGATTTCAATTCCGCCTCGGCCACGCCCAGCGCACGCTCGGCGACATCGGCCTGCGCCTTCAGCGTGGTGCTTTCAAAACGCACCAGCACATCACCGGTTTTCACTGTTTGATTGGGTTTGACCAGAAACTCGGCGATCACCCCGTCCAGCGGCGCCGCCACCACGCGGCCGCCCAGCGGCACCACTTCAGCCGGGGCCAGCACCGATTGGCGCACCGGGATCAACAGCCCGAGCAACAGCACCGCGACCAGCGCCACTTGGCGTTTACGTGTCCAGCGCAACCGCCACGGTTTGCGCGGTTGCAGCGCCAGCCAGGCGTGGCTGTAGGTGTCGCCCAATTGCGACAGCAAGACTTGTTCGGAAGGGTTCCACGGCACATCGCGCGCCAGCCACAAACCGCCAAACACCTGAGCGTCGCGGTCGATCAGCGGCAGCCAGAACACCTGCGCCGCCGACAGCGTGCGCCAGTCAGCCTGGATGCTGTCATTCAGCAATTCCGGGGCAATCACCCGCGCCTGCTGCAGCACACCCTGTTTGAACAACTGCGCCACGGCCTGCTCGACGAACGCCACGAACGGCGCGTTGGGCTCCACCGCACTGACCCCGGTGACCGCCTGCACCTTGCCGGCAATCAACAACGCCGCATGACGAAAGCCGAACAGCGCCTGGCCATCGTTGACCAGGCTGTAGGCCAGTTGCGAGGCGTCGCGGGCAGCGCGGGTCTGGCGTTCCAGGTCAAGAAACCTGGCGAATACCTGCTCGGCGCCGCCGCTCACCGGGGCGTTCACTTAAGCTCCGGGAAACGTGCCGTGCCGCTCATGCCGGCCAGCAAGCCTTTGGCTTCGGGGAGTGTGGCGACCAGCAACAGGGTCTGACTGCCCTCATCGATTCGCGCGCCCAGGCGCTTGACCGTGGCATCGATCGGCTGGCCGGTTTCATCGGGAACGAAGCTGAAGGTCTGGCCGGGCTTGAGCCGTGCCATCCACCGTGACGGCACCAGCAAATGAATTTCGAGGGTACGGTTATCGACGACATCAAGCAGCGGTGCGCCGGCCGGCACGCTTTCATAGCGCTGCACTTTGCGTTCGACCACTTGCCCGTCGAACGGCGCGACCACGCTACAGCGCTTGACCTGCACTTGATAAACCTGGGATTGCGCCTGGGTTTCGCTGACCTTGGCCTCGGCCCGCGCCACTTCGAATCGGCCGACAGAATTGAGGGCGGCCAACTGTTTGTTGTGCGCCAGCTCTTCACCGGCACCACGACTGGCCGCCTGTGCGGCATTGAGTTGCGCCTGATAGGCCGAACAATCGAACTTCGCCAGCGTATCGCCCTTCTTGAACGACTCGCCCTCGCTGTAGGGCAACTCGACAATCCGCCCGGAAAGCTCACTGGCCAGCGTCGCCTGATCACGCGCCCGCAACACCCCGCGCGCCTCACTGCTCACGGTGGCCGCCGCCGTCCCCGGATTATCCAGCAGCGGATCGTCTGGCCCGGGCGTTTGCGCCTGAACTGCACACGTAACTAAGGTCAATCCGACAACCCAACCACGAAAACGCTGCATAACCGCTACTCCCTGACGGATGTGCGGAGTCTACGACAGCGGGGGTTAGCGTCAAGCGAAAGGCCATCATTGCATCGCAATCCTTGCTGTCGCGCGAGTGAAGAGCTATGGTCAACCTATCTAAAATATAACCTTGATGGAATATTCCATAACGTTCATATTCGATACCCATGAATTGGGATCGAATACACCGACGAGTTCGGCGACTGGTGGGAAGATCTGACTGAAAACGAGCAGAGCTCGGTGGCTGCGAGCGTGAAACTGCTGGGTCAATTTGGCCCAGGATTACGCTTTCCGCACAGCAGCGCAATCAATGGCGCGCGGCATGGGCATTTAAGGGAACTGCGTGTTCAACATGCCGGAAGACCGTACCGGATACTGTATGCGTTTGATCCCAGGCGCTGCGCCCTGCTATTGATCGGTGGAGATAAAACCGGTCAGGATCGCTGGTATGAAGTCAACGTCCCGATCGCCGATCAACTGTACGATGAGCATCTCGAAACATTGCGCAAAGAGGGTTGTAAAAATGGCTAAGAAATTTGCCGAACTCGAGGCGCGCATGACCCCCGAAGCCCGGGAGCGCGCCCATTCGATCTACGAACAACACATCAAGGAAATGCCGCTGAACGAGCTGCGACAGGCCAAAGCGCTTAGTCAGGCAACGCTTGCCGAAACGTTGCATGTCAATCAGGCAGCGATTTCGAAGATGGAGCGACGTACGGATATGTACATCAGCACACTGCGTAATTACATCCGTGCAATGGGCGGAGAACTCGAAATCATCGCGACGTTTCCCGACGGACAAATCAAAATCGAAAATTTCGCAGGCTGAGGTTCCACTCACTCAGCCGTTGAAATGCTCTATTAGCCAAATTCGTCCTCTAGGGGAAACCTCAAAGCTGCGCCATCCCTCCTGCCGGATACACCGACTCCCATCCCCCACCCAACGCCTTATACAACCCGACCATCGCCAGCGAAACGCCGGTCGAACTCTCCACCCACTGTTCCTGCGTCGCCAGCAACGCGCCTTGCACGGTGAGCACGTTGACGAAATCAACCACGCCTTCGACGTATTGCTGTTGCGCGGTGCGCAGGGCGATCTGGTTCTGGCGTACGGCTTCGGCAAGGCTGTCGCGGCGGCGTTGGCTGGCGTTGTAAGCAGTCAGTTGATCGTCGATTTCGTGCCAGGCACGCAACACGGTTTGCTGGTAGGCGACGGCGGCTTCCTGCTGTTGAGCTTCGCGCAATTGCAACACGCCGCGCAGGCGCCCGCCGTCAAACAGCGGCAGGCTGAATTGCGGGCCGATGCCGAACGCGCGTGAGCCCCACGAGCCAAAGTCGCTGAGTTGCATGGCTTGCGAGCCGAGGTTGCCGGACAGGGTGATGCGCGGATAGAAATCGCCCTTGGCCACGCCGATATTGGCAGTGGCCGCGTGCAGGCGCGCTTCGGCCTGGCGGATGTCCGGACGGCGTTCAGCCAGTTGCGACGGCAAGCCGATAGCGACTTGCAGCGGCGACTGCGGCACGGCGGCGTCGGTGGATAAGTCTTTGGCCAAGGCTTGCGGTGGTTCGCCCATCAACAGGCTGATCGCGTTGATCAACTGTGATTGGCGTTGCTCCAGTGCCGGCAAGCGCGACTCGATGGCGGCGACTTGCGCGGCGGCTTCAGCGACATCGAGGTCAGTTGCCACGCCATCGGCGAGGCGCAGTTGCGAGAGTTTCAGGCTGTGCCGGGCGACGTCGAGGTTCTGCTCAGTGACGGCGCGAGTGTTCTGTACGCCGCGCAACTGGATGTAGTTCTGCGCGGTGTCGGCAAGCACAGCCAGCAGCACTCCGCGCCGGTCGTTTTCGGCAACTTCGAGATTGGCGTCGGCGGCTTCGGTTTCGCGGCGCACGCGGCCCCAGAAATCCAGTTCCCATGACGCGGAGAAACCGGCGTCCCACAGATTGAACGCGGAATCGCCGTTGTGTCCGGACGGATCGCTCAGGCCTTTGCCGCTGTTGCGCTCGCGGCCGTAACTGCCGGTGGCGGCGGTGTTCGGATAGCGGTCGGCGGTGATCACTTGGCGGGCGGCGCGGCTTTGTTGCAGGCGGCTGCTGGCCAGTTGCAGGTCAAGGTTGCTGCGGACGGCGCGCTGGGTGAGCGCGGAGAGTTGTGGGTCATGAAAGACTTCCCACCAACGTTCGTTCAACGGTTCGTTGACGGCTTGGCTGGGCGCGGACTTGGCCGGTTTGGCCCAGTCGGCGATTTGTGTGGTTTCGGGTTTCTGGAAGTCCGGGCCGACGGTGCAGGCGCTGAGGCTTGCTGTCACCAAGGCACTGAAAATCAGTGGCTGCCACTGGCCCCATCGCTGGCAAGCCAGCTCCCACAGGGACTTTGCAGGTTGTGCGAAAACTCTAGTCCCACCGAGAACCCCTGTGGGAGCTGGCTTGCCAGCGATGAGGCCAGTCGAATTACCACAAATCATCGCTGAGTCACCTCACGCACCGACGTCGCCGAGCTGCGCGTATCAATACTCGCCTCCACCGACATCCCCACGCGCAACCGCTCGGCGAGCGCCTGACCCGGTTCCAGCATGATCTTCACCGGAATCCGCTGCACCACCTTGGTGAAGTTACCGGTGGCGTTATCCGGTTTGACTGCTGCGAAGGTCACGCCAGTCGCCGGGGCGATACTCTCGACACGGCCACTCAACGCTTCGCCACCCAGGCTGTCGACGCGTACTTGCACCTCTTGCCCTGGCTGCACGTCGGTCAGTTGCGTCTCCTGGAAATTCGCCACCACATAGGCCTGCTTCAATGGCACCACCGCCAGCAGCTTGCTGCCCGGCGTCACATACGCACCGACGCGCACTGCACGCTCGCCAATCATTCCATCCTGCGGCGCAGTGATGCGCGTGTAGGAGAGTTCAAAACTGGCAATTTCCAGCGCCGCTTGCGCATGTTTCAAGCTGCCTTCAGCCGCGTCACGCTGAGCGGTGAGGATGTCGACCTGCTTGCGCTCAGCCGCCAGTTTTGCCGTGGCGGTGTCGAGATGAGCCGTGGCCTGATCGATGCGAGTACGTGCCTGTTGCGCGTTTTGCACCGTGCCGGCACCAACGCCGGCCAAATGGTTGTAGCGATTCAACTCCTGCTGGGCGAAGGCCATTTCAGCCTTGGCCGACACCACCGAAGCTTGCGCCTGGGCGATCACCGACGTCTGGCGTTCCAGCGTCGCTTTGGCGTTCTGCAACTGCGCCCGCGCGACCAGTGTCTGCGCATCCGCCGCCTCGGCTGAAGCACGCAAGTCGCGATCATCGATCAGCGCCAGCAACTGGCCCGCCTTCACTTGCTGGTTGTCCTCCACCAAGACTTCCTTGATGAACCCGGCCACGCGCGGCACGACGAGCGTGTAGTCGGCGGAGACAAAGGCATCGTTGGTGTTTTGCTGAGTACGTTTGCCAAACACGCCGGGCAGCGCCAGGTACACCAGCACGCCGACCGCCAGTGCGGCGGCGATGGCCACCGCGAGTTTTTGCTTTGCTTGAGTCGTCATAAAAACCTTCTGTTTCAGTGAAGCAATCAGGTCGGCGCGCGTGGCGGAAAGATCCGCGTCGGCAGCCAGAAAATCAGCAGGATCAGCGCCACTGCGACGCCAGCCATGCACACATAGAGATCGGAAGAAGTCAGCACCACAGCCTGTTCGTGCAGGCGATGGGCGAGGCCCGGATCGCTGTGATCGGCCAGCGGCGAATTACCGAGGTTGTCGACCAACATGGTCGAGTGGAAATGCAGACGCGCGGTGGTCAGCGCTTCGATCACCCCGGTAGCGACCACGGCCGCCAAGCCTTTTACCGTGTTGAACCACGCCGAGGCGAACGGCCCGTCCTGCGGCTGGATGCTGCCGGTGGACAACATCAACAGCGGCAACACCGACATCGGTTGACCGAAGATCTGCAGCCATTGCAGGACGTAGAAATTGTCGCGAATCCATTCAGAAGTCAGCAGCGATCCGCCCAGGCAGGACAACGTCAACATGCTCAAACCGATGCCAAGCACCCAGCGGCAGTCGACCCAGCGCAGGTTGCACAACGCTGCCACCATCGGCAGCGCAATCAGTTGCGGCAATGCAGCGATCAGCATGATCGGGGCAGTCTGCGCCGGCCGATAACCCTGCACCTGCGCCAGATAACTCGACGGAATCAACACCACCGCCTGCAGAACTATCAGCACCCCGGCCAGGGTCATCAAGGCGAACGACAGGTTGCGGATACCGAGCATCTGCAACTTGAAAAACGGAATCGGCTGCGACCATTCATTGATCAGGAACGCCACCAACAGCAGCGAGCCGGCACCGAGCAATCCACAGATCAGGCTCGACTCGAACCAGTCCAGTCGATTGCCCTGCAACAGACCGATTACCAGCATGCAGATCGCCGGAAAACCCAGCAGCAGGCCTTTCCAGTTGAACGACTTGAGGCGCTCCAGGCGCAGCGGATCCTGCGGCAAGCCATACGCGACGGCGGCCATGGCAATCAGGCACGGCACGATGATTTGCCAGAACGTCCACTGCCAGCCGACGTATTCAGTCCACAAACCGGCCAGCGGCGTACCGAGGCCCGGGCCGAATGTCGCCGTCAATGCATAGCCGGCCAAGCCATACAGTTTGATGTTCGCTGGCAAAAAGCGCAGGGCGACGGTCATCAGCATCGGCGGCAACGCACCGCCGGCCAGGCCTTGCAGGATGCGCATCAGCAGCAGGCTTTCGTAGTTCGGTGCGAACGGGCACAGCACGCCGAGCAAGGTGAACAGGCCGATCGCGCAGAGGGTGAAGCGGCGCAACGAGAAGGTCACCGAGCACCACGGCGCGAAGGCCATGGCCGCGACTGAGGTGGCGGTGTAGCTGGCGACTAGCCAGGTGCCTTCGTCGTAGCCGATGTGCAACGCACCGCGAATGTCGGCCAGGGCAACCTTGGTCACCATCTCGTTGAGGCCCGACACCAATACCGCCAGCAGCACGCCGACCAGGCCGATGATGATCCGCGCCCCGAACACCGGTGGCGTCGCCGCCTTCGCCGGGCTGGCCGCAGCGATGGACGCTGCCGCCGTCAGGGATGTCATGAATACACACTCCGGAGGGAAAAATACCGGAGCATCTTAGTCGGGCTTGGCAATGACGAAAATTGACTTATTGGCAGCTTATAAGTGCGCCAGACGCAATCATTAAAAGCGAAAGATCGCAGCCTGCGGCAGCTCCTACAGGAATATGCATTCCAATGTAGGAGCTGCCGCAGGCTGCGATCTTTTGATCTTCAGGGTTGTGCCGCCAGCCACGTCTCGTCGCAGCAGGCCTTGAGTGTCTCTCGCAACCAGCGGTGCGCCGGATCTTTATCAAAGCGCGGATGCCAGGCCTGAGTCAGCATCAACGTCGGCAACGGGATTGGCAGGTCGAACGAACGCAGCTTCAATCCGAGCCGGCGTACGCTGAGCAGCGCCTCTTTAGGTACGGGCAAGATCAGATCGGAATCAGGCAAAGCAAACATCGCCGCATGGAAACTCGGCGCGATGACCGCCACCCGCCGCTCCAGGCCCAACGCGTTCAGCGCGGTATCAATCGGGCCACGGGCGATACCGCGTCGCGACATGCTGATGTGCGAAAACCCGGCGTAGCGTTCGGCGGTAATTTCGCCATCGAGCAACGGATGATCTTCACGCACCAAGCCAACGAAATGAGTGGAAAACAGGTTCTGCACTTTCACTTCCGGGGAAACCGGGCGAGTGTTGCTGACGCTCAGGTCGATGCGCCCTTCACGCAGCGCTTCATCATCGCCATCACCCTCCGGGACGAAACGCAGCTCGCAATGCGGCGCCAGTTGATCCAGCGTGTCGAACAGCTTGCCGCCATATACGCCAATGAAAAAGTCATTGGCGCGAATGCTGAAACGCCGGCGCAACGTGCCCAACTCCACCGCATCGGCCGAGCGAAACAGCAACGCAGCCTGCTCGACCACGTCGCGCACCTGTTCGCGCAACTCCAGCGCCTTGGGGGTTGGCACCAGGCCGCGGCCGGCGCGCACCAGAATCGGGTCGCCGATGGCTTCACGGATTCGCGTCAGGGTGCGGCTCATGGCGGCCGGGCTGAGGTTCATCCGCCGCGCGGCGCCGACCACACTGCCCTCGTCGAGCAACGCGTCGAGGGCGACCAGAAGGTTCATGTCCGGGAGTTGCATCTTGAGCACTCATGGCGGATCAGGATTGATCTGGGTGCAATGCTAGCAGATCAAAAGATCGCAGCCTTCGGCAGCTCCTACATGGAATGCGATCCCCTGTAGGAGCTGCCGAAGGCTGCGATCTTTTCAGGTCAGCGCTGCATCCCCCAACGCTTCACGGTCACGCGTTCCAGCGTGTCGAACACCAGATTCTCCACCAGCAACCCGATCAGAATCACCACCGCCAACCCGGCAAACACCTTGTCGGTGTACAGCTCGTTGCGATTCTGGAAGATGTACCAGCCCAGCCCACCCTTGCCACTGGTCGCGCCAAATACCAACTCCGCCGCGATCAACGTGCGCCAGGCGAACGCCCAGCCAATTTTCAACCCGGCCAGAATCGACGGCAGCGCCGCCGGGATCAGGATGAACAACACCAGCCGCAAACCCTTCAAACCGTAATTGCGCCCAGCCATGCGCAGCGTCTCGGAAACCCCGAGAAACCCTGCATAAGTGTTCAACGCCAGCGCCCACAACACCGAATGCACCAACACGAAAATCAGGCTGTTCTGCCCCAGACCAAACCACAGCAGCGCCAAGGGCAACAGGGCAATCGCCGGCAGCGGGTTGAACATCGAGGTCATCGTGCTCAGCAGATCGCGGCCCAACTGCGTCGACACCGCCAAGGTGGTCAAGGCAAACGCCAGCACAATGCCAATCAGATAACCCTTGATCAGCACCACCAACGAGATCCACACCTTGGCCAGCAGTTCACCGCTGAGCACACCATCGAACAGCGCATGGCTGGTCTGCAGGAAACTCGGCAGCATCAGGTCGTTGTTCTGAATCCGCGCGACCACTTCCCACACGACAGCGAGCACAATCAGGATCAGACTTTTACGCAACCAGCCCTGTTGCCACAGCCGCGTGCCGAGCGACAGCTCTCGCTCTATCGGCACTTCGGTCAGCGGCTCTAAAATAATTTCGAACTCTTCACGCACAGATGATGAATGGCTCATCGGGTAGTCCTCCTGGCCGCTCAATAGGCGATGCGAATGTCGTTGAAGTCGTGATCACGCTCGTTTTCCGGCGACTGGCCTTCATCGAACAGCAAACGATGAATGCGCCGCGCCGATTCCTGAAACGCCACGCCACCGAGGCTGTGCAAATCGTATTGATGGCTGTGCACTTCGACGCGCACCCGCCCCGGATGTGGCGACAGCAAAAGGATGCGATTGCCGACCACCAAAGCCTCTTCAATCGAGTGCGTGACGAACAACAAGGTGAAACGCACTTCTTCCCAAAGCAGCAGCAATTCTTCCTGCATCTTGCGGCGGGTCAGCGCATCGAGTGCGGCGAACGGTTCGTCCATCAAGAGGATTTTCGGCTGCATCGCCAACGCCCGGGCAATCGCCACCCGTGCTTTCATGCCGCCGGACAAGGTGTGCGGATAGGCATCGGCGAACGCCGCCAGGCCGACCTTTTCCAGATAGTGCAGCGCACGTTCTTCGGCTTCTTTCTTCTTCAGCGTGCGCGAGGCCAGCAGTGGAAACATCACGTTCTGTTTGACGGTTTTCCACGGCGGCAGTTGATCGAATTCCTGAAACACCACTATCCGGTCCGGCCCCGGCGCATCGACGCGCTGGCCTTGCAGACGGATCTCGCCTTCACACGGCTGAATGAACCCGGCGACCGCTTTGAGCAAGGTAGATTTGCCGCAGCCGGACGGGCCGAGCAGCACGTAGCGATCGGCCGGGTCGATTTCAAAACTGACTTGGTGAGTGGCGCGCACCACACGTTGCGGCGTGCGGTATTCGAGGCTGACGTGATCGACGGCCAGCAGCGCTTCGCTGCGGGCGACCGGGTTGCTGGCCGCGTGGCCTGGCAAGGGAGCGTTCATGATGTGATCAATCTCCGGCGAATCAGAAAGGCGCGTCGCCCTGAATGGTCGTGCGATACAGCTTGCGGCGCAGGTGCGCGGGGCAACCGGCGGCAAGGTGAATCAGCGAACGGTTGTCCCAGAACACCAGGTCGTGGGGCTGCCACTGGTGGCGGTAGATGTTTTGCGGCAGCACGCTGTGGGCGTACAGCTCGCTCAGCAGTTGCTGGCTCTCGTCATCCGGCAGGCCGACGATGCGCGTGGTGAAACCCTCGCTGACGAACAGCGCCTTGCGGCCGTTTTCCGGGTGCGTGCGCACCACCGGGTGCACCACTTCCGCGACTTGGGCGAGTTGCTCCGGGGTCAGGGTCGGGCGCCAGTTGCCTTCGAATTTGGTCTCGCTGTAACGCGCCGTGTAGGAGTGCGCGGCGCTGCGGCCTTCGACCGCTTTGCGCAACGCTTCGGGCAAGTTGTCCCAGGCTTTGTGCATGTCGGCGAACAGCGTGTCGCCGCCCTCCTCTGGCAACTCCTGTGCGTGAAGCATCGAGCCGAGGCTTGGCAGCGCTTTATAGGAGAGGTCGGAGTGCCAGAATTTGCCGGCATCGCCGAGGCCGATGTTCTGGCCGTTTTCGATGATGTTGGAAACGATGAGGATTTCCGGGTGGTCGGCCAGCAGGAACTGCTTGAGCACATGGATCTGCAACACACCGAAGCGGCGGCTGAAGTCGATCTGCTGTTGCGGGGTGATTTGCTGGTCGCGGAACACCACGACGTGGTGATCAAGGTGCGCGCGATGGATGCGCGCAAAGTCCTGATCATTGATCGGCCGGGTGAGGTCAAGGCCAATGATCTCGGCGCCAACGGCACCGCTGAAGGGACGAATCTCGAAGGTTTGCGGCGCGGCGGTCGCGACACCAGGGGAAGCAGTAGCTGCGGACATCTTTCCATCTCCCACGCACGGCGCGCTCACGGGCGCGCTCGTCGATCAGACACTCACGCTGGATTGCGTGTTGGTTCAGGTCGTGCGGCGCGCCGATTGGTCGGCAGGTACGCAGGGGGATGACTTTATAGCTATAAGAATTGGAAATTAAATACCGTTAATGAATAACGATATGGCGGAATGGACTGGATGGTGAGTGACGGTTTTTGTCACTTATTCACACTTTGCGGACATCCCTGTAGGAGCTGCGGCACGCTGCGATCTTTTGATTCTGCTGTTAAAAAACAGGATCAAAAGATCGCAGCCTCGTTCCACTCGACAGCTCCTACAGGATTATTGGGGGATCAGCGTTCGTGTAACGCCTCAGCCCGCGCGCGGATGATCGGTTTGAGCAGGTAGCTCAACACCGACTTCTTACCGGTGATGATGTCCACCGACGCGACCATCCCCGGGATGATCAGCAATGGCTTCTCGTCCGTGCCGAGGTGGCTGCGTTCAGTGCGCACCTTGATGATGTAGTAAGTGGTTTTCTTGTCTTCATCGGTGATGGTATCGGCACCGATCTGCTCCAACTGCGCCTTCAGCCCGCCGTAAATGGTGTAGTCGTACGCGGTGAACTTGACGATCGCTTCCTGCCCCGGATGCAGGAAGGCGATGTCCTGCGGACGGATCTTCGCTTCGACGAGCAAGGTGTCATCCAGCGGGACGATTTCGACCATGTCGCTGCCCGGCTGGATCACGCCGCCGATGGTGTTGACCAGCAACTTGTTGACGATGCCGCGCACCGGTGAGGTAACCAGCGTGCGGCTGACGCGGTCTTCCAGCGCCTTGCCGGTCGCGCTGGCCTTGTTCAGGTCGGTGCGCGCTTCGTTGAGTTGGGTCAGCGCTTCGCTGCGGAATTTGCCGCGCGTTTCGTCGATCTTGCGCTGCACTTCCTTGATCGCCGATTCGGCACGCGGTATCGCCAGCGTCGTTGCATCGAGCTGACCACGGGTTTCCACCTCGGCACGCTTGAGACGCAAGACTTCCACCGGGGACACCGCACCCTGCGCCACCAGCGGCTCGGACATGTTGATTTCCTGACGCTGCAAGCCGAGTTGCTGACGATACTGCGCTTGCTTGGAAGCGAATTCGCGCAGTTCTTGCTGACGCTGAATCAACTGCTCCTGCAAGCCACCGATCTCGTCGTGCAACTGCTGACGGCGGCTGATGTACAACGATTCTTCGCTCTTGGCCTGACCCGGCACGGCTTTCAGCACGTCTTCGGGGAAATTCAGCGGACGATCATCGACTTCGGCGCTCAGACGCTCAACGCGCAGCAGCATCGACAGACGATCGGCCTCGGTTTCGCCGACGTTAGAAGCAAATCGCGTGTCGTCGAGACGAATCAGCGGTGCGCCGGCTTCGACGATCTGGCCTTCCTTGACGAACAGTTCAGAGACGATCCCGCCCTCAAGGTTCTGGATTTTCTGAATCTTCGACGATGGAATCGCCTTGCCGTCGCCCTTGGTCACTTCGTCGATCACGGCGAAGTTGGCCCAGAGCATGAGGAAGACGAAGAAGCCGATGATCGCCCAGATGGTCAGGCGCACGACGCGCGGGGCGTCCTCGATCAGCGCCTTGTTGACCTCCGGCAGTGGCTGGCCCTGCAGCGAAGCAGTGCCCTTGAAGTAGCGACGGATCGAATCCTTGAAACCCGACTTAAGCAACACTGATCTGCCCCTTCTTCAACGCTTCCATCACGGCGGCTTTCGGGCCATCGGCGAGAATCTGTCCACGATCGATCACCAGCAGACGATCGACCAGCGACAACAGTGAAGCCCGGTGCGTGACCAGCACCACGGTCTTGTTTTCGATCACGGCGGCGAGGCGTTGCTTGAGGCGTTCTTCACCGGTGTTGTCCATCGCGCTGGTGGGTTCATCCATCAACAGGATCGGCGGATTGAGCAATAGCGCTCGGGCCAGCGCGACGTTTTGTCGTTGGCCACCGGACAGATTCTGCCCGCGCTCACCGACTTGCAGCTCATAGCCTTGCGGGTGCAGACGGGCGAATTCGTGGACGCCAGCCAGTTCGGCGGCTTGCAACACTAACTCGTCTTCTACATAGCGTGCGCCGGACACCAGGTTGTCACGCAAGGTGCCCGCCAGCAGTTGGATGTCTTGCGGCACGTAGCCAATGTTGTAGCGCAGTTCGCTGACGTCGATCTGGCGGATGTCCACACCGTCGACCAGCAAGGCGCCATCGTCCGGCTGATACAGGCCCACTAGCAGTTTGGCCAGCGAGCTTTTGCCCGAGCCGCTGCGGCCGATGATGCCGATTTTTTCGCCGGGACGGATCACCAGGTTGATGTTCTTCAGCGCCGGGTTCTGTTGTTCCGGGTAGGTGAAGTTGAGCTGGCGGCATTCGATGGCACCCTGCAACACCTTGCGGCTCAGCGGACGCTCTTCGAAATTGCGCTCTTGCGGCAGCTCCATCATTTGATCGACCGAAGTCATGGTCACCCGCGCCTGTTGATAGCGCGTGAGCAGACCGGACAGCGAGGCCAACGGGCTCAGCGCGCGACCGCTGAGCATGTAGCAGGCAATCAGACCGCCCATGCTCAAGTGACCATCAATGATCTGGTACACGCCGAAGACGATCATGATCACCCCGGCCAGTTGCTGAATCAGCAAGGTGATGTTCATCGCCAGGCCGGAGAGCATTTTCACCCGCAGTTCGAGGCGGCTGAGGGTGCCGATGGTCTGCTCCCACTGGTACTGACGCTCGCTCTCGGCGTTGTTGACCTTGACCGCATCGAGGCCGGCGAGGGTTTCGATCAGGCTCGATTGACGCTCGGCGCCGAGGGCCATGGTGCGTTCCATGGTTGCCACCAGCGGTTTCTGCAACGCGTAGCCGATGGCCAGGGCAATCGGGAACGCCAACACCGGAATCCACACCAGATGTCCGCCGAGAATGGCGATGACAATAAAGATGAGGATAGTGAACGGCAGATCGATCAGGCTGGTCAGGGTCAGCGAGGCGAGGAAGTCACGCAGGCTCTGAAACTCATGAATGTTCTGCGCAAAGCTGCCGACCCGCGCCGGGCGGTATTTCATCGCCATGCCGACGATGCGTTCGAACAATGTGGCGGAGATGATCAGGTCGGTTTTCTTCCCGGCCAGGTCCAGGCAGAGGCTGCGCAGGCTCTTGAGGATCAGGTCGAAAATGTAAGCGCCAGTGATCCCGAGGGCCAGCACCCACAACGTCGCTTCGGCCTGGTTCGGCACCACACGGTCGTAGACGTTCATCACGAACAGCGGCGCGGCCATCGCAATGATGTTGATCAGGAAACTCGCGGCAATCGCATCGGCGTACAGCCAGCGCGAACGCTTGAGGGTGTCGCGGAACCACGAGCGCGCGCGCGGAATCAGCGTGCCGTGGTTGACGTCGAATTTGTGTTGCGGCTGGGCGAAGAAGACTTTGCCGGTGTAGTCGTCGACGAGCAGTTCGCGGCTGACGATGGACTCGCCGCCGTCGGTTTCACTGAGCAACACCCACGCTTCATTGTCACCCTGCCAGCCGAGCAGGACGGCGCTGCGGCCATCCTTGAGCAGCAGCAACGCGGGCATGGCGATCGCCGGAATTTCTTCCAGTTTGCGCTGCAGCACTCGACCTTGCAGGCCGGCGCGAGCCGCCGCGCGGGGCAGCAACTCGACACTCAAGCGTTGTTTGGGCAGCGGCAGGCCGGTGGTCAGCATCGCCGCGCTGGCAGGCTTCTGGTGCAGCATGCAAAGGGCAAGCAGACCGTCCAGTAACGGATCGTCGTGCAACGCGCGTGGATCATGACTGAGATGAACTCGACTGACTTCTGATTCCACGCTCGACACTCTTAACAGTTGAAAAGGGACAACTCAATTCATCCCAGGCAGCTGGACCTTGGGCTTCACGTCGTTCTGCACAACGGATGCCAACGGTGCGACCACTCCCTGGCTTCTGAGCAATTCGCCCATGGTCGCCTTGATTCGGTACTGAGTAAATAACTGAATGTTTTTGATGTCAGCCAGACGCCGCGACGCGGTGAACAACTCGTTTTCGCTGTCGAGCAAATCGAGCAGGGTGCGTTCGCCGAGGCTGAACTGACGCTGGTAAGCGGTGCGCACGGCGGTGCTGTGATCAACGTATTGCTGCGCGATCGGCACCTGCGCGTTCGCATTGTTCAAGGCGTTCCAGGCCAGGCCCAGCTCTTCGTTCAACTGGCGCAGGGCGTTGTTGCGGATGTCCAGCGCCTGGTTCGACAGGTACGACTTGGACTCCAGATCGGCCTTGTTGCTGCCGCCCGAATAGAGGTTGAAGCGCATGCGCAACATGGCTTGCCACTCGTTGTTGTGACCGTTCTGGCCATCGAGGTCGTTATCGGCGGTGCGGCCCAGTTCGGCGTCGAAACGTGGGTAGAAGGTCGACTTGGCGGTTTCGTACTGCTTCTCGGCAGCGGCGATGTCGGACTCGGCCGAACGCAGGATCGGGCTGTTTTCCAGCATCTGCGTGCGAGCTTCATTGAGGTTGGCCGGCATCATCGCCATGAACGGCGCCGGACGCTCCAGTTGATCGGGCATCTGGCCGACGGCGCTGAGGAAGTTGGTTTCCGAGTCGGCCAGATTGGTCTGCTCGGTGATCAGGTTGTTGCGGGCCTGAGCCATCCGCGCTTCAGCCTGATCGAGGTCGGCGCCGCTGCCGACGCCGCGCTGGGTGCGCAACTGGATCTGGTCGTAGATGCGCTGGTGGCTCTTGAGGTTTTCTTCGGCCAGACGCACGAATTCGCGACGGGTCAGCACGTCCAGATACACCTGAGCAACGGTCAGCGCGGTGCGCTCGGAAGTGCCGAGCAAGGAATAAGCGCGGGAGTTGACGGTGGCTTGTTGACGCCCTACTTCGCTGGACGTGGCAAAACCGTCAAAAACCATTTGCGAGAGACGTAAACTTGACTCGCTGCGGTTCAGGGTTTCCCAGTGGTTGCTGTTACCGGCGGCACGGGTGGTGACGCTGTCGGTGCCTTCACGGCCATAACCGCCGAGCAGATCGACCTTGGGCAGGTATCCCCCTTTCGCTGCCTTTAATTGATAATCCGCGGCCAAACGACTGTTGACCCCTGCCTGGATTTCCGGATGGACATCCAATGCCTGTTGCATGGCTTCTGGTAAGGATTGTGCTTGTACAAAAGAGGCGGCGAGAGCGAAAGGTACAGCCAGAAACAGGGGCGAACGCATGATAGGAATTTCCCAGAACTACTTGTCTTGAATCACAGCAAAACGTGGCGCTGCGTCGGATGATGGCAACCAGATTGACCGTATGTCGGAAAGTTCAAAACAGGAACTGGATCACACGCTGAAGGACAGGTCGCCGCGGAAATATCAATGTGACATTAGTGGGGCGATTGTTTAGGATGGCACCCATAAGGTCAATAGTTTGGCATAAAGTTAATAGCGAAAGAATATAGCCAAATTATTGACGAGTAGACGCGTCAAACTTGTTTCGCAAATTTTTAAAGTACGTCCAGACTGAATCGGCGCCCATGCCATCAGGTCCATGGAAGTCAACTGAACGTGACACCCGGAGAGTCTTCAATGAGCAGTGTTGTTGCCATCGTCAAAAGCATTGTTGGTCAGGTATTCGTGGTGTCCCCAGAGGGCGTACGTCGCGTACTCGTTGAAGGCGATCGCCTGTTTGTCGGCGACCAGATCGACACCGGCCTCTCCGGCGCCGTGTCGCTTGAATTGGCGGATGGCCGCACCCTCGACCTGGGCCGCGAAACCCAGTGGAGCGCCAGCGCGCCCGACTCCAGCACCGACTTGGCTGAAGCCACCGCGCAGGCTGCGCCGTCGGTAGCAGAACTGCAGCAAGCCATCGCCGCCGGTGTCGACCCGACCACCGCCCTTGAAGCCACCGCTGCCGGCCCGAGCGCGGCAGGCACTGGCGGTGCCGCCGGGGGTGGCCACAGCTTCGTGATGCTCGACGCCACCGCTGGCCGCGTCGACCCGACCATTGGCTTCCCGACCGCAGGCATTAACTCTGCAGGTCAGGCCGCGCAAAACATCACCGGCGGGCAGACCACCGATACCACCACCAACGCCCTGCGTGAGTCGACCCTGAGCCTCAGCGCCACGCCGACCATCACCGAAGCCGGCGGCGTGCTGGTGTATACCGCGACCCTGACCCAGGCACCGCTGACCGACCTGACCATCACCCTGTCCAACGGCGCGGTGATCGTAATTCCGGCCGGCTCCACCACCGGCACCGTCAATGTGCCGCTGGCGCCGAACGACACGGTTTACAACGACCCGACCCAAATCGACGTGACCGTCACCGGCACCACGGGCGGCAACGGCATCACCGTGACGCCGCCGACCACTCCGGCGACGACGCAGGTCACCGACACCATCGACACCACCACCGTCACCCTGACGGCGGGCCCGAGTGTCACCGAAGGCGGGCAGATCACTTACACCGCGACCCTGACCAATCCGGCCCAGACTCCGGTGACCGTCACCCTGTCGAACGGCTCGACCATCACCATCGGCGCAGGCCAGACCACCGGCACTGTCAACGTGCCGACGCCGGCCAACGACGTCTATAACAACGGCAGTACCGTCACCACCACCATCACCGGTGCCACTGGCGGCAACTTCGAGAACCTGGTGCCGAACCCGACGCCAGCGGTGACCACCATCACCGACTCGATCGACACCACCAACCTGACCCTGACCGCCACCGGCACAGTGGTCGAGGGTGGCCAGATCACTTACACCGCAACGCTGACCAACCCGGCACAGACACCGGTGACCGTCACCCTGTCGAACGGTTCGATCATCACCATCGGCGCGGGTCAGACCAGCGGCAGCGTCAACGTGCCGACCGCAGCGAACGACGTCTACAACAATAGCGGCACCGTCAGCACCACGATTACCGGTGCAACCGGCGGCAACTTCGAGAACCTGGTACCGAACACGACGCCAGCGACCACCAACGTTACCGATTCGATCGACACCACCAGCGTGAGCCTGACCGCTACCGGTACTGTCGTCGAAGGTGGCCAGATCACTTACACCGCGACCCTGACCAACCCGGCGCAAACGCCGGTGACGATCACCCTGTCGAACGGTTCGACCATTACCATTGAGGCCGGCAAAACCACCGGCAGCGTCAACGTGCCGACTGCGGCCAATGACGTCTACAACAATGGCAGCACCGTCAGCACCACGATTACCGGTACCAGCGGCGGCAACTTCGAAAACCTGGTGCCGAACACCACGCCAGCGACCACGACCATTACCGACTCGATCGACGATACCAACCTGTCGCTGACAGCGACCGGAACTGTGGCCGAAGGTGGTTCGATCGTTTACACGGCAACCCTGACCAATCCTGCCGGCACACCGGTAACCTTGACTCTGAGCAACGGCTCGGTGATCACCATCGATGCGGGCAAGACCACCGGCACTGTGACCGTCCCTGCACCGGCCGATGACGTTTATAAAGACGCCGGCAAAGTCGAAGTGACCATTAAGGATGCAACGGGCGGCAACTTCGAGAATCTGGTGCCGAGCACCGTTCCAGCCGTGACCGAAGTCACCGATACCATCGACACCTCGACCGTTAAATTGACTGCCGATACCTCCGTCGCTGAAGGCGGCACGGTCACCTACACCGCCACCGTTGGCGCGCCAGTCACCGGTTCGCCGGTCACCGTGACTCTGGCCAACGGCCAGAGCATCACCATCGAAGTCGGCAAAACCACAGGCACCGTGACCACCACCGCGCCGAATGACGCGTTGACCGGCAATGCGCCGCTGACCAACTCGATCACCGGTGTTACGGGTGGTAATTACGAAGATCTGGTGGCCGACAAGACGCCGGTTTCAACCACTGTTACCGATGTTGCTGACACCACCAACCTGTCGCTGAGCGCCACCGGTTCTGTGGCTGAAGGCGGCCAGATCACTTACACCGCGACCCTGACCAACGCAGCAGGTTCGCCTGTCACCGTGACACTCTCGAATGGTTCTGTCATCACCATCGAAGCGGGTAAAACCACCGGCACCGTGACCGTCGCAGCGCCAGCCGATGACGTCTATAAAGACGCCGGCAAAGTTGAAGTCACCATCAAGGATGCAACTGGCGGCAATTTCGAAAACCTGGTGCCGAGCACCGTTCCGGCAGTGACCGACGTCACCGATACCGTCGACACCACCACCGTCAAACTGACCGCCACCGAGTCGGCTGCTGAAGGTGGCACCGTCACCTACACCGCCACTGTCGGCGCTCCGGTCACCGGTTCGCCAGTCGTGGTCACCCTGGCCAACGGCCAGAACATCACCATCGAAGTCGGCAAAACCACCGGCACCGTGACCACCACCGCACCGAACGATGCGCTGAATGGTCATGCACCGCTGACCAACTCGATCACCAACGTCAGCGGTGGCAACTACGAAGACCTCGTTGCAGACAAAACTCCGGTTTCGACCACGGTCACCGACACCGTCGACACCACCAACCTGACCCTCAGCGCCACCGGCACTGTGGCTGAAGGCGGTTCGATCGTTTACACCGCGACCTTGAGCAACCCGGCCGGCACCCCGGTCACCGTGACCCTGAGCAATGGCTCGGTGATCACCATCGAGGCCGGTAAAACCACAGGCACCGTGACTGTCGCTGCACCTGCCGATGACGTCTACAAAGACGCCGGCAAAGTCGAAGTGACTATCAAGGACGCCACCGGCGGCAACTTCGAGAACCTGGTGCCAAGCACCACGCCAGCGGTGACCG
>NZ_AKJD01000061.1 GCF_000282515.1 Pseudomonas sp. GM80
CGCCTGCCGTAACGGCGGGCTGCAGCAGCATCACTGCGAAGTCGCCACGCTGTGCGCCGAACTCGCCGAATTGTTGCAGCGCTGCGGCCAGCCAGCGGCTGCCGACAACCTGCAAGAGGAAGTCGAACGGGTGATCCACGCCACCGCCGCCAATTACTCTTCGATGTATCAGGACGTCGCCAACCAGCGCCGCACCGAAATCAGCTATCTATTGGGCCACGCCTGCCAAGTTGCCACCCGCCATCAATTGAACCTGCCGCACCTCAAGCAATTGCAGCAGCGCCTCGTCGCGCATCTGCACAGCCTTGGATTGCCCAGCGACTGAGCAGCGGCTACGCTGGCCACTTGTTCCTTTGCTGCGATAAACCTGATGCCATTGCGCCAGCGCCTCGAAAACCTGCCGGTCGGCCAGAAACTGCTGGCCGCCCTGCTGGTGCTGTTGACCACTGTCCTGCTGGTCGCCAACCTGACTTTTATCAGCGCCGCCTATTATATTTCCCAGGAAAGCATGGCACCGCAGGCCTTGCAGACCATCGGCCGACTGATTGCCAACCCGAGTCTGGTCAGCGAGTCCCTGCAATCACCGGAGAGCGCCGAGCGTCTGCTCAAGGAGCTCGACAGTTATTCACCGCTGCGCGCCGCCGCCCTGTATGACGGCAAAGGCGAACGCCTCGCTCAGGTGCAGCGCGGCGACAAACTGAAACTGCCGGAGCGTTATCGACATATCGAAGCCTGGCAGCTCACCGAATTTCGCAGCAATCAGCTGATCACCCTGCCCCGCCCCGGCACCGCGCCCGGCCATCTGTTGCTGGTGGCGAGCAGCGAACTGCCGATGGCCTTCTACACCGGTACGTTGACCGCGAGCCTCGGCATCCTGATTTTCAGCGTGCTGCTGTGGCTGGTGATTGCCCGGCAGATCAAGCGTTTGATCACCCGGCCGATCCACCAGCTCGAAGAGTTGTCGCGTCAGGTCACCCGCGAAGAAAACTACGCCCTGCGTGCCTCGCGCGGTAACCACGATGAAATCGGCAGTCTCGCCGAGGCCTTCAACACCATGCTCTCGCGTATCGAGGCCCGTGAGCAGCAGCTCAAGCGCGCCCGCGATGACTCGCAAGCCGCTTACGATCAGGCGCAGGGGCTGGCGGAAGAAACCCGCCACACCAACCGCAAACTGGAACTGGAAGTGCAGGTGCGCAGCAAGATCGAGAAGAAGCTCACCGGTTTCCAGAACTACCTCAACAGCATCATCGACTCGATGCCCTCGGCGCTGATCGCCCTCGACGAGCAGCTCTACGTCACTCAATGGAACCAGGAAGCCAGCGCCCTCTCCGGGACACGCCTGGACGAGGCGCTGAACCAGCCGATCTTTCTCGCGTTCGAACCGCTCAAGCCATTCCTGCCGCAGCTCAAGCAGACCGTCGAGCAACACACCGTGGCGAAAATCGAGCGGGTGACGTGGTTCAAGGACGATGAGCCAAAGCACTATGCGCTGACGTTCTACCCGCTGATGGGCGGTGCCGGGCGCGGCGTGGTGATCCGCATCGATGACATTACTCAGCGCCTGTCGCTGGAAGAAATGATGGTGCAGTCGGAAAAAATGCTCTCGGTCGGCGGCCTCGCCGCCGGCATGGCGCACGAAATCAACAACCCGCTGGGGGCGATCCTGCACAACGTGCAGAACATCAGGCGCCGGCTGTCGACAGAGCTGCCGAAGAACCTCGAAACCGCCGAACAACTGGGCATCGAACTGGACACGGTCAACCGCTACCTGCAAGGCCGCGAAGTGCCGCAACTGCTTGATGGCATTCAACAGGCTGGCGCCCGGGCAGCAAAAATCGTCACGCACATGCTCAGTTTCAGTCGCCGCAGCACGCGGCAAATGGCGCCGTGCGATTTGCCGGCACTGATCGACCAAGCGGTGGACATCGCGGGCAACGACTTCGATCTGGCCATCGGTTTCGACTTCAAGGGTCAAGCGATCATTCGCCAATTCGACCCGGCGCTCGGCCCGGTACCGGGCACCGCCAATGAACTGGAACAAGTGCTGCTCAACCTGCTGAAGAACGCCGCGCAAGCAATTCACCAGCGCGAGGACGACAGCGAGCCCGGGCGGATCATTCTGCGCACCAAACTCAATCCGCCGTGGGCCGAGATCCAGGTGGAAGACAACGGCATCGGCATGAGCGAGAACGTGCGCAAACGCACCTTCGAGCCATTCTTCACCACCAAGGAAATCGGCCAGGGCACAGGGCTTGGCCTGTCGGTGTCGTACTTCATCATTACCAACAACCACAAAGGGCAGATGGAAGTGCAGTCGGCTCCCGGTCAGGGCACCTGCTTCACTTTGCGCCTGCCACTGGCGCAACCGGCGCCGATCGCAGCCGAAAACAATCAACTACCGAGGTAACCCATGGGCTTTCGCTTGTCGAAGATTTACACCCGCACCGGCGACAAAGGCGAAACCGGCCTGGGCGACGGCCGCCGTGTGCCAAAGGATCATCCGCGCATCGAGGCGATAGGTGAGGTCGACACGCTGAACAGTCAGGTCGGCGTGCTGTTGGCCGGTTTGATTGCCGAACGTGAGGCCTATCCTGGGCTGAATGAACTGATCGAAGTGTTGGCGCCTTGTCAGCATCGGCTGTTTGATTTGGGCGGCGAGTTGGCGATGCCCGAGTATCAGGCGTTGAACGCAGGGGAAATCGAACGGCTGGAAGCGGCGATCGACGTGTGGAATGAGGAGCTGGGGCCGCTGGAGAATTTCATTTTGCCGGGTGGGTCGATGCTGATTGCGCAGGCCCATGTGTGTCGCAGCCTGGCGCGCAGTGCCGAACGGCGCTGTCAGCATTTGAATGCGCTTGAGCCGCTGGCCGGGGTTGGCCTGGCGTATATCAATCGGTTGTCGGATTTGTTGTTTGTCGCGGCGCGGTTGATTGCGCGGCGACAGGGGATTGCGGAGATACTTTGGCAGCCGGCCCCAAAACCGACAGAGATGTAGCGCCTGACCGGCCGCCATCGCTGGCAAGCCAGCTCCCACAGGTTTCGAGTTGTACACAACATTTGTGAACGACACAAAACCTTGTGGGAGCTGGCTTGCCAGCGATGAGGCCTGCTGCCTTTACAGAGAATCAGGCCAGAACGCGCGGATCCCCGCCACACCCTGCGCCCCAACACCCCAAGCCTTCTCGCGCTCCACCGGGCCAACACCGCCCAACAGAAACACCGGTTTACTGAACCCCTCAATCAGCGCCCCAGCCTGCTCCCAGCCCAACGGCTGCGCATCCGGATGCGTCAACGTCGGCTGCACCGGCGACAGCGTGACAAAGTCCACACCCATCTGCTCAGCCAGCGCCAACTCCTCAGCGTTGTGGCACGACGCCGCCAACCAACGCTCCGCCGGCAACGGACGCCCCGCCGCTGCGTATTTACGCAATTGTGCGGAGGTGATGTGCCATCCGGCAGACGGGAAATCGCCGAGCCATTCGAAGGGCCCTTTGATCATCAACTGCGCCTTGCCCGCACACAGGCCGGCCGCATCGACCGCCAGATCGCGGTACTTGGGGTCATAGCCATTCGGCGCACGCAGCTGAATCAACTTGATCCCGCCGGCAATCGCCTTCTGGATACCGCGCAACAACGCCGGGGTTTCCAGGTCTTCCGGGGTGATCAGGTATTCAGCCGGCAAACGCGCTGCCGCCACGATCGGCTGATTGGCCGCCGGGAACTCGTAGTTGACCAACTCCTTCGCCGTCACCCAGGCGAATGGCTGGCCTTCGGCACCGTGCGGTTCACCGGTGAATGCCGAGACTTCCCAGACATCCAGCAGCACTTGCTTGTCGGGATAGTCGTGACGCACTTTGATCAGCGGTCGGGCGGCGCCAACGACGATGCCCAACTCTTCGTGCAGCTCACGGGCCAGCGCGGTTTCGACTGTCTCGTCAGCCTCGACCTTGCCGCCGGGAAACTCCCACAACCCACCTTGATGCTGTGAGTCGGCGCGGCGGGCAATCAGGATTTTGCCGCTGTCGTCACGGATGACGGCGGCGGCGACGTGTACGCGTTTCACGGATTCAATTCCTCCAGTCCAGCCTTTTGCCACGCCTTGAACGCGGGCCATTGGTAGACGGTTTCAACATAGGCTTGGTCGACGGCCGGCAGTTGCACTTGATAAGTACGCAGGCGCACGGCAATCGGCGCGAAGAAGGCATCGGCCAGACTCACCCGGCCGAACAAATACGGCCCGCTCTCGGTGGCGGCGGCACGGCATTCGGCCCACAGCGCGAGCATGCGTTCGATGTCGACCTTCACTTCTGGCGGCACCGGGCTGAGCGGCGCATCGTGATTGAGGTTGAACGGCATGTGATTGCGCATGGCGAAGAAGCCGCTGTGCATTTGTGCGCAAGCGGATCGGGCCTGCGCACGGGCGAAGATATCGCTCGGCCAGAGCTGCTCGGACGGGAACTGTTCAGCGAGGTATTCGGCGATGGCCAGCGAATCGGCGACAGTGCCACGCGAGGTTTGCAGCAGCGGGACCTTGGCGGTCGGCGAATGCTTGAGCAGCAGCTCGCGGGTGTCGGGCTTGCCGAGCTTGATCAGTTCTTCGGTATAGGGTGCGCCGGTCAGCTCCAGCGCCAGGGCGGCGCGCAGGGACCAGGAGGAAAGCAGTTTGTCGCCGATGATCAGGTGCAGGGACATGGGTGAATACCTTCTTGTCAGGGAAACAATCCAGAATGTCTGGCGTCTGTTCGTCCGTCATCGCGGGCAAGCCCGCTCCCACAGTGATTGAGGTCGCTCACAAATTTTGTGTACACCACAGAACCCTGTGGGAGCGGGCTTGCCCGCGATGAGGCCGGCAGCCCGCTCCACCTTTTAGATCAAGTGCGGTACTCAGCGTTGATCTTCACGTATTCATGCGACAGGTCGGTGGTCCAGATGGTTTCGCTGCAATCGCCGCGACCCAGTTCGATGCGGATGGTGATTTCTTCCTGCTGCATCACCGCCGAACCCTGCGCCTCAGTGTAGGTCGCCGCACGCGCGCCACGGCTGGCGATGCACACCTCGCCAAGGAACACGTCAATCTTGCTCACGTCCAGATCCGGCACGCCGGCACGACCGACGGCAGCCAGAATGCGGCCCCAGTTCGGATCGGAGGCGAACAGCGCGGTCTTGATCAGCGGCGAGTGCGCCACGGTGTAGCCAACGTCGAGGCATTCCTGATGGTTGCCGCCGCCATTCACTTCAACGGTGACGAACTTGGTCGCGCCTTCGCCATCACGCACGATGGCCTGGGCGACGTCCATGCACACTTCGAATACCGCTTGCTTCAGTTTGGCGAACAACTCGCCTTCGGCGCGGGTGATTTCCGGTAGTGCAGCCTTGCCCGTGGCGATCAGCATGCAGCAGTCGTTGGTCGAGGTGTCGCCGTCGATGGTGATGCGGTTGAACGACTTGTTGGCGCCGTCGAGCATCAGGTTATGCAGCACATCGCGGGAGACTTTGGCGTCAGTGGCAATGTAACCGAGCATCGTCGCCATGTTCGGGCGGATCATGCCCGCGCCTTTGCTGATGCCGGTAACGGTGATGGTCACGCCGTCATGCTCGAACTGGCGGCTGGCGCCCTTCGGCAGGGTATCGGTGGTCATGATGCCGGTGGCGGCCGCTTCCCAGTTGTTTTCCGAGAGGTCGTCCAGCGCAGCTTGCAGTGCGCCTTCGATCTTCTCGACTGGCAGCGGCTCGCCGATCACACCGGTGGAGTACGGCAGGATCTGCTCGGCAGCAACGCCGGTCAGTTCCGCCAGTTTGGCGGTGGTGCGTTCGGCAGCGGCCAGGCCTGGCTCGCCGGTACCGGCGTTGGCATTGCCAGTGTTGGTCAGCAGATAACGCACGGCGTTCTGTACGCGCTTCTTCGCCAGGATCACCGGCGCGGCGCAAAAGGCGTTCAAGGTGAACACGCCCGCCACGGTCGAGCCTTCGGCGCAACGCATCACGACGACATCTTTGCGCCCGGGGCGCTTGATGCCGGCCGAGGCGATACCGAGTTCAAAACCGGCAACCGGGTGCAACGTTGGCAAAGGACCAAGACCAACAGCCATGAATGCGCTCCTTACTCAATGATGTCAGCACCGCCAATCGATGCGGCGGTGATTTAAATGGCAAAACGCCGCGACGGCAGGAGCCGGTCGCGGCGCGGGTATTTCAGCGATTGAAACGGGTTTTACTGAATCTGCCCGTGGCAATGCTTGAATTTCTTGCCCGAACCGCAGTAGCACAGTTCGTTGCGGCCCAGCTTCTGCTCGTTGCGAACCGGGGCGGTGGCGAGGGCCACATCGACCTCTTCACCGAGCAACTCCGGTTGCTCCAGACCTGGCGCTTCAGCGTGTTCGAACTGCATGCGGGCGGCCAGTGCTTCAGCTTCCTCACGCAGACGTTGCTCTTCGGCTTCCGGGTCTTCGCGACGAACCTGAACGTGCGACAGCACACGGATCGAGTCGCGCTTGATCGAATCGAGCAGCTCGGAGAACAGCGTGAACGACTCGCGCTTGTACTCTTGCTTCGGGTTCTTCTGGGCGTAGCCACGCAGGTGGATGCCGTGACGCAAGTGATCCATGGTCGACAGGTGGTCTTTCCACAGGTCGTCCAGCACGCGCAAAACGATTTGCTTCTCGAAGGAACGCAGTGCCTCGGCACCCGCCTGGTCTTCTTTCTCGTTGTACGCGGCAATCAGCTCGGCCATCAGCTTCTCGCGCAGGGTTTCTTCGTACAGGTGATCGTCTTCGTCGAGCCATTGCTGGATCGGCAGTTTCACGCCGAAGTCGCTGGCAATCGTCGCTTCCAGACCGGCCACGTCCCACTGCTCTGGCAGCGATTGCGGTGGAATGTGGGCGCTGACGGTGGCGTTGAGCACGTCCTGACGGAAGTCGGCGATGGTTTCACCAATGTTGTCAGCGGCCAGCAACGTGTTACGCATGTGATAAATCACTTTACGCTGTTCGTTGTTGACGTCGTCGAACTCGAGCAGTTGTTTACGAATGTCGAAGTTACGGCCTTCAACCTTGCGTTGCGCCTTCTCGATCGCGTTGGTCACCATGCGGTGCTCGATCGCTTCGCCCGGCTGCATGCCCAGGGCTTTCATGAAGTTCTTCACTCGATCAGAAGCGAAGATGCGCATCAGGCTGTCTTCCAGCGACAGGTAGAAGCGGCTCGAACCGGCATCGCCCTGACGACCGGCACGGCCACGCAGCTGGTTGTCGATACGGCGCGACTCGTGACGCTCGGAAGCAATCACCTGCAGACCGCCGGATTCCAGCACTTGCTGGTGACGCTTCTGCCAGTCGGCCTTGATCTGGGCAATCTGCTCAGGCGTCGGGTCTTCCAGCGACGCGACTTCAACTTCCCAGTTGCCGCCCAACAGGATGTCGGTACCACGACCGGCCATGTTGGTGGCGATGGTCAGTGCGCCCGGACGACCGGCCTGCGCGATGATCTCGGCTTCTTTTTCGTGGAACTTGGCGTTGAGAACCTTGTGTTCGATGCCTTCCTTCACGAGCAGTGCGGACATGTGCTCGGAGGTTTCGATGGTCGCCGTACCCACCAGCACCGGACGGCCGGCCGCCATGCTTTCCTTGATGTCGGCAACGATCGCCGCGTACTTCTCTTCGGCGGTGAGGAACACCAGGTCGTTGAAGTCTTTACGCGCCAACGGTTTGTTCGGCGGAATGACCATCACTTCCAGACCATAGATCTGATGGAATTCGAACGCTTCGGTGTCAGCGGTACCGGTCATGCCGGACAGCTTGGTGTAGAGACGGAAGTAGTTCTGGAACGTGGTCGAGGCCAGGGTCTGGCTCTCGGCCTGGATGTTCAGACCTTCCTTGGCTTCGATGGCCTGGTGCAGGCCTTCGGACAGACGACGGCCCGGCATGGTACGACCGGTGTGTTCGTCGACCAGTACCACCTGGCCGTCCTGCACGATGTATTCGATATTGCGGTTGAACAGCTTGTGCGCACGCAGACCGGCATAGACGTGGGTCAACAGGCCCAGGTTATGCGCCGAGTACAGGCTCTCGCCTTCAGCCAGCAGGCCGACGCGGGTGAGCATGTCTTCGATGAACTGGTGACCGGCTTCGTTGAGTTCGACCTGACGGGTCTTCTCGTCAACGGTGTAGTGGCCAGCCTTGGTGACTTCGCCTTCGACTTCTTCAACGTGCAGTTCCAGCTGCGGGATCAGCTTATTGATCTCCATGTACAGCTTGGAGCTGTCCTCGGCCTGACCGGAAATGATCAGCGGGGTACGCGCTTCGTCGATGAGGATGGAGTCGACTTCATCGATCACGGCAAAGTTGAGTTCGCGCTGGAATTTTTCTTCCATGCTGAACGCCATGTTGTCGCGCAGGTAGTCGAAACCGAATTCGTTGTTGGTGCCGTAGGTGATGTCGGCGGCGTAGGCCAGACGTTTCTCTTCCGGCGGCTGGAACGGCGTCACGACGCCGACGGTCAGGCCGAGGAATTCATACAGCGGGCGCATCCAGTTGGCGTCACGACGCGCCAGATAGTCGTTCACCGTCACAACGTGCACGCCCTTGCCGGACAATGCGTTGAGGTAAACGCCCAGGGTTGCCACGAGGGTTTTACCCTCACCGGTGCGCATTTCGGCGATCTTGCCTTCGTGCAAGGTCATGCCACCGACGAGCTGTACGTCGAAGTGGCGCATACCCATGATGCGCTTGCCGGCTTCGCGGGCGACCGCAAAGGCTTCTGGCAACAGCTTGTCGAGGGTTTCCCCTTTGGCGATGCGGGCCTTGAACTCAGCGGTCTTGGCGCGCAATTGATCGTCCGAAAGGGCCACCATTTGCTCTTCGAAGGCATTGACGAGCTGCACCGTCTTGAGCATGCGTTTGACTTCACGCTCGTTCTTGCTTCCAAAAAGTTTCTTTAACAAAGGCGCAAACATATCGGCAGGATCTTCCACACTAAAGGGATGGAGGGCGGCCCCGTGAGCGTCGCCCGTGCAGCCCTCATGGCCGCATGCGAACGAGCATTCTACCCGGAAACGGAAGTGAGGAAAGTGGCGATGTTCCACGATGCTGGCACTGCGCTTTGACGGGGCTCACTTAAAATAGGGGCGTTTTGCTCAACTTCAAGTCATAAAAGGCAGAAGTTAGTCGTTGATTTAATGGGTAAAGCGGGGGCAAAAGCAATGGGCGAGTGATTTCGGCCTTTCTGCTACCATGGCGTTTCTGTTACTTCAGGTGTTCGATCATGGCATTTCGCCCTCTTACGGCCAGAGCACCCGCCGTTCTCCTGCGCGAAGCCAAGCCGCTCAAAGCCATTCTCGGCCATGCCCAGCGACTGGGGCATTTGCAGCGTCTGCTCGAAAGCCAACTGCAACCTGCCGCCCGTGAACATTGCCATGTCGCCTCGTGGCGTGAGGGCAGTTTGTTGCTGATTGTCACCGATGGCCACTGGGCCACACGCCTGCGTTACCAGCAAAAACGCTTGCAGCGGCAATTGCAGATGTTTGACGAGTTTGCCAGTTTGACGCGGATTCTGTTCAAAGTGCAGCCGCCGACGGTGCAGCGCGCGGTGGTTGGCAATACGATGGATTTGTCGACGGATGCCGCGGCGACAATTCAGGCGACGGCGGACGGGATCAGTGATCCGGGTTTGCGTGCAGCGCTGGAACGATTGGCGGCACACGCCAAAGACAAAACCTGAAGCAAGGTCAAAAGATCGCAGCCTGCGGCAGCTCCTACATTAACTCCTGTAGGAGCTGCCGCAGGCTGCGATCTTTACTTTCAGCGGCGTTTGCTGCCGCCTAATAAAGAGCCCATCAGGCCGCGTACCAGTTGTTTGCCCAAATTGTTGGCGGCCTGGCGCATGGCGGATTTCAGTGCCTGGCCGGCGGCGGTGCCGAGGAATTCTCCGGCCCTGTCGGCCAGGCTTGGCTCTTCAGGCGCGGGTTTTGCGTCGGGGGTTTCGGCCTCAGGTGCCAAGCCTTTGCGACCCATGAGGATTTCGTACGCCGACTCACGATCGATCGGCTTGTCATAGCGCCCCTTGAACGGTGACCCGGCGATCAGCAGCGTACGCTCGGTTTCCGTCAGCGGCCCGATCCGCGATTGCGGCGGTGCCACCAGCACACGCTGAACCATCTCCGGCGTGCCCTTCTCGGCCAGCGTGCCGACCAATGCCTCGCCGATACCCAACTCGGTCAGCACCGACAACGTGTCGAACGCCGGATTCGGCCGGAAGCCGTCCGCCACTGCACGCAGGGATTTCTGCTCCTTGGCGGTGAATGCGCGCAAGCCGTGCTGCACGCGCAAACCCAGTTGCGCCAGCACGTCATCCGGCAAGTCCGCCGGCGATTGCGTGACGAAATACACGCCAACGCCTTTCGAACGAATCAACCGCACCACTTGTTCCAGGCGCTCTTGCAAGGCCTTGGGCGTATCCCCAAACAACAAATGCGCTTCATCGAAAAACAATGCCAGCAGCGGTTTGTCGGCATCGCCGCGCTCCGGCAGCTGTTCGAACAACTCCGCCAGCAGCCACAGCAAGAACGTTGCGTAGACCTTTGGCGCCTCATGCACCAGACGACTGGCGTCGAGCAGATGAATCCGTCCACGCCCATCGGCCGCCGGCTGCAAAATATCTTCCAATTGCAGCGCCGGTTCGCCGAACAGGGCTTCGGCGCCCTGCTGTTCCAGCGTCGCCAGACGGCGCAGCAGCGCCTGACTGGAACCGGTGGTCATCAGCGCGGCGTCCTCGCCGAGCATTTGCGGGTTGTCCTTGAGGTGATTGAGCAGCGCCTTCAGGTCTTTCAGGTCCAGCAGCAACAACCCTTCGCGATCGGCCACTTTAAAAGCGGCATACAACGCCGCCTGTTGGCTGTCGGTGAGTTCCAGCAAGCTGCCGATCAACAGCGGCCCCATTTCACTCAACGTTGTGCGCAATGGATGACCGGACTGACCGTGGATGTCCCACAAGGTCACCGGATACGCCTGCGCCTTGTAGTCGAGCCACGGCATCCCGGCGATGCGCTCGGCGACCTTGCCCTGCGGGTTGCCGGCAGCACCGAGGCCACACAGGTCACCCTTGATGTCAGCGGCGAAAACCGCGACACCGGCGTCGCTGAACGCTTCGGCCAGACGCTGCAAGGTCACGGTTTTACCGGTACCGGTCGCGCCGGCGATCAGGCCGTGGCGGTTCGCCAGGCGCATGGCCTGACCAATCGGTTGCGCGGTGAGATCGGCGCCGATTACGAGTTGCGATGAGTCAGGCATTTTGTCACCCATGGTTAATCTTTGATTCACTTTGGCCGATAGATAAAGCGTGAACCTGACTGAAA
The DNA here is from genome assembly GCF_000282515.1 of Pseudomonas sp. GM80. Taxonomy (GTDB): domain Bacteria; phylum Pseudomonadota; class Gammaproteobacteria; order Pseudomonadales; family Pseudomonadaceae; genus Aquipseudomonas. The sequence continues at coordinate 11,345 of NZ_AKJD01000061.1, forward strand.
AGTCGGTCGGACATTTCCCTAAGGAGAGTCGGAAATATCAGTTTGCATTCACCTTTGCCCATATTGCGCGCCTTTATAAAAGCACGCCCAGGACATTAAGACCTTAGCGGAACCCCAAGCCATGAACAAAAATCTGCGCTTCAGCCATAAAATTTTGCTTGCCGCCGCCCTCATCGTCATCGCCGCCTTCGCCTCGTTTACGCTGTACAACGACTGGCTACAGCGCAACGCGATCCGCGATGACCTGAACAACTACCTCAACGAAATGGGCGAGGTCACCGCCGGCAACATCCAGACCTGGCTCAGCGGTCGCATTCTGCTGATCGAAAACGCCGCCCAGAACATCGCCATCAACCCGGAACCGGCCAACGTCGCCAGCCTGCTGGAACAGAAGACCCTGACCTCGACGTTCATGGCCACCTATCTGGGCGATGCCACCGGGCACTTCACCATTCGCCCGGACACGAAAATGCCAGACGGTTTCGATCCGCGCGTGCGCCCTTGGTATAAAGGTGCCGAGAGCAGCAGCACCTCGACCCTGACCGAACCGTACATCGACGCCGCTACCGGGCAACTGATCATCTCCATCGCCACCGCCTCGAAAAAGGCCGGCCAGAGCGTCGGTGTGGTAGGCGGCGACTTGAGCCTGCAATCGCTGGTCGATACCCTCGCCGCCCGCGATTTCGACGGCATGGGTTATGTGTTCCTGGTCAGCGCCGACGGCAAGATCCTCGTGCACCCGGACAAGGCCCTGGTGATGAAATCACTCAAGGAAGCCTATCCACAGGACACCCCGCGCATCAGCAGCGATTTCAGTGAAGTCACCGTTGATGGCAAGACCCGCATCGTCACCTTCGCGCCGATCAAAGGCCTGCCGTCGGTGAACTGGTACATCGGATTGTCGGTGGACAAGGATCAGGCGTTCGCGATGCTCAGCGAGTTCCGCACCTCGGCAGTGATTGCAACAATCATCGCCGTGGCGATCATCATCGCGTTGCTCGGCATGCTGATCCGCCTGCTGATCCAGCCGCTGCACGTGATGACCCGCGCCATGGAAGACATCGCCGACGGTGAAGGCGACCTGACCAAACGCCTGACCATCGTCAATAACGATGAATTCGGCATTCTGGGTACCGCTTTCAACCGTTTCGTCGAGCGTATTCACAGTTCGATCCGCGAAGTGTCGTCAGCCACCGGCCAGGTCAACGAAGTGGCGCTGCGCGTGGTCGCCGCGTCGAACTCGTCGATGTACAACTCCGATCAGCAAGCCTCGCGCACCAGCAGCGTGGCCGCCGCGATCAATCAGCTCGGCGCCGCCGCGCAGGAAATCGCCCGCAACGCCGCCCAGGCTTCGAATCAGGCCAGCGATGCTCGCGGCCTGGCAGAAGACGGCCAGCAAGTGGTGGATCGCAGCATCAAGGCAATGAACCAGCTGTCGAGCATGCTCAGCGCGTCGAGCAGCAACATCGAGTCGCTGAACAGCAAAACCGTGAACATCGGTCAGATTCTTGAAGTCATCACCAGCATTTCCCAGCAAACCAACCTGCTGGCGCTCAACGCGGCGATTGAAGCGGCGCGTGCCGGTGAGGCTGGCCGTGGTTTCGCGGTAGTCGCGGATGAAGTCCGTAACCTCGCGCACCGCACCCAGGAATCGGCGCAACAGGTGCAAACGATGATCGAGGAGCTGCAAGTGGGCGCCCGTGAATCGGTGAGTACCATGAGCGACAGCCAGCGCCACAGTCAGGACAGCGTGGAGATCGCCAACCTTGCCGGGGAACGCTTGAACAGCGTGACGCAGCGCATTGGCGAAATCGACGGGATGAACCAGTCGGTGGCCACGGCGACTGAAGAGCAGACTGCCGTTGTCGAGTCGATCAACGTTGATATCACCGAGATCAACACGCTGAACCAGGAAGGCGTGGAGAACCTGCAGGCGACGTTGCGGGCTTGCTCGGATCTGGAGCAGCAGGCTTCGCGGTTGAAGCAGTTGGTGGGTAGTTTCCGCATCTAAGATTGAAAGATCGCAGCCTGCGACAGCGCCTACCGGGATTCGAATGTAGGCGCTGCCGCAGGCTGCGATCTTTTTGCATCTGCCCCCCCCGTTGTAATCCCGACCGAACATCTATTCTGGATAAAGGTCAACCAAGGGAGAACCACGCAGCGGAGGGTTGATCACCGTGCACATCGCCGACATCACCATGTTCTACGCCCCGGCCAGCGGTGGCGTACGGACGTATCTGGATGCCAAACATCGTCGCCTCGGCTTTAAGCCTGGCATTCGTCACAGCCTGTTGATCCCCGGTGCGCATTTCGGCGAAGACGACGGCGTTTACACGGTTCCCGCCCCCGCCCTGCCCTTCGGCAAGGGCTATCGCTTCCCGCTGCGGCTCGCGCCATGGCGAAACGTCCTGCAGGATTTACAGCCCGATCTGATCGAAGTCGGCGATCCGTACCTCACCGCCTGGGCCGCACTTGATGCGCGCCGGCAACTCGACGTGCCGGTGATCGGTTTCTATCACTCGGACCTGCCGCTGCTGGTCGGCAATCGCATGGGCCATTGGCTCACGCCGAATGTCGAAGCCTACGTCACCAAGCTCTACGGCAATTTCGATCGAGTGCTGGCGCCAAGCCAAGTCATGGCCGACAAGCTCAGCAGCCTCGGCGTAAGCAATGTCTTCGTGCAACCGCTGGGCGTCGATTTGCAAATTTTTCATCCGCACGCTGGCGACCGTAATCTGCGCGCCGAGTTGGGCCTCGCCGAAGACACGCGCCTGCTGATCTTCGCTGGACGAGGCTCGAAAGAGAAAAACCTGCCAGTGCTGCTCAAATGCATGCAGCGGCTGGGCCCGCGTTATCACCTGTTGCTGGTTGGCTCGTCGATGCCCGCCGTGGTGCCGGACAACGTCAGTGTCATCGATGAGTTCTGCCCGGCCCCACGGGTCGCGCAATTGATGGCCAGTGCCGATGCGTTGCTGCATGCCGGCGATCAGGAAACCTTCGGCCTGGTGATTCTTGAAGCCATGGCCTGCGGCATTCCGGTGGTGGCCGTGGCGGCTGGCGCGTTTACCGAAATCGTCAATGAATCGTGCGGCCTGCTTTGCACGCCGAATCATCCGCAGGCCATGGCCAATGCGGTGCGTGAGCTATTCAGTCGTGGCAACACCCGGCTTGGCCAGCAAGCCCGCCAACATGTCGAACAGCATTACGCCTGGGACACGGTAGTGGACAGCCTGCTGGGTCACTATCACGCCGTGCTCGGTGATTCGTTGCCCAGAGTTGCCAATGGCTGAGCCCCTCGCCAAACCCGCCGTGTTGCTGGTGCTGCACGATGTAGCACCTTCGACGTGGGCGGATTACCAGCCGTTTGTCGAAGCGATCGACGCCCTGGGCAACGTGCCGATGACGTGGCTGGTCGTGCCGGACTTCCACCGCCACGACACGCTCGACGCTCATCCGGCGTTTTCTCGAATGCTCAGCGAACGCGTGGCACGCGGTGATGAACTGGCGCTGCACGGTTATTACCATGACGATCAGGAACCCGGCCCGCACACCCCGCGAGACTGGTTTATGCGCCGCGTTTATACCCACGAAGGCGAGTTCTATCGGTTGTCCCACGACGCCGCCCTGACCCGCCTGCGCGCCGGTGTCGAAATGTTCCAGCGCCACAACTGGCCACTGCACGGTTTCGTCGCCCCGGCCTGGCTGATGAGCGACGGCACCCGCCAAGCCTTGCGCCAATTGCCGCTGAGTTACACCAGCGACCCGCAACATCTTTATCTTCTGCCGGACTTCACCCCCGTACCCGCTCCCGGTCTGGTCTGGAGCGCGCGCAGTGCCTGGCGTCGAAGCCTGTCAAAAATGCTCAGCGATCAGCGGCAACAGCGCTGGCGCCAGGCGCCGGTGATTCGGCTAGGCTTGCACCCCGTGGACATGCGTCACCGTTTTTCCCGTGATTATTGGCTGCACACTCTTCAACAACTGCTGGCGGATGGACGCGTACCGATGAGCAAAATCAACTGGCTGGCACAACAGCGCGGTCAACTGGAACACGTCGCATGAGTCGCGGCATTCTGTTACTGATCGGCTTGCTCGCGGCAGTGCTGATCCCGGTGGTGCTGGGCGGCGGCGAAATCTGGGCGCGTTTGCAAAGTTTTCCGCTGCACTGGCTGCTGGTCATGTTCGGCATGATCCTACTCTGCTGGGGCATCAATACCTTGCGTTTACGCTTGTTGCTCGGCGATCAGTGCGAGCGCGTCACGCCACTGAAAAGTCTCGGCGTGGTCATGGCCGCTGAGTTCGCCTATTGCGCCACACCCGGCGGCAGTGGCGGGCCGCTGACGATCATGGCGTTACTGGCGCGCAGCGGCGTACGTCCGGCGCGTGGCAGTGCGGTGTTTGCCATGGACCAGCTCAGCGATTTGCTGTTCTTTCTCTGTGCGTTGAGCGGGATTCTGATTTACGCGCTGTTCCAGCACCTCAGTGATCGCCTCGAATGGCTGCTGATGGTCAGCGCCGTGTCGTTGTTTGGCGGCCTGTTCAGTTGCGTGTTGCTGGCACGTTACCACCGCGCCCTGATCCGTCTGAGCGGTCGTCTGTTGGCGAGGATGAACGTCAAGGCCGGTACCCGTCGCCGTTGGGCGCGCAAGCTGCTGCACTTTCTCGCCGCGTTTACCGACACGTTGAAATTGCCCTGGCAAACCCTGGCCAAGGTGTTCGCCCTGACCTGCGTGCATTGGCTGCTGCGCTATAGCGTGCTGTATCTGGCCCTGCGCGGGCTGGGCGCAGACTTGCAATGGGCGTGGAGTTTTCTGGTGCAGATGCTTTCGCTCGGCGCCGGGCAGTTCAGTCTGTTGCCAGGTGGCGCGGGGGCGGCGGAATTGACCTCGGCGGCCCTGTTGGCGCCGATGGTGGGGAAATCGACGGCAGCAGCGGCGATTCTGATCTGGCGGGTGGTGACGTATTACTTTTATCTGGTAGTAGGGGGACCGGTGTTTTTGTTGATGCTGGGTCGGCCGTTGCTGAGGAAACTGATGAAGGTGCGTCAAGCTTAAAAGATCGCAGCCTGCGGCAGCTCCTACAGGGATAAGGGTTCAATGTAGGAGCTGCCGAAGGCTGCGATCTTTTCAGGCATCCACCGTTTCATCATCAGACTCCGGTTTGAGTTGTTCCCACAATTCAGCTGCACCGGGAAACTCGGTGCCATCCTCCGGGCTCATGTCCTCCGGGTCGTAGCGACTCAAACACCCCTCGCCCAACGTCGCCGGTGCTTTGGAAGTGGCTTTGTCCAGTGGATCGGTCATGGCTTTTCCTCAAAGCAGAAATGACAAAGGGTCTGGACGATTGAACGCCCAGACCCTTGGTTTTTCAAGCCTGCGGGCGTTCGATCAGAACACCACGGTCTTGTTGCCGTGCACCAGCACGCGATCTTCGAGGTGGTAACGCAGGCCGCGAGCCAGCACCATCTTCTCGACGTCACGGCCGAAACGCACCATGTCTTCGATGCTGTCGCTGTGGCTGACACGTACCACGTCCTGCTCGATGATCGGGCCGGCATCCAGCTCTTCGGTCACGTAGTGGCAGGTCGCGCCGATCAGTTTCACACCACGCAGGGAAGCCTGGTGGTACGGCTTGGCACCGACGAACGACGGCAGGAAGCTGTGGTGAATGTTGATGACCTTGTGTGCATATTCGCGGCACATGTCCGGCGGCAGGATTTGCATGTAGCGCGCCAGCACCACCACTTCGGCGTCGTGCTGTTTGACCAGACGCGACACTTCATCGAAGGCCGGTTGCTTGTCCTGCGGATTGACCGGCACATGGTAATAAGGGATGCCGTGCCACTCGACCATGCTGCGCAGGTCGTCGTGGTTGGAAATCACGCAGGAGATTTCGCAATCCAGCTCATCGCTGTGCCAGCGGTGCAGCAAGTCCGCCAGGCAGTGGGATTCGCGGCTGGCCATCAATACAACGCGCTTTTTCTGCTCGGTGTCGGTGATGCGCCAGTCCATCGAGAACTCTTCAGCGATCGGTGCAAACTTCTCGCGCAACACTTCAATACCGAATGGCAGCGAGTCGGCACGAATTTCGTGACGCATGAAGAACCAACCCACCTGATTATCCGAGTGGTGGCTCGCTTCGGTGATCCAGCCATTGTGGGCTGCCAGAAAATTACTGACTTTGGCAACGATGCCAACGCGGTCCGGGCAAGAAATCACCAGACGAAAAGTGCGCATGAGGGGAAGACTCCAGAACTTCGCAAAGGCCGCCATTCTAGCGACTGCGCGGGAAAACTGCAGTATTGATCGGCGCTGGCGTGGGTTTGGGCAGACGATACGGCTTTTTGACGGGGATAAACGTCAACGTGATGGCGCTCTAGTGGCGCCGCATCAACAGATCTTTGTGAATATCTGTGATGACTGCATCACACTATTTAACGGAACAATCAATTCATGCCTATTAATCGTAACTAATTTAAATAAAAACTCCGGTTAAATGTTTACTTGATGAAACAGCCTGACTATTATTGCGGCACTGTCCCCTGCCATTCAACACCTCCACATAAGGTAGTTCTCATGTCCTTGATCAACGAATATCGCGCCACCGAAGAAGCTATCAAAGAGCTGCAAGCCCGTTTGAAGAACCTGTCGCAAGACGACAAACTGCAAACCGAGCTGGAATTCGAAGGCAAACTGCGCACCCTGATGGGCGAATACTCCAAGTCGCTGCGTGACATCATCGCGCTGCTGGACCCAGAGTCGAAAACCAAAGCACCACGCGGCGGCGCAGTAAAAACTACCGGCACCAAGCGTGCTCGCAAAGTTAAACAATACAAAAACCCGCACAACGGCGAAGTCATCGAAACCAAAGGTGGCAACCACAAAACTCTGAAAGAGTGGAAAGCCAAGTGGGGCGGTGACGTGGTTGAAGGCTGGGCTACCCTGCTGGGCTAAGCCGCAACGCCCGTCGCTGATTGATCGGTGACGAAAAAGAAACGCCAGCCAATGCTGGCGTTTTTTTATGCCCGACATTTATGCCGGGCATGTTCGATTTCAAAGATCCAAACGTTTGCGTAATGCCTGGACATAATTCTGCCATTCATTGATCACCGCGCTCTGCATCGGCGTCGCACTAAGCAGCCATTGCTCGGCCGTGTTGATAAATGATGTCAGGGTATTCGGCGCCCCCCATTCAGGCACCGACAAACGCTGCTGGCAAAATATTCTCCAGCGCTCTTGCTCTTCAGAATTCAACGTATCGGGAAAGTTACGCGCTCGATATCGAAAGAGTAATTCAGGCAAACGTTCATCATCGAAAGGCCATTGCTCTTGCGCTAATTGTGCCGGATCGGACGCTCTCACTTGCTCACATAGACGGCGGTCGCGATCACCGATAAATCCGTCGTACAACTGTTGTTCCGGATCTTCGCTGGGGGTGAAATCTTCGCTGGCATAAATCGCCGCCACTTTATCTTTCCAAACTTGTTGTGCGTCAGTTAGTCGCAGTGCTCGCGCCTGATAAAGCGCCATGTCCAGACCCAGTCGCTGCTGATCTTCGGCGCGCAACACCGACAACGGTGCCACCACCGGGCAACGATTGATGTGAATCAGCTTGAGCGGTACCGGCAATTCGCCTTCGAGCAAATCGTCGCGGCGCGTGTAAAGGCGCTGGCGCAGGGTTTGCGCATCCAGGTCGAGCAAGCCCTGCGGGTCGAGGTGCAAGTCGCAGACAATCAGCGCATTGCGGTTTTTCGGGTGCCAGGCCAACGGCATGACCACGCCGACGTAACTGCGCGCCGCGGAGAAGCGCCCGGAAATATGCACCAGCGGCTGCAACAGGCGAATCTGATCCATGACCTTCTGTTTGCTGCGCAATTGAAACAGCCAGTCATAGAGCTTCGGCTGTTTCTCGCGAATCAGTCTGGCCAGCGCGATGGTCGCGCGCACATCGGATAACGCTTCGTGGGCATGACCGTGATCGATGTGGTTGGCGGCGGTCAGGCGTTCAAGCTTGAGGGTGACGCGGCCCTCGTCATCGGTCGGCCAGACCAGGCCGTCCGGGCGCAATGCGTACGCGGCGCGCACCACATCGATCAGATCCCAGCGACTGTTGCCACCCTGCCATTCCCGGGCGTAGGGATCGAAGAAGTTTCGATACAGGCTGTAACGCGTCATCTCGTCGTCGAAACGCAAGGTGTTGTAACCCGCGCCGCAGGTGCCGGGCGCGGCCAGTTGCGCGTGTACGCGAGTCATGAAGTCGGCTTCGCTCAAACCTTTTTCGGCGAGCTGGCTGGGGGTGATGCCGGTAATTGCACAGGCCGCCGGGTGCGGCAGGATGTCTTCGCTGGGCTGGCAGTAGAGGTTGACCGGCGCGTCGATTTCGTTGAGCTCGTGGTCAGTGCGAATCCCGGCGACCTGCAGCGGGCGGTCGTTACGCGGATTGATGCCAGTGGTTTCGTAGTCGTACCAGAAGATTGAAGTCACGGGCGGTTCCTGAACTGAAGATCGGCAAAGTCTAGGCGCTCAACCCTTGTCGCGGCCAGCCTCGCGTCATTTCTGCACGTTGCCTCACACGCGGTGCAATACATAGTGATGTCGTTTCCCCCCGAGAGGCTGCTAGCATCGGACGCACTTGCACCCCGAACAGGCGAACATCAGGTAGCCCATGCTCGAGACCACAGCACCGCCAAGGAAAGCACCGCTGGCCCCGCCGCTGGATACGCGGCATCAGGTCGAAACGCCGGAAGGCATCGACCTGCCCCTGCGTCCGGCCGGATTAATGGTGCGGTCTGTGGCGTTCGCGATCGATCTGGGCATTCGCGGTGTGATCGCGGGCGTACTGTTTATCGCGCTGGCGTTCCTCGGCAAGCTGGGTCTGGGTCTCGGTTCGTTGCTGCTGTTCGCCATCAGCTGGTGGTACATGGTGCTGTTTGAAGTGCTGCGTCAGGGCCAGTCGCCTGGTAAACAGTGGATGGGCCTGCGCGTGGTCCACGATGACGGCACACCGGTGGGCTGGTCGGCTTCGTTGCTGCGCAACCTGCTGCGCTTCGTCGATCTGCTGCCGTTCGGCTACTTTCTCGGCACCCTCAGTTGCCTGCATCATCCGACGTTCAAACGCCTCGGCGACATTGCCGCCGGCACGCTGGTGGTCTACAGCGAACGCAAGCTGACCCGCCCGCAACTGCCCGAGGCCGAACCGCGCCGTTCACCCGTTGTGCTGACCCTCAGCGAACAACGCGCGGTGCTCGGGTTTGCCGAACGTCAGGGCGAATTGTCAGCAGCGCGGGTCAATGAACTGGCCGCCCTGCTCGCCCAGCCGCTCCACATTTCCGCGCCCAAAGCCGTGACGGAACTCAACGGCATCGCACGCGGCTTGTTGGGCCCGACATGAAGCAAAGCCTCTTCGAAAGTCGCCACAAGGCCGAATGGGAGCGTTTTGCGCTGGCCCTCGAACGTCTTGAACGCGGCAAGGACACCTCGCAGGTCAGCGCTTTCCCCAAAGCCTATCGCCGACTTTGCCAGCACCTGGCGTTGGCGCAGGAGCGCGGTTACAGCAGTTTCCTCATCGACTCGTTGCAACAGCAAGTGCTGCGCGGGCATCAGCAGTTGTATCGCCATCGCAGTCGTCTCGGGGCCAATCTGCTGAGCTTTATCCTCGCCGATTTTCCGCGACTGGTGCGCGCCGAATGGCCTTTTGTGCTGGTCGCGGCGCTGTTGTTTTTCGGCAGTCTGATCGGTGTTGGTGTGTTGGTGTATGGGTTTCCCGAGCTGGTTTACAACCTGATCCCCGCCGAACAGGTGCGCGAGATGCAAGGCATGTACGACCCCGTCGCCGGCCACCTCGGTCGTCCCGCCGAGCGCGCGGCCAGCGAAGACTGGGTGATGTTCGGTTACTACGTGATGCACAACATCGGCATCGCCTTCCAGACCTTCGCCAGCGGATTGCTGATGGGCATCGGCAGCGCGTTCTTTCTGTTCTACAACGGGCTGGTGATCGGCGCGGTCGCCGGGCACCTGACCGAGATCGGTTTCGGCCAGACCTTCTGGCCGTTCGTCATCGGCCATGGCGCCTTCGAACTGACGGCGATTACCCTCGCCGGCGCGGCCGGCCTGGAACTCGGCTGGGCGCTGATTGCCCCCCGGCGCCTGCCCCGCGCCGAAGCCTTGAAACGCGCGGCGCGCAAAAGCGTGTTGCTGGTCTGCGGAGTGATGGTGTTTCTGCTGATCGCGGCGTTCATCGAGGCCTATTGGTCATCGAAAACCAGTGTCGCCCCGCTGACCAAATACCTGGTCGGCGCCGGGCTCTGGTTAATGGTCGCGACCTATCTGTTGTTCGCCGGAAGGAATCGCCATGCGCCTGAGTGACGCCACGGTGGTGATCCGTCCACGCACGAACTGGGAAGCCATGGATCTCGGCGTGCTGATGTCTCAGCAGCACCGACGTCTGTTGATGACCAGTTGGGCCATCGTCACCCTGCCGCTGTTTGCCGTGCTCAGCCTGCTGCTGTGGGATTCTCCGTCGCTGGCGGTGTTTATTTTCTGGTGGTTGAAACCAGCCTACGAACGCCTGCCGCTGTACATCCTTTCCAAAGCACTGTTCGGCGAAACACCGACGCTCAAGCAAGCGCTGCGCGAGTGGCCACGGCTGCTCAAACCTCAATTGCTGGCCAGCCTGACCTGGCGCCGGCTGAGCCTGAGCCGCAGCTTTCTGATGCCAGTGATGCAACTTGAGGGCCTCGATGGCAACGCGCGACAGCAACGGGTAACCGTGCTGTTGCAGCGCAGCGCGGGCGCTGCGCAATGGCTGACGATCATTGGCGTGCACCTGGAAACGGCGTTGTGGATCGGCTTGATGGTGCTGTTCTACATGCTCCTGCCGCAGCCGATTGAAACCGATTGGGACTGGCAATCGCTGATTCTTGCGGCGGACCACGACTGGCGCTGGCTGGAGCACCTGACCAATGCTTTTTATGCGCTGGTGCTGGTGGTATGGGAGCCGATCTACGTCGCCTGCGGGTTCAGCCTTTATCTGAACCGCCGAACGCACCTGGAAGCCTGGGACATCGAACTGGTGTTCCGTCGCTTGCGCCAACGCCTGAACAACGCTGTGCTGGGTCTGCTGCTGGCGGTGTGTCTGGTATTGCCGAACATGCCCTCGGTGTGGGCTGCCGAAGCCGACAGCGGGCCCGATGCTCCGCGCTTGTTGAATCAGCCGCTGACCAGCCAGGCCTCGCGCGACAGTATCAAGGCCCTGCTCGAACAGCCGCCGTTCAAGAACAAGGAGTCCGTCACCCGCTACCGTTTTGGCGAAGACCCGGCAGCGCCAGCCAAGGATTCAGAACCCGGTGAAGCACCGCAGTGGCTGAAGACGCTGCTGGGATGGCTCGACGGTCAGCATTTCAACACGCTGGCCAAGCTGATCGAGGTGCTGCTGTGGGGCACGGTGATTGCCTTGCTCGGCTGGCTGGTCTGGCATTACCGTGAATTTCTGCGAGCCTTCGTCAGCCGCCGCCCGTCCCTGCCGGCCAAACCCAAGCGAGCGCTGCCGCAACAAGCCTTCGGCCTGGATTTGAACCGCGACACCCTGCCCGACGACATCGCCACCCGCGCCGAACAACTCTGGCAAACCCAGCCCCGCGCGGCGCTGAGCCTGCTCTATCGCGGTCTGCTCAGCCACCTGCTGCATGACTTTGCGCTGACCTTGAAACCCGCCGACACCGAACATCAGGTGCTGGCGCGCGTTGAACAATTGCAGCGCCCGGAGTTGCTCGCATTCAGCCGCGAACTGACCACTCATTGGCAGAACATGGCCTACGGGCATCGAATCCCGGCGGCGCATCTGCAACAGCAATTGTGCGATGGCTGGCGCGCCCTGTTCGGTCACGGGGCCCGGTCTTGAACCGGCGTTCACTGTGGTGGATCGGCGCGCTGATCGGTACGCTGCTTGTCGCGTTGAGCGTTTTTCTGTTCCTCAAGGCCAAGCCTTATCAGGAAGAAGTCGATCATGGCCCCTCGCCTGCCGTGCAGGCCAATCCGTATCTGGCGGCAGAGCTGTTCTTACAGCAACGCGGCCTCAACGTCAGCCACGCCGAAAGCCTCGCCATACTCCCCGACATCGACCCACGTCGACACACGCTATTGTTGTTCAACGACCGTTCACGCATGACCCCGCGTCAAGTCGAGCAAGTCCTCAACTGGACGCGCGCCGGTGGGCGGCTGGTGTTTGTCGCCGAGTCGATATGGGACGAGCAGACCCGCCAGAGCAACGATCTGCTGCTCGATCGGGTGCAACTGCATCAGTCGCTGAGCAAAGACCTCAAGGAGCCGCCCAACGATCAGGAGCCAGAGCGCTTCCCGCAATTGACCAAGCTCTATCTGGAAGATGAAGACGCACCGGCCTATGCCGGTTTCGACACCGACTTCCACCTCGACGACCCGAAAGATCTCGCGCAAGCCTGGGCCAACAGCGCCAGGGCCACGCACATGATGCAACTGCCCTACAGCCTCGGCTCGATCACCGTGGTCACCGACGCCGAGTTGTGGAAGAACAAAACCATCAGCCAATACGACAATGCCTGGCTGCTCTGGTACCTGAGCGCCGACACCGACGTCACGTTGATCTACAACACTGAACACGACGGGTTGCTGACCTTGCTTTGGCGCTACTTCCCGCAGGCCATCGTCGCCCTGCTCGCCTTGATCGGCCTGTGGCTGTGGCATGTCGGCGTGCGCCATGGCCCGCTCCAGGCGCCGGCCCCGAGCGGGCGGCGACGGTTGCAGGAGCATCTGCGCGCCAGCGCCGATTTCGTCCTGCGCCACAATGGTCAGCAAGCATTGCTGCAAGCGCTGCAACAGGACGTGTTGCGCCGCGCTCGACGCCGTCACCCCGGATTTGATCGATTGAATGTCGCCGAACAATGGCTGGCGCTGTCACGCCTGACCCGCCAGCCGACCCGTGCCATCAGCCAGGCCCTGAGCCCGGTTGCGAACCAGCGTTTGTCCAGCGCCGAGTTCTGCCGTCAGGTCGCCCACCTGCAAACCTTGAGGAACACGCTATGAATGAACAGACCGAGCCCGGCAGCGCCAGCCACGCCGCCCAGCAACGCCAGCGCGCCAGTCAACTGGCGCAAGCGGTTCGCAGCGAATTGCAGAAAGCCCTGATCGGCCAGAATCAGGTGATCGACGACGTACTCACGGCGTTGATTGCTGGCGGCCACGTGCTGCTCGAAGGCGTGCCGGGGCTGGGTAAAACCTTGCTGGTACGCGCATTGGCGCGTTGCTTTGGCGGCGAGTTCGCGCGCATTCAATTCACCCCGGACCTGATGCCCAGCGACGTTACCGGCCACGCCGTGTACGACCTGCAGACCGAGCAGTTCAAACTGCGCAAAGGCCCGCTGTTCACCAACCTGCTGCTGGCCGATGAGATCAATCGCGCGCCGGCAAAGACCCAGGCGGCGTTGCTCGAAGCGATGCAGGAGCGCCAGGTGACGCTTGAAGGTCGCGCCCTGCCGATCGCGCAACCGTTCATGGTGTTGGCAACGCAGAACCCGATCGAACAGGAAGGCACCTACCCCCTGCCCGAAGCCGAGCTCGACCGGTTCATGCTCAAAGTGCGCATGGATTACCCCGACGCCGAACAAGAGCTGAACATGGTGCGTCAGGTCAGTCGCTCGACCCGCGCTGACATGCTCGATGTGCAACCCCTGCGCACGGTGTTGCAAGCCAAGGATGTGCAGGCCCTGCAACGCATTGCCAGTGATCTGCCGATGGATGATCAGGTGCTCGATTACGCCGTTCGACTGGCACGCAGCACCCGCACCTGGCCGGGGCTGACCCTGGGTGCCGGGCCGCGCGCCTCGATTGCGCTGGTACGCTGCGCCCGTGCCCGCGCGTTGCTGCGCGGCGGCGAGTTCGTGATTCCCGACGACATCAAGGGCTGCGCGCTGGCCGTGCTGCGCCATCGCGTGCGCATCGCTCCGGAGCTGGACATCGAAGGCTTGCAAGTCGATCAGGTGTTGCTGCAACTGCTCGACCAGATCCCGGCGCCGCGCCTGTGAAATCCGTTTTGGGCAGAAAAGATCGCAGCCTTCGGCAGCTCCTACAGATGTTCCATGTAGGAGCTGCCGAAGGCTGCGATCTTTTCAACGAACACCCCGGTGCCATGCCATGAAACCCTCAAGACTCCTATTGATCTGGCTGACACTGCTACTGGCCATCGGCATCGTCCTCGGCGCCTTGCAGGCATTGGATATCGACCTCCCGCCCAGCCTGCTGTCGATCAACTGGGGCTTGCTGCTCGCCCTGCTGACGCTCGCCGCCATCGATGCCCTGCGCCTCAAGCGCCTGCCCGCCATTCGCGTCAAACGGCAAATGCCCGGCAGCCTCGCGCTCGGGCGCTGGGGCGAAGTACGCCTGGAGGTGGAACACGACTTCAGCGAGCCGCTGCACCTGCAACTCTTCGACCACGTGCCGGACGGCCTGATTTTTGAGAACCTGCCGCTGAACGTCGAATTGCAACCCGGCAAAATCAGCCACATCGGCTACCGCCTGCGCGCCCTCAAACGTGGGCACTTCAGCTTCGAACACTGCGAAATCAACCTGCCGAGCCCACTGGGTTTATGGTCAGGCAAACGCCTGCTCAACGTCACCGGTCACACCCGCGTCTACCCGGATTTCGCCCGGCTCTATGGGGGTGAACTGCTGGCGGTGGACAACTGGCTCAGCCAGCTCGGCGTGCGGCAAAAACAGCGCCGTGGTCAGGGTCTGGAATTCCATCAACTGCGCGAATTCCGTGAAGGCGACAGCTTGCGTCAGATCGACTGGAAAGCCACCGCCCGCCAGCGCACACCGATCGCCCGTGAGTATCAGGACGAACGTGATCAGCAGATCATCTTCTTGCTCGATTGCGGACGCAACATGCGCAGCCAGGATGATGAACTGTCGCACTTTGACCATGCGCTGAACGCCTGTCTGCTGCTCAGTTATGTGGCGTTGCGTCAGGGTGATGCGGTGGGCATGTGCACGTTCGCTGCTGAGCATCCGCGTTACCTTGCGCCAATCAAGGGCACCGGGCAGCTCAACGTTTTGCTCAACAGTGTTTACGACCTCGACAGCAGTCAACGCCCGGCGGACTATCAGGCGGCGATCCGTCCACTGTTGGCCCGGCAGAAACGCCGAGCGCTGGTGGTGCTGGTGACCAATGTGCGCGAGGAGGACGATGAAGAACTGCTGAGCGCCGTCAAACACTTGAGTCAGCAACATCGCGTTCTGCTGGCCAGCTTGCGCGAAAACGTGCTCGACCCATTGCAGTTGCCGGGCGTGCAAACCCTCGATGAAGCGCTCAACTATTGCGGCACCGTTGACTACCTGAACAGCCGCCATGCACACCATGAGCGATTGGCGGCTCATGGTGTGCAGTTACTGGATGTTCGTCCCGCTGAGCTGGGGGCAGAATTGGCCACGCTTTATCTGAGCTGGAAAAAAGCCGGCCAGCTCTGAATGCCGATTGATCACCCGACGGTTTGTTTGCCAGACGCACCGCTCAACCCGCAACATCCTGCGACTGTGCGCTGGTCGAGGCATTGATCGTGAAAGGGTTTTCCGGCGAAGTGGCGAGTACCCGCTCGGCAACCAGAAACAACGAAAAACTGCCTGCTGTCAGACCCGGCGTATTACTGAAGGTCAATCTCCAGGTCAGCCCCTGAGCCGTCAACAGACGCCTCGTACCCAGCGCAGAATCGACTGTCACACCCAGTTCAGTTGCGCCTGGTCCTCTCCAGCCCAGCTGCACGTAAGTATTGACCGGCAGTTGGGTCGCATCCTTGAGTTTGAGGGTGACTGTATGCGTCTGGCCGCGACGCGCGAACGCCGTCATTTCTCCCCAGGGACTGACTTCTGTACTGTCAAACTGAAATTCCACGTTGTCCCAGACATTGCTTGCCAGTGCCTTGACCATCATCGTTCTGCTGTAAATTTCACCGTCGAACTTACTCTCCAACTCAGCGATGACCTCATGAGGACCGACGGTTTTCGGCTGGTACAAAAACAAGGAAAATCCGTTGCGGCGGCTTGGCTCGGAAGTGGCCTGTCCATCCGTGGAGCCCTTCCACGTCACAGGCACGTCCTCGACGGGCCGTTCGGTGAATAGGGATCGGACCTGCTGCGCCACCCCGACGCGCTCCTGTTCAGCAACCACAGGATCAATAATGGCCTCATGTTCGATACCGGTAAAATCGACCCGGTGATGGCCCAGATTCATGGCAAAAGGTCCGTACGCGAAGCCTGGTCCGATGCCCGGAATGAGCACCGTCAATGTGAACGTGCCTATCTCCACGCTGCTCCGACAATCCAGACTCCACTTGGCTCCTTCCGCGGTCAGTTCAACCGAGGTACCCGGTTCAGGGTCGACCTTTATCTTGAGCTCAGCAGGGGGTTGCCCCTCCCATTTCAATTGCACATCGAGACCTGCCAGCGCACTGCCTGCCCTGTACTGAAAAATAAAAGGCAGATTCATCCCCAGGCAGGGAAAACCACCCAACACAGGGTCGATTTTGAATTGATCAAAAGCCAGCGTTGCTTCATTTTCAAAATTTTTGGAGATCACCCTCCCGACAATCTCCCAAGCTGGAAGAACTCCCTCACAACATATGCGCAGGCTGAAACGCCCCCCTATGGGTGCGTTCGATTTGATACTCCATGTCAGCGCCTGCCCGTATTCCAGTCGCTTTTTTTCGCCCAGGGGCGGATCAAACACCAGATCGAGTTCCGGGTTCTGATCTGACATTTCAAGGTGTATCCATTCGCCGGAAAACTCGGGCTTGATCGAATCCAGCTTCAGCTGTCCCTCCTCCCCCGACAGGCAGACAATGCCTACAGCTGCATCCAATGGCATATCCCGCATCGAGAGGCTGGTGAACTCTGTCCACGGATTGGACTGCACCGGTGCCAGGACAAATGTATGAGAGAAACTGCTTTTGTCGTACGGGCTTGTTACCTGCGCAGTTATATTGATGGGGTCAACGGTTTTGGGTTGATGGGGGAACTCACTCCATCCACCCGCCCCGGTAGTGCGTTCTACGACGGGGCCTTCTCCAACGCGCCAGCCCACAATCACCTCGGGAGCATCAGCGTCGATGGTTTGCGATCTGACCTGAAGACTCAGTAAAGCAACGGTCTCGTCATCAATGACCGGATATTTGGTGGACATCCGGGTCTCGCCTTTATCCAACCAGTTATGCGCCAGCTTCATCAGGTTCGGTCTGGACGCTGTTTTCAACCTTGAACAACTCACAAGCAATGAATATTGACCGTTGCGTTTATTCTCGGCGGCCATGGTCCATATCACCGATGCCTCTGCCAACGGCACAAATATTTCCAGCGATGGACTGAAGCCCACGCCCAGTGTTTGCGGTGAGTCCCCCCCAGCAAGCCAGCTCAAGGCAAAATCGGTATCTTCCAATGGGTGATCTGCGGGCAGTAAAAGCTTGAGTTGATGTGAACCACCGCGGTTGGGATAAGCCGTTGCGTCTCCCCAGAGCGCCGCGTCGATTTCGTCCAGTTGCAACTCGACCGTGTGCCACGGACTGTCCAGCAGTACCCGGACGGGAACCTCCAGAGAAGCGTTATCCGGGTAATAAAAACTATCTACCGATGCGACGATCGTCTGCAGCCCGCCTTGCGTGTTATCGGGTTTGAACGTGAACGTCGCATCGCCCTGCGCGTTGGTATGGCTCTCATCCAAGATCTTGCCCCCGAGCGTCCAGGTTACCTTGCGATAGGCCATCGGTTTTTGCGTGTAGTAGGACTTCACGCGGACGGTGATCGGAATGTCTTCATCCAGTTCAACCACCGGGTAGTACAACGGCCCGTCCACCACCTCAAGTATCAGCCTGTAATGGCCCAACATTGCCGGTATTGAATAAATTTCAGCGGTGTATTCGCTGCGGATCCCTAACGAATGCTCTGTGTCCGGCTCATCCATGTCGGCGCAGATTAACTTCCAGCCCCCCTCCATCGGCTGCTCTTGACCCAACTCAGGGTCCGAACTGACGCCTCCAGAGGGCTCGGCAGATTCATCGAGCAACAGTGAAACCCGGGTGCCAAGCCACGGACTGTCGGCTTTCGGTGTGATCGACAGTCGGTGCGGTTCGGTACCTGCCAGTCCCGCACCTCGACAAAGAAAGATCTTATCGGTGGTTTCTATCTCATCCCCATCAAACTTCAACGACTGCACCTGCAATGGGGGCAGTTGAACCTCGACACTTACACCCGTCACGCGCAACCCTCGGTGAGGTTGACCGCTGTTGGCCGGGGTGACAAAGCGGATCGTGACCTGTTGTTCCGCAGGCGAATAAAATTCGATGGGTTGCTCGAATTTTTCCAGATAAAGCACGAGAGGCTGGGGATTATCCAACAGCGACGATGAGACCAATTCATAGGATTGCTCGGGCCCGCTGTCCGGACTGATCACAACCTGACACGTGGCGCCATTGGTCGACTGAAACTCAAACCGCAAACAATAAACCACCCCTGGCTGAGGTTTGACCGGCACGTGAACCGTTTGCAATGCCTCGCCTTCGTTGACCAGTTTCAAGTGCCAGCGCAGGGTGCCCCCGGAGTCCAGCTCCTGAGCCGCCGTACCTTTGGTGTAATCCGACAATGTCCAGCCGTCCACATTCGAGACAAACTCTCCATTGACGATAAGGTTCTTGTTCGCGAGAAGCGCTGGCGTATTCATGGTTGTGCCTTCCTTGTCCTAACGTTGCCATCGACTGCCCGAGCGTCTGTGCGTCGAGCCTGCTCAACCGCGTTGCGGGTAGTGGCGTTACAATTCTTGTTCGACCTCAGCGGCAAATGCCGCGCCGCCGTCGGCTGCCATATAGCTGAGATGGAAGATGATGTCGGTCAAAGATTGGATGATCTGCTTTTGTCGAGGATCGTTATGACGAGGGAACTTGAACTTCCAGGAGGAAACGGCCCCCGTGCCCTCAAATGGCAAGTAGCGGCCATTGGTAAACTCCAGCGCAACAACGCCGTTATCATTCAGCCCGGAAGACACGGCAATCCGCTGACTGCTACGCACGTTGACCTTGACTTCACTGGGGGCGGCACCGCCCGACGCCACCTGATGAAGATACCGTACCGACTCGATCGTCGGTTTGATGGCGGTATGACTGCCGGTTTGCACCAGTAGCGCACGTACGTCCTGATAGGGCGCCACTACCGCCGGGAGGGTGACCGAGACAGAGATGATCTGACGGAGATAGTGACCCGGATAGTCTTCGTCAAAGGACTTTTGCGCCAAGCGGAATGTCAATTCTCCAATATCGCCCTTGATCAGATCGTCCCACTGTTTTTCATCCTCGGGTGTGGCATCAGGGCCTGTCAGCAATTGGCGTAGCGAAATGGTTTTGACCAACTCCAGACGACGTTCGTGTCGAACGAGATAGGCCTTCTCCATCATCAGCAAAGCATGGCGCAACGATTCACCGACAGTCAGTCCGTGCCACTGATCATCCCAGGTATTGAGAGGGATATGGCTCACGTCATATTCGCCCGTTTCATACATCAAGCTGCTCTGGGCGTTCAGGCACATGCCAAGCACCGCATCGTAAGCCTGGAAATACATGCACTTCAGTTGCCCCAGCAACCAACTGTAGAGTTCGCCATTGGTACTGCGTCGTTTGAAGAATTCATATAGTTCCACGGCCTGAGCGCTAGCGACCCTTGATTGTTCCAGGTTGGCTTTGGCGGCATTGATGGAGTGCTGATGGGCTGCAATCTGTTCATTGACGCCGCGCATTTCCTGCCGGGCCTGATCCAGGGCAAACCGCCACTCCACGTCCCGACGGCGATACTGCTCATTGATGGCATTTTTCTCGGCGTCCATCATCAGAACCTTGGCCGCAATACCCATTGCACCACCCAATGCATACGGAATGGCTGCCAGACGATAGCCCCCCCCAGCAAGGCCCCAAATATTCGGAATCAACTCCAATCCCGAACCAACGGTCTGGAACGCTGCCACACCCAGCTCCAGATATTTTGCCAACTCGGTATCTTTCATCACATCGTACTCGGCCTCGCTGATGCCCTCCTTGACGAGCGCTGCGTAGTGATCAATGCGTTGCTGAACCAATGCAGCATTTTGCTCCAGTGCTTTTTGCGAGCCGAGCAGATTGGCCAGCGCTCCTTCCTGGATAGTCTGCGCATAACTGCCCAAACGGGTGACCTGGCTCAACTGCAATTCTTCCTGCTCGCCACGATTGAACAGTTCCATGTACTGGCGTACCTGCTCACCGTCGCTGATCAGGGTATTGACCATGCCCTTGCAGACTTCAAGCAGGTAACTGAAGCGATAAGGCAGTACCACCAATTGGCCTCCTGCGCTCCTGGGACGTCCGCTGGCCCCCTGCCCCATTGCGATCAGCAGCTCTTCAGGGTCAATCGGTGGACTGAACAGCGGGATGGACACTTGTTTGCCATCCAGTGTCAGGCTGTGGCGCAAGTTGAACAGCCGCGCGTCGAGATCCTTCCACACCCTGACCACCACCTCATCCAGCGGCAGGCGAAACACCTTGCTGCCCAACAGCCCGAATTGAGTACGAGCCGAGGTGCCTACGGGGACATCGGTCACTGGAAGTTCGAATTCGCTCTCGAATTGTTTCAGCGCCGTTTGCGAGTCTGCATCGGCAAGCAACTGTGCAATCGTTCGCGGCTCCCATTGATGGGAGGTCTTGATTTCGGGGGCCGTGCCCATCAAGGCCAGCGCACGCACATACAAAAGCTTTGCCTGGGTGAGGCTGTCACGGGTCAATTGACGGTATAACCAGTCACCATGCGCGATGATGTTCCGCACATACGCAAGAAAGGCAGCCTTGCGAAAGTGAATGGGGGCGGTGTACCCAATGGCATTCGGATCACCAGGCTCACGGACCTCATAGGCTGGAATGATGATATCTCTCAGCAGCGGGCGGCAGCGCCAATAAGCCGGGGCCGGGATGACCACCGGATCATCGGGGTGGGGTTGCACAGGCTCAGTGATTTCCTTGTCCATCGGATTGAACAAGTAGTGCAACCATTTCTGGGCCTCCTCATAGCGCCCCTCGGCATCGAGCCGATTCGCAATCAGGTGGGGCAGATGGAAGAACAGCTCCCAGAAAAACAAGCCGTTGGCCCCTTCGAACGGGCCACTCAGTTCAACGCTGCCATCGGGTGCCGCTGGCTCACTGATATGCTGGGTTTCCCACGCCAACAACGCCTGTATGGAAATACTTGCACGCTGGATCAGTGAAAAACCAAACAAGGTATTAAGGCGTACGTACTTCAATTGCTGTGCCGGGTTATTGAAGGCCAGGAACTCGGCGCCCTCGGCATTGCTTTTATCAATCGACGGAACCGTGAAAAGCCTCAGAGCCGTATTGAACGTCAGGCTGAAATGGTTACGACCGAACGTCGTCCCGTTGTGTGGCTTTTCGACCCCGAAATAGAACGGCATCGACATACCCAAGGGCACACCGTAGTTTCTGCGATACCTGACCCACGGTGTGGTGAACGCACCATCCAGGGTGCAGATCCCTGACCAATCCGGAGGATCATTGACCGAGCGAGCAGCAAAGGTGATTTTGAACTCCGGGCTGGCGTATTGATTGGCGTTGCGCAGAATATTCTGCTGACTGGCGAAACGCGTATTGAACTCAGATACCGAAAAACCTGCGCCATCAAGAATTTCAGTGGCCGTGAGCAGGCTTAATCGAGACAGCTGTGCCGACGACAACGCATACGGCTTGGTAGCAATCCAGCTGTCCATTTCGCCGTCTTGGGAGAAGTCGCTTTTGTTGAAACCGGCAATCGACTCACCCTCCAATTGCAACGAGAAATCAACTCCGCCTTGCGCGGACAGGCGACACATCACGTCAAGAGAAGCTTCGCCGCGATGCTTGATCTGAACCTCTACATCCTGGCCGGCGTAACTGCCTTTCCAGGCGATGGCCAGTTCTTTCAAAGCGTATTTGAGCGGCACCTTCGCCGTGCTGCGCCCGCGTACCCACCAAGTGTCCCAAGTGATGCCTGTTTCGACGGTGCGATAACTGACGGCCTCCAGAGAAAAACAGGCGTTGTATTCGCCCTCTATCTGCCCAGCGCCATTCTCTACACGTACTACGCTGCTGGCCGTGCGTTCTTTGAGCCCGATCTTGAATTGCAATGATTCGCCGGGGAAACGAATCAACTGCAATTCACGCAGCGTGGCCTGGTCATTCTGGACCGGTCGAAACAGCGCGTCCCTTGTCTGGAATATTTCCAGGTCACCGTCCAGCGCCTGCCCGTTCAGCGACGCATGGGTCGAGTACAACAGCGCCAATTGCTCATTTTTAGGGTCGGGCTGGGCAAGGACTACGGCGATAAACTGGCCGGCGGATACGTCGCGGTCATAGTTTTCCTGAAAAAGCGAAAACGCCGGTGACCAGCTGTTGTTGAACGAAAGATATGAACACTTGATTTCCAGCGACCAACGAAACTGCAAGTTTTCACCGTCGGATGACCGCTCACGCCATTCGACCCACACCACAGTCAAGCGGCCAGCCCAGCGCACCAGACGAATACTCAGCACCTTGCCTGAGGCCAGCACCCCGATCGGCTGCCACTCTGTCCACGCCGTCGGGTTGAGTGTCGTGCTTTGATTGTCCAGATCTACCTGCGCTTCGCGCCAAAAGTAACCGAAGGGCTCTGTCTGTTCCTGGGCCACGAACAAATACGTTGCGCGCTGGGAATTGGAGCCGTCGACGTAACCGCTGCGCAGCGTCAGCTTGCTGACTTGCTCGAACTTGTGCAGGTATTCCTGCACCGCGACCTGCACCGAGTCGGTGGTGAGCCGCATCTGTCCCAGATTGCTTTCCAGTGCTTTGAACAGCGTGGTCTTTCTCGGGCGATGCTGCGGCAAAATGTAATGGTACGCATAGTCCTTCAGGCGCTCACCACCTGCCCAGAGCGGGTACGACAGCCGGTACTGCCATTCACTGAGAATCTCCGGCGCGATAGCAACGCCCTCGAATCCACGCTCCATACCATGGACGATCGAACCCACGTGTTGTTGCACCGCATCCACAAAAACGGATAACTGGCTGGCTTCATGGTTGCTGTCTACCAGTGAGTCGATCATCTGGTACTCATAGAGGTCGTTGGGCGTCTTCAGCACTACGCTTCCATCCCAGAGTTTTTCACCCAGAATCAAATCGAGCATCGCGTCCCGACGAGCCTCTGCCAGCTCACTGATAAACTTCTGTTCCATGAACTCTCTCCCTGAAGGCAATCTCTGAAGCTCAAGCGGCATCGTTTGGCCGGGCATTACCGGCCGGGTCGGGATTTGCCCGGATTCAAGGGGCTCAACGTGCCCGGCCAACTCGGCACCTGCTGCACGCGATCACAATGCAGGCCCAACTCGAATGAAGCGCTTTTGCCGTATCCACACGTGATGACCCACACCATGGGCTCGCCCGTGAACTCGCGACGTGCGGCCAACCCTGGGCTGAATTTGATGTCGAGCATGTCCGGACGGTATTTCGAACTCCAGCTCAAGGCCGCTTGTGAGCCAATCAGTGGACTGCCGGTCCCCGGGTCGACAGAGAGACGATATTGGCGTCCCTTGTGCAGATTGAGGGTGTCGCCCATGCCGATGATGGTCTCTTCAGGAGGGTCCTCAGTGAACAGGATGACCTTCCACTCCAGTGCTGCAATCACCTCGATTTTAAAAGTTCGCGTCTCAAGGGGGTTGCCCTCAAGCATGGCGGTCACGGTGTAATGCCCGAC
This sequence comes from Pseudomonas sp. GM80, assembly GCF_000282515.1. Classification (GTDB taxonomy): domain Bacteria; phylum Pseudomonadota; class Gammaproteobacteria; order Pseudomonadales; family Pseudomonadaceae; genus Aquipseudomonas. The sequence continues at coordinate 35,146 of NZ_AKJD01000061.1, forward strand.
CTTCTGCTCATGGAACTGGAGCGTCGAACGACCGTCGGCGGTACTGCGTACCCGGGTGGTCTGGGGCCCCGGATTGCCGGGAAGGGGGCTGGCGGACACTGTCCACAGCACTGAATAGTAGGGAATGGCCCTGCCGCTGCCTGGCTCGACGAGCGCGACCCACAAGCTGATTGCCTGCCCACCCGCCACGGGGAAGGTGTAGTCGTCAGACGCCGTCTGGATGATGACATCGCTGGCCACCTCAACCTCAAGCTGGAGCGCAATATCCGAAGCGAACTGGGCAAACACCGTCAATGCTCCCGCCGCAGGAGCGGGAACCTCGAACAGCGAAATTCCCAACGCCGAACTTGGTACGGTATGTCGCGTCGGATCGGCGCTCGTCCACCAGATGACCTCCTCGTTGGGCTGAAGCGAACCGGAAAGTCCTGCCACCGCACATTGAACTTGTAATGGCCGCCCCGCCACAGCCTCGGATACCTGTGCGAGGGGTTGCAGATAAGGTCGATCGACAAACTCGATTTTGCCGGGGATGACAATCTGGTTCTGATTCTCGCCATAGGTAACGGACAGGATGGCAACACCCGCCTCGGCACTGGACACCTGCACCTGGGTAAAGCCATTTTCATCGGTAAACGCTTCGCTCGGAGCGACCTCGCCATGCGTCGTTGCCCATGCAACCGAACGCCCGGCCCCAGCGTTGCCGAAATCGTCAACCAATCGCACGCTCGCCGTAATGGCTTTCAGGCGCCCGGCCAGCACCGGTTCCACCGGCAGAGGTGTTACCGTCTGGAGGTCGAAATTGAGCGATGGCTCATCACAGTCGATGATCGTTGCCGGCCCATAGGCAGGCTGCCCGAAGTCCAGGTTGAACGTCACATGGGCCGTGCCGACCGTGTTACCCGCCTGAAGCAGCGCCTCGGTTCGTCCCTCATTGTCGGTCATGCTCTCAGGGGTCAGCATGACCCCCAGATCCGTGTTCCAGTAAACCTGCACACCGCGCAACGGCTTGCCAAAATAATCCAGGACGTACAGAACGTAGGTCGCCTTCTCACCCGCCAACCTTGCCACCAACCGGTTCGAATCAACGGTGCAGCGAGTGGTAATGCTCTGCCCCACTTCCCTGGATTCATCGACAGGTTGCACCACAGAAGAAGTCTGCAGGGTTTCCAGTACGTTTTTCGCGGCCGCGGCAATAATCTGTTCGGATGCCAGAGGCTGCAGCTGACCCAGCGCAAGAATCATGGTGGAGTCAAGGCCGCTTTGCCTGGCGAACGCATGCACGCGCAGCAACAGGTCAATCTGCGCCAGGTTACTGATCAGCGCTCTCGACGGCGCCGCACCTACAGGGGGATTAACGTGATGGGCGCATTCCAGGACGTCTCTGATGGTCCAGCCGAAGAAGGTGCCGAGCCTTTCAGCCGCCGCATCACGTACCAGCCGCAGTTGATCTGGCGACATATCGGCAGGCAAGCGGTTGATCTGCACCAGGTAGTCAAGGATGAACTGTTCAGGCTGCTGCCCCAGCGCCAGGACCCGGCTATACAGCGACAGGTAGTAAACCGTGTTGATCGAAATTTCATATTTTTCATTGAGGTTGAACCAGACGTATTGTTCATCCACTAACAATGTCGTCAGAAAAGTCGCGCTGATCTTGAATTGACGGACAATGGCGCTACGTCGTTCGAGCTCGACCATCAATGTAAGGAACGGCTCAGCGTCGCCCTGCTCGCCCTCTAATGCTATCTGCTCGGGCATACGGCTAAATGCCGCGTCCAGCAGAAAGTAAGGCGTGCCCTGCGCCCAGGCCAGAGTCGCCAGGACCACGTCCGAAGACAGCCTGCAAAAAATCACCAACGCCTCGCGTACCACTTCTTGCTGGGCTGCCCGCACTGGCATTAGAACACCGAGGATCAACGCTTCGACCCGCAGCAACTCATGCGGGCCAGTGGTCACGTCCATCACCGACTTGACGGCCTGTCGAATCGTTTCGGTTGCTCTGAGCAAGTAGTCGCTGTCGCTTTCCTCTGCTCGCCCGATCATCAGTCCCTGCGGGTTCACCAATGTCGCCAGCGCTCTCAACCACACACCGTCCTGCCCATTGTGACCAGGCGGCACGCCTGCCGAGATCAATGCAAATTCGAGCAACAACACCGGTTGAACCTGCCTGCGCAACTGCTCCAGCAAGCGGCTCTGCGCATCCGTCTGAACCGGCGTCACCTGCACCGGGTTTACGTTCTGCGCCAACCAGAGCGCAGAAACATCGTTGTCGTTGCACCATTGCACACACATCATCAAGGCGCGAATCACGCTGAGCGCGTCCGGAGTTTCGGCGCTTGTTCGCGTCTGGATGTCAGGCACACCGGCCAGCTGCGCTACCCACCCGTCGCCCCCGTTGTCCAACGTCTGGAGCAGCGAGCCCAGTTCCACGGGAGTGATCTTGAACAGCCGCGCGAGGGTGACCATCCGGTAAAAACTTGAAAACACCTCCAGGCTGCATTCGAGCCGGGTCTTGTAAGAAAAAGACTTGGCAATGAGCGTGGCCAAAAAACGATACGTCCCGAAATTGATATTCAACACGCTACAGATCTGATGCGCGATGCGCATGTCCTGCTCACTGCTGGGGACAATCTCAAATGTGCGGTCTTCCAGCTGCAGAGGCTCTCGATAAGGTGTCTGACTATTGAAGACAAGATCAAATTGCGCCACGGCTTCGCCATGGCGATAGGGCGAAAGAAGTCCAATGAACACTGCAAAATCTTCCGCCGGGCAGTTGTAGCGCGCCCTCAACTCCTGAAACAGACCCAGTGCGCTCAAGGTCTTGCCGCTGATCCAGATATCGGTATTGCCGGATCCGCCTCGCTGCTCGGCGAGAATGGCCGCCATGATCAGTCGATCACTTTCGCGCGGGGTCAAATCCAGCCACAGATCGAGACGCCGTTTACGGTTGATGCGGTCCATGCGATGTTCGTTCGAGTTATCGATATTCTGCAGTTCGAACTCAGCACCGGGTCCGGTTCGAGCAAGACTTATCGCCGGGTCAACTGTCGCATTGATGTACGCGGCACCTGAGTGCGCCGCCGACACTGTTGTGTCCTCGGGATGCAACAACAAGGCATTGGGCGAAAGCGTCGGAGCATGGTCGGCGAGGGCAAAAAAAGCTTCGACACCCTCCTTGTCCAGCCTCAAGGACATGCGCAAAACCCAGACCTGCATGAGGTCTTTCAAGCCTATATAGCCAAAGTTAGTCAGGTAAAAATCACCGGCGGATTTAGCAGGGTCAGGATCAATCAATCGTGTACCAGGATCGACCCGTTGCGTAGCTGAGTGCACGCTATGGGTACCGAGCGAAAAATACGGACTCTCCAGTAACAGCGTCTGTTGAACCGGCCCCAAGCCGCTCAACAGGCGCAGCGCCGTGTCTGACTGGCGACCCCGAGCGTTTTTGTTTTTGAAGTAAGGGAAACCGATATCGGTCCATCCGATGAGATCACCCAAAGTGACGTGGTCGCCGGCGCGTCCAAGCACATAGGTAATAGCGTGCCAGTCCGGATCATAGGGAAGCTTGTGCGGATGCCTCGAACGACGCAGCAAAGCATCAACATCCTTGTCGCGGCCCAACTTCTCCTTGATCTGCGCTTCAAGCAGATGATTGACGATTTCCAGTGCCGGTGCGCTGCGCCGAACAGCCATGGAGTCCATCAAAAACTGCATCAGCTCGGGACGGCGTGTGGTGAGCGGTTGATAAGTCAGCGGGTCGGCCAACGGGACGACTTCATCGTACATCCACTTCAACAGCGCAATCAGGTAAGCCAAAGGTGAATAGGCCGACTCAATCGCATCGACTGGGGCGGCGGCGGTAAAGTCAGGTTTGAATTGGTCTATAAATGTCGGCAGCTCCACCAGCGCCCGCACGCCTTGGCCCTGAGGCGCTTCGGACGGGGACTTGAGTACCTGACGCTGCTCGCGGAATGCGCGTGCGATGTACAGGGCCAGACTGTTGGCGCGCCCGGCCAACTGAGTTGCGTCCTCGATACTCAACCCGGTTTTCCGGGAAAGCTCGGCCGGGCGCAGGTTCACCAGATCAAAAACACTGTCCCTGGACGCGAGGAATGGGTCCAGCCGGGCCGATGCCGATGTCACCGAGGCAGAGTCACCGAACACTGCACGAAACAGTTGATCGACAGGCCGTTGAGAGGAATGGGACATAGGCGGTCTCTCCTTGAGACTGTTACTGCATGAACAACGTTGCTCAGGACTGGGCGAAGCGCTTCGTTATGGTTAACGCAGCGTTCAGATCGCGAACGGGTTGACGGTCAAGTGACAATCTTGAACGTGAGGGGCTCGGTCACGTCAGACTGCTGGCCGCCTCGGCTTTGCCGTGCCGACACACTGATCTCACCCAGCGGCAAGCGGCGATTGCTCGGCGCAACCCATTTGTCGCCGTATACGCTGCCAACGGCCAGGACATCCGCTTCATCGCTGGCGTCGAACACCTCGACAGTGTCCCCGGTAAAACCTGTTCCTCTGAAAGTCAGCCAACCTGTTTCTGCGCTTCCCGGTTGCGGCGAGGTGAACTCGGGCGCCGCGGGAACCACATCGAAAACCTGTACCGGACTCGTTGCGCAGAGCAATTCTTTACTCTGTACCGCCACAACCTTCATCGGCGCGGGATGGTCCATGGCGACTTCGACCTGCCAGCCTTCAACGGTGACCGGGATCTTCGTGGCAATCGGAGAGGCGTCCTCGTTGACGAACAAATCGATCGTCGCGCCGGCCAGGCCACGGCCGCAGATATTCACTTTGCCGCGCACCGCGCGGGTGTGTAATTGCGGCATCAAGATCTGCGCTATCAATGGGTCCACTGCCAGGGAGATGTCAGGTGAATAGGGTGAATCGAAGGTCGTCGTCGCATGTCGCCGGGCCTTGACCTTCAGCACTGCTGTCGGCGCTTGCAGGCCGGAATCTGGGGGGTGCTGCCAGTTGCCATCGACGTCAACCATAGAGGTCATCAACACCGTCGAGACACCCGTGACGACGACCATGGTGTCGCCGGGGTAGCCTTTGCCGGAGATGAGCGGCCACGGGCCGACCGTCGACCCATCCCACTCACTGTCGAAAACCGGCGTTTGCGGGGTGACATTGAACGAGACGATGGGGCTGGGTTTTGATTCTCCGTAATAGTCCTGAAACGCCTGAACCGTCGCAGGTCCCACATCGGGTGTCGGCGCTATGGCGGCACTCCATTCACCGTTGGCGTTGACCCGGATGTTTTCGACCGCCGGTTGCAAACGCTGGTCTATCTTCACTTCCAGGCCTATGACTGAACCGGCAACCGCTGTCCCCGATACCGTTGTCTCCCGCTGCACATAGGCGTTGGCTGCGGGACCCAGAATCACCGGGGCATGGGTCTGCACGACAAAGTGCCGATCTTCGCTCAGCGCAGAAGCGTATCCGTCGACAACCTGGAGCGCTCTGATCGTGCAGGGGCCTGAAGGAGCATTGGCCAGTTGCATTGTCCAGGTCATGTCTGGCTTGACCATGGCTTGTCCCATCGGTATGCCGTCTTCGCGATAGACAAATATGTCTGCGCGGGGCCAGCCCCGCCCTTGCACCTGTGGGGGGGCGTCGACAACGTCATTGTCGGAGGGGGTGGTGAATTCCGGCTCAGGGACTGTCACTCGGAAGGTACACGATACCCACTCAGACGCGATCCCTTGTACGACCTGCCGAGCCTGAAGCGTCTGGCTGATCGGCGCCAACGGAGTATCGGCCGCGACCTGGAACGTCCAGCCCCCTAGAGCATCGGCTACTGTGGGGCCGAACACATCCCCATCCAGCGTCCGCAACTCGACACTTGCATTGGCGATTGCCCTGCCTGCAAAAGTTGGCGTCTGTTCATCGATCACAGCGTCTGGCAACGGCTGATCGATAGTGGGGCTAACGGGGGTCACAATGAGAGCGTCTGGTTCCAGCATGACGTATGCCGATCTCAGCGTATTGAACACTTGTTGAAATTCGATGTGGTAAGCGCCTGGAGCCCATTCCTTGCCCGTAATCTCCCAGCGACCATCAATGACTTCAGCTGAAGACTGTGCAGCACCATTGGCAATCCACACCTCCACTCGAGCGGCATTCTGGCCTGCCCATTGGTGGCCAATGCCCTTGAACGTCGGCACCTGATCGACAACGTGCAGGCTTTCAAAAACAGGTGTGGGAACGGCGACCGCAACGGCCGTACCGGCGGTGGATGCAGACGCTACTTGTGCCACTCGTTGCAGCGCCGAGAAGTTGTATGGACCCGGCACGACAGCCGGAAACTCGACTCGCCACTGACCGTCATCCCTCACCGTGTCACTCAACTCGATGCGTCCTGCCGGGCCATTGCATTCAACCGTCACAGTGGCGCCCGGGAAGTCCGAATATCCCGAACAGATCACGTTGCCTTGCGTGGTTAGCCGCGACTCAAAGTGAGCCAGCGCAGAGGGACGAACCATCAGTGGATACGCCTCGCTGACTGCCGAGGAATCCGTCTCGTTTTTCTGCTGCACCAGCAGGATCAGTTCACCGACATCAGGCTTGTCCAGCGTAATGCTGATGCTCCAATCGCCTTCAGGACTGATGGTTTGGGTTTCTCCCAATGGCTGCGGCATCAGATCGCGAAAGAGGCTGACAGTGGCGTCGGCGATGGCCTTGCTCCCGGCGATGGTCTGCGCCCCGAGATCAATCACCGTCCCTCTCGCTGGCGTGGTGATGGCCGGCGTAACCAGCTGTTGAAGCGCTTCCTTCACCATCGACCCACTCCCCTCGCCTTGGCACTTGGATTTCGTGTGCTCATTAATTGGCCAGAGGGAAGTTGTGCGTCTACCTGTAAAAACTGACAGTCCCGACGAGCGGCTAACCGACCTGTCAGATCTGACAGTAGGCAGCGTTTCAATCCGCACGCTTAATCTTCGTGGGTGCCAGAGGGGGCGTCATTGTTGGAAGTAGAGGTGTGATCCAGCTTCTGCGTTCTGCAACAGAAAGCGAGCGCCTCATCGTCGCATACCTGCACCGTTACTCAATTGAAAGGGAGCAACACAATGAAGTCCTTAGGCACCGAAATGTGTGCAGAACAACACTGCGCAGCAGTGTCCGAATACGTCAACAAAATATGCAAAGAGAACGGCTGGCAGGTAAACCACCTGGTTCAGGTTGAGGATCCAGTGACGGAAATCATTTGCTTCTGTTCATGTTCTTGCCTGGCGTACGATTCGCCAGTACTGCAGTCCGCCACAGCGAGCAAGCCGATTCAGATGTTCGTGGTAGATGACCCGGTGCTGGCCTTTGACGCCGATGGTCAATCCAGGGTCGGCACGATCGCCTTTTCCAACGGCACCTCCGCGACAAGCGTTCAACCGGAAATGGCCTATGTCTCCTTGCGGATCGGCAATGAAACCGAGACCTTGGTCGCCACCCTCAATCATCCGTTTTTGGGGGAGGACAAGCGGTTAATCCAGGCGCAGATGCTGGTGCCAGGCTATCGCCTGATGTTGATCGATGGTACTACCGCCGAAATCACCCGGCTGGAAATCAAAAGCTACACTGGCGGTGTCTGGAACATCGCTACATCCATCGGAGAACCACAGAACCTTGATGGCCACCTGCTGGCGATCGGTCGCGTTCTGTCGGCTGACTATGCGGCACAACTGTATTACGACGAACTGGCAAAAAAAGGCTTTGCGGTGCCGCGCGGCTCAGTCCCCACAGTCACCACCCGAGCCCACGACGCGATCGTCGATGCCCATGCCACTCGTCAGCAAGGCGTGGCACTGGCACAGCGCCCGGAAATCGACCTGAAGTCCTTCCTGGCGTCGGCGGGCAGCAGCAAGGCGATCGCCATTCTCAGTGCCGGCACCGGTAGCATCACGCTCCAGGGTGATCACAGTGTCACCTTGCAAATACCCGCGTCGGCAATGAACCAGGGGTTTCTCACACAATCTCAGGCCAGTGAAGTGCAGGAGCTTCAACAAGCTGAATCGACTCGCGACCCGCAACGAGCCGGCAACTTCCTGTGGCTGCTGAAGACTTTTCATGCTTTCTATCCGCACATCCACTTCATCTTCGACACGTCTTCTCGTCAGGCAAACGCTTTTTCGTTCGTGCTGGATTCGCAGCCGTATGTGCTGGTGCAAGGAGGCCTGGTGCGTGCCCAACACTTGGAATGGCAAGGTATGGCCCTGGTGCTGGGCTATCTGGTTAAACGCTTCGAGCGCGAGGCACCTTACACGTTACGCTGCAAAGCCATCGTCGATTACCTGGCCCCATCTGTCTTGCAGACGGTATTCAATCCGCTCTATAGCAAGGTCATTCACGATGCTTTGAGCCAAGTCAGTGCGATGTTCATTGAAATCCCGAGCAAAGCGGATGAGCCCGAGTCCGGATGTGCCAGCACGACGCTTGATTGCCGTCTCGAGACGTACAAAAAATCCATGGGATTTTTACCCGAGCCGTCCTGCATCACGCCAACCTCCAACTGATCATGAGTCATGCAGCGGCGGTCGCCAGCGAATGTTCGGCGATCACCGGCCTGCAAGCCTGCCAGCCCACGCTCATCGAAAATCAGGAGTCGACCCATGACGCCCCATCACCATCAGGACCTGCCTCCTGACTTCAAGGCATTTGCCAGCGTAAAGGACGCCTGCGCGCAACTCGGGCAGTATCTGGGACTTGAGAAGCCCATTACGCGCGAAGTGTTTGCCGCCATCATCAAAAATCCGGGTTACGCCACCAATCTCTTCATTGCCCGCCCCGCTCCAGCGTTTCGCGATTACCTACTGGCGCACCCAGACCATGGCGAATCGATCACCGGCAACAGCGTCGAACCGGTGCCTGCCCGTTACGTGGAACTGGACAACCGCGCCTTGCTGAAAAAAGCCGCCAGTTCTTTCGTAGCCTGGAGTCGTGAGGGCTTCAAGGCCGCAGATAACGATCTGTTCGAACAGCGAATCAGCGCGTGTAATGCCTGCCCGCATCAAACCGACACACCCGACAGGCTCGCCTACCGGATAGGTGCCGCCCTGACCGGCGCCAGCAATCGCAAGATCTGTGATTTGTGTGGTTGCGTCACTGGAAAGAAAGCCCGGCTGAGCCACGAAAAATGCCCGGGCGATGATCCTCGGCGTCCAGGGTTAAGTCGTTGGGGGGATCCAATGTCCGGTGCCGCGCGCACGATCATTGGCTGAGCCTTTCAAAAAACCTTCAGGCAGTCCTGAAGGTTGTTTCTTTTTTGCTCAACTCACCATCACCTACACCGACTCGACAATAAACGGCTCGCTTAACCTCCAGTCAGACAGTGCATCTGCCGCGCCCGCCACCGGTCGGGCAGCACGTAGCTGAATGCGGTTTTGTCCGGGCGGCAAGACACTACTCAACGGCACCCTCCATTCCCCCGTTGCATCAGCTGTCGCCACAGGACCCAGCGTTTTCTGCGAGTCGAAGGCGTCCGCCACGGTAATCTTCGCGCCAGCCACATCCCGACCACTCACCTGCGGTTGTGTACCGAGCCGGTCAAAGGCTGCCGGCACTTCAAACGTCGGCGCCGTAGCCAGTACATTAAACGTTCGCGTTTTATGCCAACCGGAATTGTAACTATCGCGTCGTTGCTCGATTGAAAACGCATAAGGCGCCCCTGCAGGTAGTTCCAACGCTGAACGAACCGACCAGGTACCGTCGGGTGCCACGACAACAGCTCCCAAAATAACGGTTGCAGCGTTGTTCTTGACCACAAAAACAGTATCCCCGGAATCTCCGAAACCGGAAAAGACAGGTCGCGTGGAGAGGTACTCGCTTTCGGCTGGCGTTTCCAGCGAAGGCATATTGGGCAGCAATGTTATCGCGACTGCCGCACTGACGCTGGAGGGCTGACCTTTGAATTTTTGCACGCCAGTGAGGGTCAGCGGCCCGACGCCGGCGTCGATGTTCACCTCCCAGGAGCCACTCGCGGCAACCTCGATGTCCTTATAGGGTGAGGGCTTACCATTGAACAGCAAATCAACAGTGCCCCCCGGGACACCCTTGGTTCCGCGCAGGGTAAAAGTGCGTGGCCCCGTTGCACCGGGGTTAGTAATGACCGGTACCGGCACCGCCACCGTTATCGTGAACCTGGCAGACTCATCGGAGTGGTGGGTATTGGCGTAAGTCTGGACGGTGTAAACGTCCAGAGCCCCGACAGGCTGCTCAGCCAAATCGGCGTGCCAGGTGCCGTTGATGACTTGCCCACGGCCAAGCGGCGTTCTGTTCTGGAATCGAAAGACTTCTACCCACGCCCCCTCCCAGCCCGTTCCGGATAACGTTACGTGATGGGGCGAGGCTGAACTGCCCGCAGGATCGACAATCGCCGTTGGAGTTTTGACAGAGAACGAGCGTGCCTGCTCAAGTGATACCTCATTGTTAGCCAATACCTGCGCTTTCAGCTCATAGGCTCCAGGGTTCCACAACTTGTTGGCAGGAAATGACCACGTTCCGTTGGCCTGCACATCAATAATCGTCAACTCTGTACCGTTGGCGCTCAACTTGACCTTTCCCGGGTACCAGGCGCCCTCTCCGCTGATCCGCGGAGACTGACCGCTCGGCAGACCCAACGGCGGTTCAATGAAGGTGGTGGGCAGAGGCACGATGCGCAATTGTTCATTGAGGATGGTCGCCTCCGACCAATGCGTGTTCACCCATTGCAACGCCGACACTTCGTAACGACCTGGGGCTATTTTGCTGGAGGCAGTAATGGAGAAGGTGGCGCCATTGCCTGCATACAACGGTAAAAGCGGATGGGTATTGCCGTTGAGCTTGATCTGAATCTGCCCCACCACATCCCCCCAAACATTGCGCGAGCCGTTAAAGGTGGGAACCTGCGCGGTTTCAACCACCGGGTTCAAGCCCGGGCGAGGCGGCATCAACCTCAGCTCGCGGTCCGGTGTGGGCTGCGAGGGAATCCACTGCGGCGTGTCAACCTGGATCGCCTGCTCGGCATTCATTCGAAAGATATTCGGCAGTACCCGCGGGAACTCCAGCGACCAGTCACCTCGGGCATCGACATAGGTAGCACTGGAGATGAGCTGCTGGGCCGAGAGGTACACGGTCACTCGCGCATTGGGAATGCCCTTGCCGGCGAACCTTACGCCCGTGGGGGGTGGGTAGCTGATGCCGACGTTAGGCAGCGGTGCCGGGCGAACATAGAATGTGCGACGAAAGCCACGGTCGGAGAAATCCGCACCCAATGTCTGTTTCGCCGACAGAGCGTTCAGGCCATGGGGCATGTCTCTGTCGAAGGTGGTAAGGGTCCAGCGACCATCGGCACCGCCATAGCCCCAACCAAGCCGGACATCGGTGGTGTCGAAGAACACCTCGATCAACGCGTTTTGGTAAGCCACATCGCCACTGATGATCGGTCGTGAATCCTCGATGGAGCCCTTGGCAGGTAGAAGTATGACTGGCGCAAGCAACTTCACCTTTGGTGAGGAATCATTGGTGTCGACAGACGCGAGGGTTGGCTCGTCCATATTGGGCTCCGGATGAGAGTGCAGGTGCAAATATCAGGGGAATAACCCAACCAAGAAGAGCAGGTTGACCAGTGGCTGCCACCTGACAGAACTGACAGTCCCGACCAGCGGTTGTAAGGTTTTCCCGGGTATTTCAGAAACTTTCAAGACAAAGGAATAGAGGCTACGAATCCTCGCGCCTTTGCCTACACATCCGCCAGAATCCGCCGGCTTGTGCGCTTTGCTGATGCCCCGTAACTTGATGCGTGCCGCTGATGATCAGTGGTCGGGTTTAGTCGCTCGGGGTGTGTCATCAATGTGTACAAGCGTCATCCAGTCGGGTATCCCATCTTCAAACCCGCTTCACGCAACTCCGTCGATCGCGCGATGCAGATGTTCGTCGTTGCCCCTGACATCAATCCCGAAGCCATCGCCATCCAGACCTACGAAACGTTTTCGTCGGTGAGCATTTTGTTGCTCGATCTGGCGGACAGCCTGGAAGACACACCACGGCATCTGGCGATGGCGATTTATCAGTTGAGCGAGATGGGGTTGTTGTTGGCGGAGAAGGCGCTCGACAGTGAGCACGCAGTTGCCATGAACGGATGAAGACCAAAAGATCGCAGCCCTCTGCAGGAACTGCCGCAGGCTGCGATCTTTGGCTTTGGCGTTTGCTGTATCAGGCGGAAGCTGGCAGCGGCTGAAAACTGAAGTACTGCTTCAACGCCTGCACCAGTTGCCCGTACTCCGGCGGCGGCCGGTGCAGGCTGAAACCCGCGTCATAATGCTGCGGGGTCGCGTCTTCATGGCACCACAGGCAACACGCCGTCAGGTCGATGACCTGCTGGCAGCCTTCATCCATGGGAATTTTCAGACGCAGCCTGAAATCCACACCGATCATCATCGGTAACTGGCTGATGAGCATCAGCCCGTCTTCGGAGACGTTGCCGAGAAAGCCGATCGGTTTGTCGGTAATGCTGTTGAACACTCTCAGAAAGTACGGCAGTTGATGCCGTTCGATTCGGCGGTCGGTAAACATGCGCAGTTCGCCAGGCAGGGCTCCGTCACGGAGCCGCACTTTTGCTTCGGAACGAACCTGCCTTGCAGGCCCGCTCTCCCCGCTTCCGGTGTGCCGATCGCTACCTCGCCGTCACTTGACCACTTGCCAGTCGCAGGTGTTGCCCCGGAACAGCGCCAACGCGCTGAAACCGGATCATTCGACTATAGCTCAGCCTGTACACACGGCCAGCGTTTGTATGACAACTGTCATCAGAAACGCGTCGGGTGTACCACGGCTGCAGCACTGCGCGTTGGGTAATGGCCCAGGCTCTGCAGGGTTTCCAGACGGGCGCGGGCGCGGTAGGCGTATTCGCTGTTCGGGTACGAGGCCATGATGAACTGATAGGTTTGCGCAGCATCAACAAACATTTTCTGCCGTTCCAGGCACTGGCCGCGCATCATCGACACTTCCGGCCACACGTACGGGCGGGCACGGCTGGCGCGTTCGACCTTGGACAGCTCCAGCATGACCTGCTCGCAATTGCCGCGATCATAGGCGCTGTAGGCGTTGTTCAAATGGTGGTTCATCGACCAACGGGTGCAGCCCGTGACGGCGAGGACGCTGAGGGCAAGGGCGGCAATGGGCAACAATCGCATGGGGGGTTCTCCTGTCTTGTGCTCTGTATCGACCTTGCGCCGGAAATCTTCAGAACGGTTTGTGCCGATTGTCGCGTTCGTCGCGTTCAATAAAGAAAGTAATAACAAAGCCCTTCACAAAAAGTAGTGCATTCGAACAATGACTACACCCCAAGAGCATAGTAGCCTTCGCTTGCGCTTGAACTCAGGAGTCTTTGCATGTCCGTCCGTCGTACCAAAATCGTCGCTACCCTTGGCCCGGCCAGTAACTCGCCGGAAGTTCTCGAACAGCTGATTCTGGCTGGCCTGGACGTTGCCCGTCTGAACTTCTCCCACGGCACCCCCGACGAGCACAAGGCTCGCGCGAAACTGGTGCGTGACATTGCCGCCAAGCACGGTCGCTTCGTCGCCCTGCTGGGTGACCTGCAAGGCCCGAAAATCCGTATCGCCAAATTCGCCAACAAGAAGATCGAGCTGAAGATCGGTGACAAGTTCACCTTCTCCACCAGCCATCCGTTGACCGAAGGCAACCAGCAAGTGGTCGGCATCGACTACCCGGATCTGGTCAAGGACTGCGGCGTAGGCGACGAGCTGCTGCTCGACGACGGCCGTGTGGTGATGCGCGTTGATACCCAAACTGACGATGCATTGCATTGCACCGTGACCATCGGCGGCCCGCTGTCCGACCACAAAGGCATCAACCGTCGCGGTGGCGGCCTGACCGCGCCGGCCCTGACTGAAAAAGACAAGGCCGACATCAAGCTCGCCGCTGAAATGGAAGTCGATTACCTCGCGGTATCCTTCCCGCGTGACGCTGCCGACATGGAATACGCCCGTCAACTGCGCGACGAAGCCGGCGGTACTGCCTGGCTGGTGGCGAAGATCGAACGCGCCGAAGCCGTAGCCGACGACGAAACCCTCGACGGCCTGATCAAGGCCTCCGACGCGGTGATGGTTGCTCGTGGTGACTTGGGTGTGGAAATCGGCGACGCCGAGCTGGTGGGCATTCAGAAGAAAATCATTCTGCACGCACGCCGCCACAACAAGGCTGTGATCGTCGCGACCCAGATGATGGAGTCGATGATCCAGAACCCGATGCCGACTCGCGCCGAAGTGTCCGACGTGGCCAACGCCGTGCTCGACTACACCGACGCCGTGATGCTGTCTGCTGAATCCGCAGCAGGTCTGTACCCGCTGGAAGCGGTTCAAGCGATGGCGCGCATCTGCGTCGGCGCTGAAAAGCACCCGACTGGCAAGACTTCCAGCCACCGTATCGGCAAGGAATTCACCCGTTGCGACGAAAGCATCGCGCTGGCGACCATGTACACCGCCAACCACTTCCCGGGCGTTAAAGCGATCATCGCGCTGACCGAAAGTGGCTACACCCCGCTGATCATGTCGCGCATCCGTTCTTCGGTGCCGATCTATGCGTTCTCGCCGCACCGCGAAACCCAGGCGCGCGCCGCGATGTTCCGTGGCGTGTACACCGTACCGTTCGATCCGGCTTCGCTGGAACCGCACGAAGTCAGCCAGAAGGCGATCGACGAGCTGGTCAAGCGCGGCGTTGTGGAAAAAGGCGACTGGGTCATCCTGACCAAGGGCGACAGCTACCACACCACCGGCGGCACCAACGGCATGAAGATCCTGCACGTGGGCGACCCACAGGTCTGAGTGATCGGTTGTTCGAAAAACAAAAGCCCCGCCATGTGAGTGCCGGGGCTTTTTGTTTTCTGATGTTCCGAAGATGTGGTGCCTGTTCGGGCCTCATCGCTGGCAAGCCAGCTCCCACAGGGATTGAGTTGTACACACTGTACTTGATCAACAAAGAAACCTGTGGGAGCTGGCTTGCCAGCGATGAGGCCAGTCAGGTCAGCGACAATTTCAATGCCGTTTGATGAATCCGCTCAACGCCGCCAATGCTTCCGGCGAACGCAGGCGCTGGGTGAACAACATACCCTCCTCCTCGATCACCCTGCGGATCAACTCGCGATCCGGCGCCTTCATCAATTGCTTGCTGATACGCACCGCTTCGCTCGGCAGTTCGTCAAAACGCAACGCCATCTCCCGCGCCTTGCTCAACGCCGCAGCGCCGCTGCCCAACGCTTCGGTGGCAATCCCCCACTGCGCCGCCTGTTCACCGCTGAAGCCTTCACCGAGCAACAACAACTCCGCCGCTTTGGCCTGGCCGAGCAAGCGCGGCAGGATCAGGCTGGAGCCGAATTCCGGGCACAGGCCCAAGTTGACGAACGGCATACGCAACCGTGCATCGCGGGCCACGTAGACCAGATCGCAATGCAGCAATAACGTGGTGCCAATGCCCACTGCGGCGCCCGCCACGGCGGCAATCACCGGTTTGCGGCACTCAAGCAGGTTGAGCATGAAGTGGAACACCGGGCTGTCGAGGTCGCTCGGCGGTTGCTGGATGAAGTCGGCGATGTCGTTGCCGGCGGTGAAACACTCAGCGCTGCCGGTGATCAGCACGGCGTTAATCTCGGGGTCGCTGTCGGCTTGCTTCAACGCCTCAGCCAAACGGCTGTACATCGCCCGGGTCAGGGCGTTTTTCTTGTCGGGGCGATTGAGGCGCAGGGTGAGCAAACCGCGCTCGCGTTCCAGCAGGATGGCTTCGGTCATGGCGTCTCTCGGCGATAGTCGGGCTTGCGAAGGTCAAATGGGGATAGTGCCTTCTGTGGCCAGGGGACTTCTGTGCCTAGGGGGGCTTTTGTGGCAAGGGGATTGTTGTGGCGAGGGGATTTATCCCCGCTGGGCTGCGCAGCGGCCCCAAAATCTTGCGAGCGCTGCGCACTCAAACGGGGATAAATCCCCTCGCCACAAAATCCCCTTGCCACAAAATCCCCTTGCCACATAAATCCCCTTGCCACAAAAAATCCTCTGACCATAAAGACTTGGCCACAAAGAACCTATGAAACCCGATAAGCATTAGCGCTCAACCACGGGACAGGAATACGTCGGCCAGCAGCTGATTACGCGGCAGTCCGGCCAGGTACAGGCGCCTGGCGAAGGCGTCGACACTGGCCGTCGAACCGCAGACTAAGGCCAGGGTTTGCCGTGAGACAAGCCGCAGTTGCGCCAAAGCGGCGGCTGACTCGGCCGCCGTCCATAGCTCGACGCTGAGGTTTTCTCGCTGCGCAGCCAGCGCGGCAAGGGGTTTGGCCAGATAGTGTTCACGCTCATCATGGGCCAGGTGAATGACGCGGATCGCGCCTTGGTGATCCTGGCGCAAGGCTTCGCGCAGCACGCCGAACAACGGCCCCAACCCGGTGCCAGCGGCGAGCAGCCACAGCGGCCGGTCGTGCCAGTCCGGGTCGTAATGCAAGGCGCCGCCGCGCAGTTCGCCGAGGCGGATCGGATCGCCGATCTGCAAGCGCCGCGCGGCATCGCTGAACTCGCCGGGCTGGCGGCAATCGAGGTGGAATTCAAGAAAGCGGTCTTCTTCCGGCAGGCTCGCCAGCGAGTACGGCCGAGCGATGTGATCAATCCACAGCACCAAATGTTGCCCGGCGCTGTAGCGCAACGGCCGTTGCGGGACGAGGCGCAGGCGCAGGACGTTGTCGCTGAGCCAGTCGAGGGCTTCGACCACCGCCGGGCGACCGTCGGCAATCGGGTCGAAGGTGTGCACCTGCAAGTCTTCAACCACCTGGCACTGACACGCCAGGCGCCAGCCCTGCTGACGCTGCTCGGCGCTCAAGGCGTCCGGTCGACTGTCAGCCGGCAGACCTTGCACGCATTGCACCAGACACGCATGACAACTGCCGGCGCGGCAACTGTAAGGCACGGCGACACCGTTTTGATTGAGGACGTCGAGCAGGTTGCTGCCCGTCACCACCGACCAGTGTTGTTCACCGACACGAAGTTCAGGCATCGGCGTTCTCCCACGCGGCCGCGCAACGATTACGGCCGTCACGCTTGGCCCGGTAAAGCGCCTGATCGGCGCGTTGCAAGGCGTCATCGAGATCATCGCCCAGTTCCAACAGGGTCATGCCGGCCGACAGGCTGAGATTGCGCACATCCAGGCCGATCAATTCGACATCAGTGAAGGCAATGCGCAAGCGCTCACAACATGCGGTCAGCCGTTCGGCATTGCAATCGGGCAGCAACACCACAAACTCCTCACCACCGTAACGCGCCAGCACATCGCCGTCGCGCAGACACGCCTGGGCGACACCGGCGAAGGCCTGCAACACCTGATCGCCGGCGGCATGGCCGTGCAGGTCGTTGATGCGTTTGAAGTGGTCGAGATCGATCAACGCCAGACCGTGGGCCACATCGCTGTCCATCGCATTCAATTCACGCGAGGCCAGGCGCAGAAAGTGCCGGCGATTGAACAGCCCGGTCAGTTCGTCAGTGGCCACCAGGTCTTCGAGCTGGCGCATCATCCCGCGCAACGTGTCCTGATGCGCCTGCAAGGCAAACCGGCGCTGGCGCATGCGCTGCCGCGAGATCTGCACGAAACGTGCGTAAAGCACCAGCCACGCCAGCACCATCGCCAGAATGCACACCTGCAATGCCGCCAGCGCAGGCTCGGGCAAGAGGAAGTAGTAGCCATCCCATAAGGTGATCGCCGAGAAACTGAAGAACACCATCAGCGCGCAGCGAATGAACGCGCGTCGACTGAGATGGAACAGGCCAAACAGCAGGATGAGCACATAAAACACCAGAAAGGCGCCCCGCGCCTCGTCCAGATGGGCGATCAGCCAGGTCTGCCAGCCAAGCCCGAGCAGCACCTGCACTTCGGTCAGGCTGGGGTCGGCAAAGCGCTGGTTGCGCCCGCTCCAGAACAGCCCGAACAGGGTCGCCTGACTGATCACCACCAGCGCGCTGCCGATGACCACAGAACTCAGGGTCTGGTCGTAATGACCGGTAAAAAACGCCAGCCACAGCAGCAGCAAAGCCAATCCATAGGTGGCTGCAGCGAGGGCAAAACGTTTCATTAAAAGACGTTGAATGGCGTTATGGGTCAATCGTTGACTCACCGTGCGATAGGAGGCTGACCGAGTGTCCTACTCTACAGACCGGCTGCCACTTTAGAGGCCCGGTCGATAAATGACCACCGATTTTCAGGCCCGAAAATTGACGTCAAAAACCCACATATTCCCGGTAGGAGCTCCTGCAGGATTATGCGAAAGACATGCGACCAACGAATGACTGCCGGCGCGTGTATGCCCCACCGAGGCGCGGTATACTGCCGCGCCTTTTTAGCGTCGCGCCAGCAGCCCCGGCGTGCCTTGAAAGGTGCTTGCGACCGACCGATGCACCCAAGCCGCAGGCACCTTATTGAATGTTCCCGTCTTTTAGAGGAGCGCGACTCATGACCGTGATCAAGCAAGACGACCTGATTCAGAGCGTTGCCGACGCCCTGCAGTTCATTTCCTATTACCACCCCGTGGATTTCATCCAGGCGATGCACGAAGCCTACCTGCGCGAAGAATCGCCAGCGGCACGTGACTCGATGGCACAGATCCTGATCAACTCGCGCATGTGCGCCACCGGCCATCGCCCGATCTGCCAGGACACCGGTATCGTCACCGTGTTCGTGCGCGTCGGCATGGACGTGCGTTGGGATGGCGCCACCATGGGCCTGGACGACATGATCAACGAAGGCGTGCGTCGCGCCTACAACCTGCCGGAAAACGTCCTGCGTGCCTCGATCCTCGCCGACCCGGCGGGCGCTCGGAAAAACACCAAGGACAACACCCCAGCCGTGATTCACTACTCCATCGTCCCGGGCAACACCGTGGAAGTGGACGTGGCGGCCAAGGGCGGCGGTTCCGAGAACAAGTCGAAAATGGCCATGCTCAACCCGTCCGACTCGATCGTTGACTGGGTGCTCAAGACCGTTCCGACCATGGGCGCCGGCTGGTGCCCACCGGGCATGCTCGGCATCGGCATCGGCGGCACCGCCGAGAAAGCTGCGGTGATGGCCAAGGAAGTGTTGATGGAATCCATCGACATCCACGAGCTGAAAGCCCGTGGCCCACAGAACCGCATCGAAGAAATGCGTCTGGAGCTGTTCGAGAAGGTCAACCAGTTGGGCATCGGCGCCCAGGGCCTCGGTGGCCTGACCACCGTGCTCGACGTGAAGATCATGGACTACCCGACCCACGCCGCCTCGCTGCCGGTGTGCATGATCCCGAACTGCGCCGCCACCCGTCACGCACACTTCGTGCTCGACGGTACAGGTCCGGCCTCGCTGGAAGCGCCACCGCTGGACGCCTACCCGGAAATCGTCTGGGAAGCCGGCCCGTCGGCCCGTCGCGTCAACCTCGACACCCTGACCCCGGAAGACGTGCAAAGCTGGAAGCCGGGCGAAACCGTCCTGCTCAACGGCAAAATGCTCACCGGTCGCGACGCCGCGCACAAGCGCATGGTCGAGATGCTCAACAAAGGTGAAACCCTGCCGGTCGACCTCAAAGGTCGCTTCATCTACTACGTTGGCCCGGTTGATCCGGTCGGTGACGAAGTGGTTGGCCCGGCTGGCCCGACCACCGCAACGCGGATGGACAAGTTCACCCGTCAGATCCTTGAGCAAACCGGTCTGTTGGGCATGATCGGCAAGTCCGAGCGCGGCCCGACCGCGATCGAAGCGATCAAAGACAACAAAGCCGTGTACCTGATGGCTGTCGGCGGCGCTGCTTACCTGGTGGCGCAAGCGATCAAGAAGTCGCAAGTGTTGGCGTTCGCCGAACTGGGCATGGAAGCGATCTACGAGTTCGAAGTCAAAGACATGCCGGTCACCGTTGCGGTGGACAGCAAAGGTGAGTCGGTACACATCACCGGCCCGGCGATCTGGCAACAGAAGATCAGCGAAAGCCTGGCGGTTGAAGTGCAGTAAGCGCTTACGCTGCGAATAAGGCCGGCCTCTCGAAAGAGAGCCCGGCCTTTTTTATCGATTGGCTGATGGTTATGAAAAATCCACAGCGTGGTTTTTTCGAACTAAAAGAATCGCCTGACCTGTCAGACCTGACAGGTTACCTGGACGATGTGGCCTGCTAGCGTTGCTCCATCTGCGTCTTCGCACACCGGATGGAACCATGACCTACGAAATCGCCCGAGGCATGTCCATGACGCTGACGTGCACTGAAATACACAACGGCGCAGGCAACCCATTTACAGCAAAACCCTACTCGCGGCCCCGGCACTGATGAACCGTGACGTGCACCAAGGCACCCCCTCCGTCACGGTAAACGACGGTCGAGGCTTACCGGTTCGTCAGGTCGCCTACTTGCGCGCGATCGCCAATGAACCGGCCATTGCATTGCTGAGCCGACAAGCGTTCGACGGAGCCGGGCGCGTAACCCGGCAATGGGACTCGCGGCTTTCCGAACCGAACCTCAGCACCGTATATGGGCTGAACGGTGCGGCATTGAAGATCAGCAGTGTCGATGCCGGCTGGCGTTTGAGCCTGCCAGGACTGGCCGGGGAAACACTGGAGCATCATGACCAACGCGGTAACGTCTGGCGCACCCGTTACGATCAACTATTGCGCGTTGTGGCGCGGGAAGAAAACCAGCAGCCGAACGTCGAGACCTTCGTGTATGCCGACGGCTCGGCCAACGCATTGATGAACCTGCGCGGGCAATTGCTCAATCAGGTCGATCCGTCGGGTCGCATCGATTGCGAAAGTTATGCAATGACCGGCGCTTTGCTGCGCGACACGTTCACTTCCCCTGACAACCAGTCGTTCACCAGTGCGCGCACCTACAGCCCTTTGAGCGCAGTGCTTGCACACCTCGATGCCGGCGGCCATCAGCAACAATTTCGCTACGACCTGGCCGGGCAGATCCAACAGGTGCAGCTGCAACTCAACGCGCAAGCAACCTGGCAAACGGTTCAACTCAACGCGCAATACAACGCGGCCGGTCAGGTCATTGAGCAAGAGGCCGGCAACGGCGTGACCAGCCGTTGGCAATACGCTGCGGCGGATGGCCGGCTGCATCGGCATTCGGCACGCATCGGGCAACAGTCACCGTTGCAGGATTTCGAATACACCTATGACCGGGTCGGCAACATCACCCAAATTCTCGACCACACCTTCACACCGACTTACTTTGCCAATCAGCGGGTCGACGGCGCTCGCAAATTCATTTACGACTCGCTGTATCGGTTGCTCAGCGCCAGCGGTTACGACGACGCGGTGCCACGGGACAATCCCGGTCGCCCGCAACCGACCGATCCCAACGACCGACGCAACTACGTCCAGACGTACACCTACGATCACGGCAACAATCTTGTCGAGCTTCGCCACGTTCGCGACGGCGCCAACCATACCCGGCGCATGCGTATCGACCCGAACAGCAACCGTGGCGTGCGCTGGAACGACAACGATCCCGAGCCGAATTTCGACACGCTGTTCGACCGCCATGGCAATCAGCAGATGCTGCAACCGGGCCAGCCTCTGCAATGGAATACACGCGATCAACTGGAAAAACTCACGCTGGTAGCACGCGATAATCTGCCTGACGACGAAGAATTTTATGAGTACAGCCAGGGCGCCCGGGTGTACAAGCGCCACACCCTCGATAGTGGCAAACATTTTCACGCAGTGCGCTACCTGCCCGGCCTGGAGATCCGCAGCAAAGACAACGGTGAAGCGTTGCACGTCATCACGCTCGCCACCGGCATCGGCAGCGTGCGTTGTCTGCATTGGCGCACGTCACCACCCTCAGGGGTCGAGCAGAATCAAATGCGCTACACCCTCGAAGATCATCTGGGCTCAAGCACGATGGAGCTTGATCAGCAGGGCCGGATGATCAGTCATGAGGGTTACTACCCGTTCGGCGCCACCGCCTGGATGGCGGCACGTTCGCTGATCGAAGTGGCGTACAAGTTCATCCGTTATTCCGGCAAAGAACTGGACGTCAGTGGCCTCTATTACTACGGGGCGCGCTACTACGCGCCGTGGCTGCAGCGCTGGGTCAGTGCCGATCCGGGAGGCGATGTGGACGGGCTGAACCGGTACGCATTCGTCGGCAACAACCCGATGAACTATTTCGATGACACCGGGCTCAATCGCTCGCCCACCGAACTCAAGCGACTGATCAGCTGGAACATGCAGGCGTTGTCTTCCATAGATCGAAAAATGAGTAGCCTTCAGGATCAACTGATCGATCTGCAACATCCCGGGCAATGGCGCAAGACGCTGGCAAAGAACGTTGTTTATCAAATCGGCAGCGCCGCCGCCGGCTGGTTCACCTCGTACAATGCCGCCACGTTTGCCTCCGAAGCCTTGCCCGGGCTTTCCGCTGATTTGATCGGTTTGACACTGGGCAACAACATTGCCGACCGGAGCGTTGGCCTTTATGGAAAGCTGATGGCACCACTGCAGTTGAACTCACCGATTGTCCCACGCACCTCCACCTTCAACCCTGATGCCATTGCGGCAGAATTGCAGCAGTCGTCCCCGCTCCCCTCCCGCGAACAGTACGACGTGCGCAGCCGTGAGGGTTTGCAGCAATTGGCGGTGGATAGCATCAGTAAAGTCGTAGGGGCTTATGTGCCCGGCGTGGGTGAGGCCATGGCCCTGGGCAGCCTTGCACAGGAAGCCAATGAAGCCGAGGAAGGTTTGTCATCGCTGAAACTTGCAAAAATCCACGGCACTCTTGATGAGCTCGATGCGATGGTCACGCGATTGACCACATCGGCCAACACCGCGTTTGCCGAACTGGGGATCAACGAGTTTTACGATGAACAACACGGGATGCGCGACTACCTGATCGACCTGGGACGCAACCGGGTAGGCACGGCACAAGCGAAAACGTTACGCCAGTCCGATATGACGCAGCTTGCGGGATTCGCCCGCAACAACATCGAGACCTCTCGAGGATTCCTCAACATTTATCAGCAAAAAGTCCCGGCCATTCGTAATCGGTATCGGGGCGATTGAATTACATAGACTTGAGCTGACCCCGGGTATGGAGCGTGGGTATTAGTGCCAAACTCCACTGGCGTACTCCGCGGTTGCACGTTATCGACATTCGCGGCGTGGCCGTGTCTATCGTCGAGTACTTGCGCACGCACCATGCTGAAGGGTGACGAGTCATTCGAGAAGGATCGTCGGACCCATGCTATCGTGCCGGCCCGTCCCTTTATCCATTAGCCCAGCATGCTGCCGACTTCCCGTACCCTGCGTCTGTCGTTGTATACCCTGCTGATCATCGCCGGTGCGGCCCTTGCCGCGACCCTTGCCATCCGCCACGCCGAACGTCAGGCGCTGGAAGAAGATGCCGCCCGTGCCAATCAACAACTGGCGTTGTACGCCAACTCGCTGCACACCCTGATTGATCGCTATCGCGCCCTGCCCGCCGTGCTCGCGCTGGACCCGCAACTGCGCTCGGCGCTGGCAGGTTCCGTCGATGCCGAGCAACAGTCGGCGCTGAACCTCAAGCTGGAAAAAATCAACGGTGCGGCGCAGTCCTCGACCCTTGAATTGCTCGATCACACGGGGCTCGCCGTGGCGGCCAGCAACTGGCGTTTGCCGAGCAGTTATGTCGGCCACAACTATGGCTTTCGCCCCTATTTCAGCCAGACCCGCACCCAAGGCTCCGGGCGTTTTTATGCGGTAGGCGTGACCAGCGGAATTCCCGGTTATTTTCTCTCAAGCGCAGTGCTTGGCGACAACAACGAGTTCCTCGGGGCGATGGTGGTCAAGCTGGAATTCCCCGAGCTGGAGCGTGAGTGGAGCCAAGGCAGTGACACGCTGTTGGTCAGCGATGCGCGCGGCATTATCTTTATCGCCAATCAGCCCGGTTGGCGCTATCGCCTGTTGCGCCCGCTGAGCGCCGCCGATCAGGCCGAGATCAAAACCACGCGCCAGTACGACAAACAGGCGTTGGCGCCGTTGACGCATCTGTCCTTGCGCCGCTTCGATGACAACAGCGATCTGCGCCGCGTTGAAGGCCCGCAAGGCACGGCGGATTATCTGTGGGAATCGCTGCCGCTGACCACCGAAGGCTGGACCCTGCATTTGCTCCGTCACCCGCAGGTCGCCTTCGAAGATTTGCGCAACGCCGGGCTCGCTGCTGCCGGCGTGTGGCTGGCGCTGGTGTTTTTGCTGCTGTTCCTCAATCAACGCTGGCGCCTGGCGAAGCTGCGTCAGCGCAGCCGCGAAGAACTGGAGCAACTGGTCGAAGAACGCACCCGCGATCTGCGCACGGCGCAGGACGGTCTGGTGCAGTCGGCCAAACTGGCGGCGCTGGGGCAGATGTCCGCCGCGCTGGCCCACGAAATCAATCAGCCGCTGACCGCTCAGCGCATGCAACTGGCGACCTTGCGTCTGCTGCTCGACCATGGCCGTGTCGACGACGCTTATAAAGCGCTGAAACCGGTGGATGAAATGCTTACGCGCATGGCCGCCCTCACCGGCCACCTCAAGACGTTCGCCCGCAAAAGCCCCAGCGGATTGCGTGAACGGCTGGATCTGGCCACGGTGATCGATCAATCATTGCAGTTGCTGGACGCGCGTTTGCGTGACGAACAGGTCAGTCTGGTCCTGCATCTAGCGCGTCCAGCCTGGGTGCGCGGTGATGCGATCCGTCTCGAACAGGTGCTGATCAACTTGCTGCGCAACGCCCTCGATGCAATGCAGGGCAAACCGTGCAAACGTCTGGAAATCCGTCTGGAGGCCGACGAGCAGCTCTGGCGACTGAGCGTCAGCGACAACGGCGGCGGGATTGCCGAGGAGCATCTGGGCCAGGTGTTCGACCCCTTCTTCACTACCAAACCTGTGGGCGACGGTCTGGGCCTGGGGCTGGCGGTCTCCTTCGCTATCGTGCATGAATCCGGCGGGCGCTTGAGCGTGGAGAATGGCGACAGCGGCGCGATGTTCAGCCTGACCTTGCCGATCGATCTGGAGGCGCATATCTGATGCTCAACTCGGTGATGGTGGTCGATGACGAAAGCAGCATTCGCAACGCCGTCGAGCAGTGGCTGAGCCTGTCCGGGTTCGAGGTGCAACTGTTCAGCCGCGCCGAAGACTGCCTCGCCGCCCTGCCCGCGCACTTTGCCGGGGTGATCCTCAGCGACGTGCGCATGCCCGGCATCGGTGGCCTGGCGTTTTTGGCTGAAGTGCAGAAACGTGATGCTGATCTGCCGGTGATTCTGCTCACTGGCCACGGCGATGTGCCGATGGCCGTCGAAGCGATGCGCGACGGCGCGTATGACTTTCTGGAAAAACCCTTCAGCCCGGAAACCCTGCTCGGCAGCCTGCGCCGGGCGCTGGACAAACGCGCGCTGGTGTTGGAAAACCGCGCCCTGCACGAACAGGCCGACAACCGCGCGAAACTCGATGCGACGTTGCTCGGTGTGTCGCGGGGTTTGCAGACGTTGCGTCGACAGGTGCTGGATCTGGCAGCGCTGCCGGTGAATGTATTGATCCGTGGCGAAACCGGCAGCGGCAAGGAACTGGTTGCGCGCTGCCTGCATGATTTCGGTCCTCGCGCAGACAAGCCGTTTGTGGCGCTGAACTGCGCGGCGATCCCTGAGCAATTGTTCGAAGCCGAGTTGTTCGGCCATGAGAGCGGCGCCTTCACCGGCGCCTCCGGCAAGCGCATCGGCAAGCTGGAATACGCCGATGGCGGCACGCTGTTCCTCGATGAAATCGAAAGCATGCCGTTGGCTCAGCAAGTGAAACTGCTGCGGGTATTGCAGGAGCAGAAGCTCGAGCGGCTGGGCTCGAATCAGAGCATTCGTGTCGACTTGCGCATTGTCGCGGCGACCAAACCTGATCTGCTCGATGAGGCCCGCGCCGGACGTTTTCGCGAGGACCTGGCGTATCGCCTGAACGTCGCGGAACTGCGCTTGCCGCCGCTGCGCGATCGGCGTGAAGACATTCCGTTGCTGTTCGAGACCTTCGCCCAGAGTGCGGCGCAGCGCCTCGGCCGGACGTTCCCGCCGTTAACGGGCGCGCAGTTGAGTCACCTGCTCAACCATGACTGGCCGGGCAATGTCCGTGAACTGGCCAACGTCGCCGAACGGCAAGTGCTGGGGCTGGATGAGCCGGCGCCGGGGATTGATCCGGGGCAGTCGCTGGCGGCGCAACAGGAAGCGTTTGAAGCGCAGTGCCTGCGCGCGGCGTTGACGCGGCACAAGGGCGATGTGAAAGCGGTGCTTGAAGAACTGCAACTGCCGCGGCGTACCTTCAATGAAAAAATGCAGCGGCATGGGTTGAGTCGGGAGATGTTTGTAAGCCCGTAAAGTCAAAAGATCGCAGCCTTCGGCAGCTCCTACATAGGTCCACTGTAGGAGCTGCCGCAGGCTGCGATCTTTTGATCTTGTCGGCAATTTTCCGCTCACACACACCCGACGGTAAGCGGATTTCCGCTCATTCAGCGCCCCATCCCCCTCTAAACCGGCCCTCTCCCCGTTGGCACAGCTCCTGCTATAGCCCACGCAGGCTGCGTTTCAACGCGCTCCACAAAAACAATTAAACGAAGGATCCTTCAATGGATAACTCCAACGCCCTGCCCCTTGGGTCGGCTGCCGTGCCCGCCAAAGAACGAACCACCGCCAGCCGGATCAAATCGATCTTCAGCGGCTCTGTCGGCAACATGGTCGAGTGGTACGACTGGTATGTTTATGCCGCCTTCTCGCTGTACTTCGCCAAAGCCTTCTTCCCCAAAGGCGACACCACCGCTCAACTGCTGAACACCGCTGCGATTTTCGCCGTGGGCTTCCTGATGCGCCCGATCGGCGGCTGGATGATGGGCCTGTACGCTGACAAGGTCGGCCGCAAAAAAGCGCTGATGGCCTCGGTTTACCTGATGTGCTTCGGCTCGCTGATCATCGCCCTGAGCCCCGGTTATGAAACCATCGGTGTCGGCGCGCCGGTGCTGCTGGTGTTCGCCCGCCTGCTGCAAGGCCTGTCGGTCGGCGGCGAGTACGGCACCTCAGCCACCTACCTGTCGGAGATGGCGACCAAGAATCGTCGCGGTTTCTTCTCCAGCTTCCAGTACGTGACCCTGATCTCCGGCCAGCTCATCGCCCTCGGCGTGCTGATCGTGCTGCAGAACTTTCTTACCACTGAAGAGCTGTACGCGTGGGGCTGGCGTATTCCGTTTGCCATCGGCGCACTGTGCGCAGTGGTGGCGCTGTACCTGCGTCGCGGCATGGAAGAAACCGAATCGTTCACCAAGAAAGAAAAAGCCAAGGAAAGCGCCATGCGCACCTTGCTGCGTCACCCCAAAGAACTGCTGACCGTGGTCGGCCTGACCATGGGCGGTACGCTGGCGTTCTACACCTACACCACCTACATGCAGAAATACCTGGTGAACACCGTCGGCATGAGCATTTCCGACTCGACCACCATTTCCGCCGCGACCCTGTTCCTGTTCATGTGCCTGCAACCGATCATCGGCGGCCTGTCGGACAAGATCGGTCGTCGCCCGATCCTGATCGCCTTCGGCGTGCTGGGCACGATCTTCACCGTGCCGATCCTGATGACCCTGCACACCATTCAGACCTGGTGGGGCGCGTTCTTCCTGATCATGGCGGCGCTGATCATCGTCAGCGGCTACACCTCGATCAACGCGGTGGTGAAAGCTGAACTGTTCCCGACTGAAATCCGCGCACTGGGCGTCGGCCTGCCGTACGCACTGACCGTGTCGATTTTCGGCGGCACGGCCGAATACATCGCGCTGTGGTTCAAGAGCATCGGCATGGAAACCGGTTACTACTGGTATGTCACGGCATGCATCGCGGTGTCGCTGTTGGTGTACGTGACCATGAAAGACACCCAGAAGCACTCGCGGATCGTCACTGACTGATCGTGATATCACAGCCACTGCAACGGTGGCTGTTCTGGCCTCATCGCTGGCAAGCCAGCTCCCACAGTGACGGCGTAGCTCACAAACCTTGTGTTCGACGCGAATCCTGTGGGAGCTGGCTTGCCAGCGATTGCGGTCGCCGCATTATTCAGCCCTGCATGAACAATCCGTCACCCACGCCAACTCGTGATTAATCGCGAATTAATGCTGGCGAAGCATCCTGCCCCTACCTGATCGATAACCTGCGCGACGTTCGCTACGACGACGAAAGCGATCTGAATGCGTCGCCCTTAACATCAAGTTAATCGATTGTTTTTAGCATTATTTTGCGCTTTTTAATCAATTTAGTTGGCGTAGCATGAAACCCATGCAAGACACACCCGCCAACGAATCCGGAGTAACCGACATGAAAACCAAACTGATCCTCGCCTTCGCCCTGTCCGTACTGGCCGCCAACACCTTCGCTGCCGACGGTTATGACCGCACCGGTTCCGCCGTTGCCGCCGACGGTTACGACCGCACCGGTTCCGCCACGGTCGCTGAAGACGGCTATGACCGTACCGGCTCCGCAACTTTCGCTGAAGATGGCTACGATCGCACCGGCTCCGCGACCTTTGCCGCCGACGGTTATGACCGCACGCAATCCGCTGCCATCAGCTAACCCCCTGCTGTAAAGCGCACAGCCCGGCTTCGGCCGGGCTTAGTCATTTCTGGGGATTTTTGTTTGGCTGGAAATATGGGGGGCGGCCTTGCACTATGGCTCTCTTCAGAACGCAGCCTCAGGATCACCCGCCATGCCCGATGACATCCACTTCTACGAACCCGCCAACGGCCACGGCCTGCCCCACGATCCGTTCAACGCCATCGTCGGCCCGCGCCCCATCGGCTGGATTTCCTCACAGGATGCCCAAGGCCAGTTGAACCTGGCGCCGTACAGCTTCTTCAACGCCTTCAACTACATTCCGCCGATCATTGGTTTTTCCAGCGTCGGGCGCAAAGACAGCCTGAACAACATCGAGCAGACCGGAGAATTCGCCTGGAACCTCGCCACCCGCCCGCTGGCCGAGCAGATGAACCAGAGCTGCGCAATGGTCGCGCCTGAGGTCAACGAGTTTGAATTGGCAGGCTTGACGACCGTGGCGTCAAAAGTGATTTCGGTGCCGCGCGTGGCCGAAAGCCCGGTGTCCTTCGAGTGCAAGGTCACGCAGATCATTCAGTTGCAGCGCGCCGATGGCGAAACCGTGCCGAGTTGGCTGATCCTCGGCGAAGTGGTCGCCGTGCATATCGCCAAATGGCTGTTGAAGGACGGCATCTACGACACCGCCGCAGCAGAACCGATTCTGCGTGGCGGCGGGCCGGCGGATTATTTCCAGTTGGGACCTGAAGCCCTGTTCAAGATGTGGCGTCCAGGCGCCAACAAGTAACGCGTTACCAGATCAACTCGGCGTCGTCAGTGACGCCCTTGAGTTTATCCAGCTCATTGATCGCAGCCTCGTCGGCAGCAATGGCGCCGGGGAACACCTGATCATTCCGCAGCTTGTGAAAGCGTGGTGCGCCGCCATCGACCAGGGCCTTGACCGCGATTGCCGCGTGATAGCCCTTGTTGCCGCCTAACTCGACGGGAACGACTGCGGAGACTGCTTCGAAGTGTTCGAACTCTTTACGTGCCATGTCACAGATCCCGGCTCAGACAGATTAAGCCGGACATTAAACCCTCAACCGGCGAGTTTGTGTACCGGCGCCGGGCATTGACCAAGGGCTTGCGCGGCCGACACGTCTTTGAAGGTGTGGAAATCGAGGCTGTTGACCACCAATTCCTGCACCAGCTCGGCGAAGATTTCCATCGATGGGCTGTTGAAGTAGTGGGTCATCATTTGCTGGCTGCTCCAGAACCCGCAGACCAGCCACAACTCGGGATCACACTGCGAATGCTGCAAGGCGAAGCTCAGGCAACCAGGGGCGGCGCGGGACGGCTCGATCAACGCGCTCAGGCGTACACCGAGTTCCGCCGAACGCCCGGCGCGCGCTCGAACAAAAGCCATATGACTGACGGGAATCTGCTTGGACATGTTCAACCCTCCCAGGGAGTCGCGTGGCAGCCGGGGGACGGGCTGCGACAGGATCAAAGGTTAAGGGCCAGGCGCTGAGTGCCGTTAGTCGATTCCTGCCGCCGCGTTGCACAATCCTGCGAGACTTGCCTGAACCTGAGTTCACACACATCCCCTGTAGGAGCTGCCGCAGGCTGCGATCTTTTGACCTTAAAGACAACAATCAAAAGATCGCAGCCT
>NZ_AKJD01000062.1 GCF_000282515.1 Pseudomonas sp. GM80
GCGATCTGTTGATCTTGATCCTTGAACAACAAGATCAAAAGATCGCAGCCTGCGGCAGCTCCTACAGGGGGGGATTCTGGTTATAGGGATATGACTTCTTGGCCTAATCGATGCTCTATAAAAAGCGCCGGTTCACTGCTCATTCCCTGCAGACGCCTTCAACAGGGAAGCCCCTCGATGTACTCATTCAAACAACAATTACCTCGACTGACCCTCGCCGCCGCTTTGGCGCTGGGCATGGGACCATTGACTGCGTTGGCGCAGTCGCCCGCAGCGGCGGTGTTCACCTTCGACATTGCCAGCGGCCCGCTCGATGAGGTGCTGCTGGACATCTCGCGGCAGACCGGCGTACCGATCTCCTTCAGCCAGGACCTGGTGCAAGGCAAACGCAGTGCGGCGGTGCGCGGTGCATTAGGCGGGCGTCAGGCCGTGGAAAAAGCGCTGCTTGGCAGCGGCCTGCAAGTCGAGCAAAGCGCTCAGGGCTTGAGTGTTCGCGAAGGCGATGTGGCGGCTGTCGCGCCGGCAAAAGTCAGCGCCGTGACGCCGGCCAGCAGCGCCGATTACCGCATGGAAAAAGTCACCGTGACTGGCTCGCGCATCGCCCGTGCGCAGAGCGATGGAGCGACGCCAGTCAACGTCATCACCCACGAAGAAATGGAAGCGCGCGGCTACAAAAACGTCTACGACGCCTTGGCCACCCAGACTCAAAACACCGGCATGACTCAGGGCGAAGACTACGGCAATACCTGGCAGCCGGCGGCCAGCGCGCTGAACCTGCGCGGTCTCGGGCCCAACCACACGCTGGTGCTGATCAATGGCCGTCGCGTCGCCGATTATCCGACGCCCTACGATGGCAAGGTCAACTTCACCAACCTGGCGAACATTCCGTCGGCGGTCATCGAACGCATCGAAATCCTCAGCAGCGGCGCGTCGGCGATTTACGGCTCGGACGCGATTGCCGGGGTGGTCAACATCATCCTCAAAGACAAGATCAACGGCGTCGACGTCAACCTCAAGGGTGGCACCAGCGAGCGCGGCGGTGGCGACAACCAGCGCTTGCAGATCAGTGGCGGCGGCAGCTGGGGCGACTTCGATGGTTTGTTCGGGCTTGAACTGACCAACCGCGATCCGATCTGGGCCGATGATCGCGGCTTCATGCAGAGCGGCCCGCTGGCCGATGTCGGTTACCGTCGCGACCTGAGCAACAGCCGTTATCTGGGGCCGGGCTGCGGCGCCTACCAAGGCACGTTCGACAACAAACTGTTCAACAACGGCGGTCGCTGCCGCACCGACCAGATGTACAACGATTACTGGACGGTGCAGACCCAGAAGGAAAACTACGACGGTTACACGCGCGGCACCTGGCACTTCAGCGACAGCGGTCAGGTCTTCGCGGACTTGATGTATGGCCTCGATCACATTCAGAACAACACCCGCGGCCCGACCTTCACCTCCCCGGACTTCGTCAACCAGAA
Source organism: Pseudomonas sp. GM80 (assembly GCF_000282515.1). Lineage (GTDB taxonomy): Bacteria > Pseudomonadota > Gammaproteobacteria > Pseudomonadales > Pseudomonadaceae > Aquipseudomonas. Next base: position 1,476 of record NZ_AKJD01000062.1, read on the forward strand.
CAGCGGCAATCTGGAGCGCTGGTATCGTCGTTTCGGTAAAGAGGAAATCGGCGGCCGTACCAGTAACAACAGCAAGTGGCGCGACACCTCGTGGACCGGCACCCTTGGCCTTTCCGACAAGATTGCCGACACCGGCTGGAACTATGATCTGGCGGCCAACCGTTCCGAGTATCGCAGCGTCCGCACCACGCGTTACACGCCGCTGTCGTCGATTCAGGACTTCTACCTCGGCCCGCAGTTGGGTGTCAGCGGCGGCTATCCGGTGTTCGCTCCGGACGCTTCGCGCCTCGACCGGCCATTGACGCCGCAGGAGTGGCAGCAATTTCGCGGCAACCTGACCCAAAGCAGCAAATCGGTGTCGACCAGTTACAACGCGTCGGTCAATGGCGATCTGTTTGATTTGCCGGCAGGGCCGGTAGGGTTCGCCGGTGTGCTGGAAGCGGGTAAACAGGAATATCGCGTGGACCCGGACGACGGCCTCAACGACGGCACCTTTTACGGCGTGAGCCCGGCACAAAGCTCCGGCGGCTCGCGCAAGCGTTACGCGGCGGGCGGCGAGTTCAGCATCCCGGTCACCGACACCGTGCTGGCCACTGCGGCGGGGCGCTGGGATCAATACAAGTTCAGCGGTCGCACCGAACAGCAGAAAACCTACAACCTCGGTCTGGAATGGCGCCCGGTGACCAGCCTGTTGCTGCGCGGCAGTTACGGCACCAGTTTCCGCGCGCCGGACCTCAATTACATCTACCAGTCCGACAGCAACGGCTACTACCCGGCGCAGATCGACTATTACGGTTGCAGCCAGGGCGTGGAGGGCGCCTGTGATCGCGGGCGGGTCGATTACACGCAAAGCGGCACGGCGAATCTGGAGTCGGAACGGGGCAAGTCGTGGACCTACGGTTTTGTCTGGTCGCCGTCGCGCAACTTCGATTTTTCCACTGACTTCTGGCGCGTCGAGATCGATGACCTGCTGACCACCGTTGACGAAAACCGCTTGCTGCAAGAAGAGAATGAATGCCGCAACGGCAGCCAGGACATCAACTCGGCCAATTGCCAATCGACGCTGGCGCGCATTGATCGTAACGCCGGCAACGCCGCCATTGATCCCAATCAGTTACAACGCGTGCGGGTCAATGCGATCAACGCCGCCAGCGAACGGGTCAGCGGCCTCGATTTCAAGAGCAACATTCGCTGGGGCGCGGGGCAGTACGGCGCGTTCAGCTCGGCGCTGGGCTATACCTTGGTGCTTTCGCATTATTACAAGGAGTCCGACGACGCACCGACCCAGGACTGGCGCACCTCGCGCACCAATTACGATTGGCGCAGCAAGGTCAACGCGAGCCTGACCTGGGATTACCAGAACGCCACGGCCACGCTGATGGGCATTCGTTACGGTTCGGTCACCAACGGCGCCGGTGACGGGCGTCTGTCGCCCTGGACAGTGTTCAACGCCAGTGCGCGTTACAAATTGAATGACCGGGCCAGCGTCGGCCTGACCGTGAACAACCTGCTCAATCAGGTCAAACACGATGAATCGGCGGGCTGGCCGTATTACCCGACCGGTAACTACGACCCTTACGGCCGGCAGTGGTGGCTGGATATGAGTTATCACTTCGGCAGTTAAACAGGGCAAGTACGTCGTATACGTCCTACGGAAACTGGAGCCGCTTGTGCGTTATCGGGGATTTTTCCGACGACTTTTTCAGGTTGGTCGTCGGAAGCGCGATCTATAGCATCGGACCTGACATTGAAGTCGCTGAGCGGCTTGAACGCTCAGGTTCCCAGATAAAGGATCGATTATGCGTACCCCACACATCGAGCATGAAACGCCTGCTTATTCCCTGCGTAACTTCTGGATCGACGATCGCGCCAGATGCCCCATGGAGGATGTCGCAATGCCCACGCCAAAAACGCCCCGGCTGACGGGGCTAAAGAAGGTCGCGGGCAAGCCTGTCGATTTGCTCGTGCATGGCCAGGACCTCGGTGACGATGCCATGCTGATTGTCCGCCTTACCGACCAGGGCTTTGAGCTGAGCGACGTCGTCAACATGCTTTCAACTTCTGAAATGTACCTGCGCGAAGACATGGTCAAACGCATCACCGGCAGGTCTGTCAGAACCGTGCAGCGGTTGTTGAAGGAAGGCAAATCGATACGGCTTGACTCGCAGCAGAGTGTCGTCGCCTACCAATATGCGCTGGTGCTGGAGATGGCCACTCGGGCGTTCGGGGGGCTGTCACAGGCGGAGATATGGATGCAAAAACCCACCCCTTACCTTAACGGCTACGTACCGTTGGAACTGACCCGCCACCCACTGGGTTTCCAGATGGTCGAGCAATACTTGTGTCAGCTCCTGTACGGGGGTTACCCATGAATCCCTTGCCCTGGGAAGGGCACTGGTATGGCTGGCGCCTGGATCAGGAGGCCTACGGAGAGACGTGGGACAGCGGGATGGGTTCAAAACTGAAGGGCGGTCGATGGAATGCGCCTGGCCGGCGAGTCGTCTATGCATCTGTCGACCCGTCCTCGGCCATTCTGGAGGTAGCAGCCAATAATAGTTTTGATGCACTGGACAGAGAGCCCTATGTGTTGACGTGCTTTGAGGTCATCCGCGATGCACGGGTCAAAGTCGTTCAGCCCGAAGAGGTACCGAATCCTTACTGGTTGAGTCCCGCGTGGCCGTCTCCCAATCAACAGCGGTTTGCCGACGCTTTACTGGATGAGCATCCATTTCTCCTGATTCCCTCGGCGGCAACCCGCCACTCGTGGAATCTGCTGGTGAGCTGCGACCTGGCAGAGGGGCAATTCAGGATGGTCTCCCAGGAGCGGTTTGGCCTGGATACCCGGTTGTTGAGGGAGGTGACATTGGCTTGATACGGACGCACGGCATTTTGTGCATAACCTCATCACCCAACGGTCTAAACCGCCCTCTATAAATCCTTATTCTTCATCGCACATCCCTGCATAAACCAAAACGCAGGGATGGCTGTTCATGATTCAGTTTTCACCCGTCAAATCACCTTTGAGCCTGGCCTTGCTGCTGGCAATCAACACGCTGCCAGCCATTGCCGCCGACAGCACAGCAACCGAACCGACCACCCAGCTGCAACGCGTCGAAGTCACGGGTACGGCGATCCGCCGGGTCGATGCCGAAACGGCAGTGCCAGTGACCATTCTGCGCGTCGAAGAGTTGCGCGAGCAGGGCGTTTCGACCACGGAGGAGCTGGTCAGCCGCATTTCTGCCAACCAGTCTTCGGTCGGTTCCGGGCGTTCGGTCGGGTCGAGCAGCGGCGGTGCGGCTTATGCGGACTTGCGCGGCATCGGCGCTAACAAGACGCTGGTGCTGCTCAACGGCCGGCGTCTGAGCAACAACGCCACCAATGCGATCAATGGCTCCGGTGTCGACCTCAACACCATTCCATTCGCTGCCATCGACCGCGTTGAGGTGCTGCGCGATGGTGCTTCGGCGTTGTATGGCACCGACGCGATCGGCGGGGTGATCAACTTCATCACCAAGACCAGCCTCACCGAAGGCCAGATCAGCACCAATTACGACACGCCGACGCATTCGGGCGGCGGCGAAAGTCGCAATGTCAGCGGTAGTTGGGGCTTCGGCGATTTGCAGGATGACCGCTTCAACGTCTTCGGCGTGGTCAGTTACGACAAACAGCAACGACTGGCCGCCGATGACCGCGATTACACCTACAACTACCAGCCCGGTCGCGGCCTCGATTACACCTCCGGGACTGCGTCGCCCGCCAACTGGAGCCAGGGCCGCAACGCGACTAATCCATTGGCTGGTTCCGGGTGCAACGCACCGGGGCTGCTGTCGCGCAACGGTATCTGCCGTCAAAGCCTGTGGAATTATCTTGATCTGGTGCCGGAAACCGAGAAGACCTCGGCGTTCGCCAAAGCCACCGGCAAGCTCTCGGACGATCACAACGTCAGCCTCGAATACTTCTGGGCGCGTAACGAAAACCGCACACAGATCGGCCCTGGCACCTTGATGGGCAATCAGGTCAATCCTGGTACTGCGTTCTATCCCGGCAACGGCATCACGCCCGGGCCGAACGGTTTTGCCCTTGATCCGACACAACCGGTGGATGTGAACTGGCGTGAAACCGCCGTTGGCGCACGCCAGCATGAAGATGACAACACCAGTCAGCGTCTGCTGTTGAGTTTCGATGGCACGCTCGCCGGTTGGGATTACAACCTCGGCGCCTCGTACAACCAAAACAAAGTGGTCAACAGCATTGAGGCCGGCTACGTCAACGACCGAGCGGTCAGTGACGGCATTGCCAACGGCGTGATCAACCCTTTCGGTCCACAGACGGCGGCTGGTTCTGCGCTGTTGGCGGCCAACGCGGTCGACGGTGACTACGCCACAGCGGTAGGGCGCGTGAAGGCGATCGACGGTCGCATCAGCCGCGAGATCGGCGACTGGTTCGGTGCCGGCCCTTCGGCGCTGGCGCTGGGAGGCGAGTATCGCAAGGAAGATTTCCATCAGGACTTTGCGCAGTTTGCCGGCGACGTACAGAGCCTCGGCGTTGATCCTAACGGCAGTGTCGCCGGGGATCGCAGCGTCTCGGCGGAATACGCCGAGGTCAATGTGCCGGTGCTCGACAGCCTGGAATTGTCCGCTGCGGTGCGCCACGACAAGTACAGCGATTTTGGCAGCACCACTAATCCTAAATACTCGTTCCGCTTCCAGCCGTTCAAGGAACTGGTGGTGCGTGGCGCCTACAGTGAAGGCTTCCGCGCGCCGTCACTGTATGAACTGTACAACCCGAACTTCACGACCTTCACCAATGCCAACTACAACGATCCGCGTTTGTGCGCCGGTGGTAATCCGAGCAACGGCGGCATCGCCAACCGTGACTGCGCACAACAGTTCAACCGCAGCACCGGTGGCAACACCGACCTGAGCCCGGAAACCGCGCGTAACGTCACCCTCGGTTTTGTCTATCAACCGTTCGAACGCCTGACCACGGGCCTCGATTTCTGGTGGATCGACATTGCCAACCAGATTGCCGAGTTCCCGGAATCGGCTGTGTTCGAGAACCCGGAGTTGTACCCGGAACGGCTGATCCGCAAGCCTGATGGCTCCATCGACCATATCGTCACGGGCCTGGCCAACCTCGGCAAGATCAAGACCAACGGCGTCGATGTCAGCTTCGACTACCGCTTGCCGAGCACCCCGTACGGCAATTTCGGTATCGGCCTGCAAGGCACTTACGTCACCCGATATGACTACCAGCAGCAACAGAAGGGCGACTACATCGACAAGCTCGGCGACTTCCGGGGCGGCGACTTTGCCTCGGCCGGCGCGGTGGCACGCTGGCGGCACAGCCTGACCGGCAGCTGGAATTACGGCGCGTACGGCGTAGCGCTGACCAACCGCTACACCAGCGGTTACCACGACTCCGACCGCGACACCCATGACTACGTCGGCTCGTACAACGTTTGGGATCTGGCCGGTACCTACACCTGGCGCAAAACCCTCAGCGTGACCCTCGGCGCGAAAAACCTGTTCGACCGCGAGCCACCGTTCAGCAACCAGACCTACACGTTCCAGAGTGGTTACGACCCGAAATATGGCGATCCGTTTGGGCGGACGCTGTACACGCGGGTCGCCTACAAATTCTGAATAAGCCCCTGTAGGAGCTGCCGCAGGCTGCGATCTGTTGATTTTCCAACGGCAAAAGATCGCAGCCTCCGGCAGCTTCTACAGAACAGGTTTTAGCAGTTGGTGCGGATTTTAGTCAGTTATTGATCTAAAGCCTGCCCTATAAACATGGCCGGCCTGTTGCACATCACAGGTAGGCAGAAGGTGTGTTGACTGTTCTGGCCCCATCGCTGGCAACCCAGCTCCCACATGGAATACCGACCCTGTGGGAGCTGGCTTGCCAGCGATGAGGCCAGTAGCAGCAACCTGTAAAAGGGATCTGCCCATGTTCTCCAGGCTTATTGTGTTCAGCGCTTTCGTGCTTTTAACCCCGCTCAGTTGGGCGGCGCCGCAACCGGCACTCACGGTCTACGGCGAAGCGCCCAAGTACGCCGCTGATTTTCAGCATCTGGCCTACGCCAACCCCAATGCGCCGAAGGGCGGAAGCTTGCGTCGCTCCTCGCTGGAAAGCGGCCCGTTCGATCACCTGATTCCCTACACCGACAAAGGCACCGGGGTGGCCGATGTTGATGGCTGGCTCTACGCGCCGCTGGCCTATCGCAGCAAAGACGAGCCCTACAGCGTCTACGGTCTGGTGGCGCAGCAGATGGAGCTGGACAGCGACCGCCGCTGGTTGCGTTTTTATCTCAACCCCAATGCGCGTTTCGACGACGGCACGCCGATCACCGCTGAAGATGTGCGCTACACCTTTAACCTCTTCATCACGCAGGGCAGCCTCAAATACCGTCAGCAGTTTCGCGATGTCGCCGAGGTTGTTGTGGAGTCGCCGACGCAAGTGCGCTTCATCTTCAAGAACAACGACAGCCGCACCTTGCCGCTGGATCTGGCGACACTACCGGTGCTGCCCGAACATTGGTGGCGGACACGTGATTTCGCCGAGGGCGGCGGTTTCGAAATTCCGCCGGGCAGCGGCCCGTATCGGATCAGCGCCGTCGATGCCGGGCGCAGCGTGAAATTCCAACGGGTGCAGGACTGGTGGGCCAAGGATCTGCCAATCACCCGTGGGCTCTACAACTTCGATCAATTGAGCGTGGAGTTCTTCGCCGACACCGACGTGTCGCGGCAAGTGCTCAAGGCCGGCGGCTTCGATTACAACCGCGAGTTCTCCGCCACCAGCTACACCATCGGCTATGCCGGGGCCGCGCTGGAGCAAGGCAGATTACTTCGTGAACATCTCGCACCCGGCGCCGCTCAAGGTGCGCAGGGTTTTGTGTTCAACCTGCAGAAACCGCCGTTTCAGGATCGCCGCGTGCGCCAGGCAATCGCCATGCTCTGGGATTTCGAATGGACTAACCGGCAGATGATGCGCGGCATGTACCTGCGTCAGCACAGCTACTTCTCCCACAGCGCACTGGCGGCCCGTGAACTGCCGGACGCCGAAGAACTGAAAATCCTCGAACCCTGGCGCGGCAGGATTCCCGACGAGGTCTTCACTCAGGTGTTCCAGGCGCCGAAAACGGATGGCAGCGGCAACATTCGCGCCGAGCAATTACAGGCGCTGAAGTTGCTCGAAGCCGCTGGCTGGAAACCGCGCGGCGATCAGTTGGTGAACGCCAATGGCGAGCCACTGCACTTCACCTTTCTCAATGGCCAGAAGGGTTTCGAACGGCTATTGCTGCCGTTCAAGCGCAACCTCGCACAGATCGGCATCGGCTTCGATATTCGCCAGGTCGACACCGCGCAATACACCAACCGCGTGCGCAATCGCGACTACGACATGATCGTCGCCGGTTACCCGGTGAGCCAGGCACCGGGGCGCGAGCTGTTCAATTACTTCGGTTCCGATGGCGCCGATGATCCCGGCTCGAACAATTACATGGTACTGCGCGATCCGGCCGTCGATGCACTGCTCGAAGGGCTGGTGCAGGCCGACAATCGCGAGAGTCTGCTGCGTCACGCGCACGCCCTGGATCGCGTGCTGCAGTGGGGTTACTACTGGGTTCCGAATTATTACCCGCCGGGGATTTCCACGGTCTGGTGGAACCGCTTCGGTCGTCCGGCCATTGCGCCGCTGTACGACGCCGGTCTCGACAGCTGGTGGGAAATCAGCCCGACCGCACTGACTTCGACTCAGATGCAAAAGGAGTACAGCCATGTGGGGTTATAGCCTGCGGCGTCTGCTGTTGATCGTGCCGACCTTGTTGGCGATTCTGCTGGTCAACTTCGTCATCGTCCAGGCCGCGCCCGGTGGCCCGGTAGAGCAGGCCATCGCACGCTTGCAAGGCATTGGCGTCGGCGCGGCCGTGGGCTCCAGCCATGTCGAAACGGTGGGTGGTGAATCCCGCGCGACACGAGGGCTGGACCCGAAACTGGTGGCCGACATCGAGCGTCAGTACGGCTTCGACAAACCCGCCAGCGAGCGCTTGTGGCTGATGCTAAAAAGCTATGCGCAACTGGATTTCGGTCAGAGTTTCTTTCGCGGTGCCAGCGTCACTGAACTGATCTGGCAGAAGCTGCCGGTCACCTTGTCGCTGGGCCTGTGGGCGACACTGATCACCTATCTGGTGTCGATACCGCTGGGTATTCGCAAAGCGGTGCACAACGGCTCGGCGTTCGATGTCTGGAGCAGCGTGGCGATCATCGTCGGTTATGCGTTGCCGGGATTTCTGTTCGCGCTGCTGCTGATCGTGGTGTTCGCTGGCGGCACGGCGCTGGACTGGTTTCCGGTGCGCGGGCTGGTGTCCGAGAATTTCGCCGAGCTGACCCCGTGGAGCAAGGTCGCCGACTATTTCTGGCACTTGGTCTTGCCGGTGACGGCGTTGGTGATCGGCGGTTTTGCCACCTTGACGATCCTCACCAAGAACAGCTTTCTCAACGAGATCTCGCGCCTGTACGTGGTGACCGCGCGCGCCAAAGGGCTGAGTCAACGGCAAGTGTTGTACGGCCATGTGTTTCGCAACGCGATGCTGCTGGTCGTCGCCGGTTTGCCGCAAGCGTTGGTGACGGTGTTCTTCGGCGGTTCGCTGTTGATCGAAGTGATCTTTTCCCTCGATGGCCTCGGTCGGCTCAGTTACGAAGCGGCGGTGGCGCGCGATTACCCGGTGGTGTTCGGTTCACTGTTCATCTTCACGTTGTTCGGCCTATTGATAAAACTGCTCGGCGACCTCTGTTACACGCTGGTCGACCCGCGAATCGACTTCACCGCGAGGGCTGCCTGATGCTGACGTTAACTCCAATCGGCCAGCGCCGCTGGGCGCGCTTCAAGGCGCATCGGCGTGGCTGGTGGTCGTTGTGGCTGTTTCTCGCGCTGTTCGGCCTGAGCCTCGGTGGTGAGCTGGTGGCCAATGACAAACCGCTGTTGGTGACGTATCAGGGCGACTGGTACTTTCCGGCGTTCAAGCGCTACACCGAGCAGGATTTCGGCGGCGAGCTGCCTTTTCAACCGGACTATCGCAGCGCGCAGGTGCGGCAATTGATCGAAGGGCAGGGCGGACGGATGTGGTTTGCGCCGATTCCGTTTGCGTTCGACACGGTCAATTACGACCTGACGGAGCCTGCGCCGAGTCCGCCCAGTGGCGCCAACTGGCTGGGCACCGATGATCAGGCGCGGGACGTGCTGGCGCGGGTGATTTTCGGCACACGCGTATCGCTGCTGTTTGCCCTGGCGCTGACGGCGGCGAGTGCGCTGATCGGTATCGCCGCCGGGGCATTGCAGGGCTACTACGGCGGCTGGGTCGACCTGATCGGTCAGCGCGTGCTGGAGGTGTGGTCGGGGCTGCCGGTGTTGTACCTGCTGATCATTCTGTCCGGGTTTGTCGAGCCGAATTTCTGGTGGCTGCTGGGGATCATGGCGCTGTTTTCCTGGCTGAGTCTGGTTGACGTCGTCCGCGCGGAATTCTTGCGCAGTCGTGGCCTGGAATATGTGAAAGCCGCACGGGCATTGGGCGTTGGCGATGCGCAAGTGATCGTCCGGCACATTCTGCCCAATGCCATGAGCGCAACACTGACTTATCTGCCGTTCATCCTCACCGGGGCGATCGCGACCTTGTCGGCGCTGGATTTTCTCGGGTTTGGCATGCCGGCCGGCAGCGCTTCGCTGGGCGAGTTGATCGGCCAGGGCAAAAGTAATCTGCAAGCGCCGTGGCTCGGTCTGACCGCGTTCTTTGCCTTGGCGCTGATCCTTTCATTGCTGGTATTCATCGGCGAGGCCTGCCGCGATGCGTTTGATCCGAGGACTTGATATGCCTGAACATCTGATCGAAATACGCGACCTGCGCGTCGCTTTCAATGGCCAGCCAGTGGTGCACGGCATCGACCTCGATATCCGCCCCGGCGAATGTCTGGCGCTGGTTGGTGAGTCCGGCTCGGGTAAATCGGTGACGGCCCACAGCATTCTGCAATTGCTTGACCCGGCCATCACGCAGATTGACGGCAGCATCCGCTATGCCGGCGAGGAGTTGCTTGGCGTGCATGAGCGCTACTTGCGGCAATTGCGTGGCAACCGCATTGCGATGATTTTTCAGGAGCCGATGAGTTCACTGAACCCTTTGCACACGATTGAGCGGCAACTGGGCGAAAGCCTGGCGCTGCACAAGGGGCTGGCCGGGGCGGCGGCGCGTCAGCGCATTGTGCAGTTGCTCGAACTGGTGGGCATTCAACGCCCGCGCGAACGGCTCAAGGCCTATCCGCATCAACTCTCGGGCGGTCAGCGCCAACGGGTGATGATTGCCATGGCGCTCGCCTGCGAGCCGCAGTTGCTGATCGCCGATGAGCCGACCACGGCGCTGGACGTGACCGTGCAACGCAAGATTTTGTTGCTGCTCAAAGAACTGCAGGAGCGGCTGGGCATGGCGCTGTTGATCATCAGTCATGATCTGAACCTGGTGCGCAATATCGCTCAGCGCGTGGCAGTCATGCGTGGCGGATTGATCGTCGAGCAGGCGCCCTGTGACCAGTTGTTCAGCGCGCCGCAGCATCCTTACAGCATTGAGTTGCTCAACGCCGAGCCCGGTGGTGAGGCGTTGTGCCGGGAGCCCGCTGAGAATTTGCTGGAGGTGCGTGACCTCCATGTGCGCTTTCGTTTGGGCGGCGGTTGGTTGCGCGCGAAGTCCTGGTTGCATGCGGTCAATGGTATTGATTTGAATCTTCAGCGCGGCAAAACCCTGGGGATTGTTGGCGAGTCTGGTTCAGGCAAGTCGACATTGGGCCAGGCCATTCTGCGTTTGCTGGATGCCCAGGGCAGCATTCGCTTTCAGGGCGAGGCGCTGGAGCACTTGAGCGGCAAGCAACTCAGGCCACTGCGCAAACGCCTGCAAGTGGTGTTTCAGGATCCGTTCGGCAGCCTCAGTCCGCGCCTGTGCGTGGAGCAGATCATTGCTGAAGGTTTACAGGTGCACAGCGATTTGAACGCCGGCGAGCGTGAGAGGGCGGTGATCGATGTGCTGCGTGAAGTCGGCCTCGATCCGGCCACCCGCCATCGCTATCCCCACGAGTTCTCCGGTGGTCAGCGGCAACGCATCGCCATTGCCCGGGCGCTGGTGCTCAAGCCCGACTTGATCCTGCTGGATGAACCGACGTCGGCACTGGATCGCACGGTGCAAAAGCAGATCGTGGCTTTGTTGCGGCGTTTGCAGCAAGAACATGGCCTGACTTACCTGTTCATCAGCCACGATCTGGCGGTGGTGCGAGCGCTGGCGCATGACCTGATCGTGATGAAGGAGGGCCAGGTGGTGGAGCGTGGTCAGACGGATCAACTGTTTGCGGGGGCGCGGCATCCTTATACGCAGGAGCTATTGGCGGCATCGTTTGCCACAGCGGTTTTGCCTGTGACACATACCGACAGACTTTTATCCGTCGTGTAGATCCGGTACATTCCGCGTCCTGGCCAATACAAGGAAGTAGATGATGGCAAAACCTGCCGCTCGACTCAGTGATCTCAATGCCTGCCCGGTGACCGGTCACGGTACCAATGCAAGCAACAGCGGTTCACCCGACGTGAACATCAACGGCATGCCCGTGCTGCGTGTTGGCGATACCACGGCTTGCGGCGACTCGGTCACCGAAGGCATCGGCAACATCCTGATCAATGGCAAACCCATTGCCTTTCTTGGCAGCGCCACCGCGCATGGCGGTGTGATCATCACCGGCTCCGGTGACGTCTTCGTCGGCACTGCCGTCGGCTCTGCGCCATTTACCCCGATCATCACCGTGCCCGCGCACAGCGAACGTTTCCAACTGGTCGATGAAACCACCGGCGAAGCCATTCCCGACATGCTCTTTTGCATCGAAACCGGTGACGGCCAGCGCCTCGTCGGCCATACCGACAACCATGGTAACGCCGCGCGGGTATTCACCGCCGATCCCACCTCCATTGTCGTGCAATGGGGCAAGGAAGCCGCCGCTCATCTGGATGCACTGGGCATCGCTTACTAAGGAAGGTTCAACGTGGCGACACCGGAAAAGAAACAGGGCGAGACCAGCGATCAACACGCGACGACGCAGGTGAAGGGCACACTGGCGCAGGACTATGTGACAGTCGTGGGCGCCTCTTACCTCGGCTTTATCGCCAACATGCGTGGTCAGCGCGGCAACATGATGAACTTCATAAATCAGGGAATTCGTCAGATCAGAAGTTATCCGCCGTCCACGCCGAGTTACTCGATTCAAAGGGCATTTCTGATCTTCAAGGATGAGTACGACCCGAAGCTGTTGGCGGAGGTCAAAAAAATCGTGACCGAGCGTTACGGTGCCGAGTATCGCGAGTACGACTCCATTTCGCAGTTGGTTGATTTCGTCGCCACGCGAAAGCGCAGGGGTCGAGAAATCAAGCAAATGGATTTCTTTTCTCATGGTGTGGTGGGGAGCATCGAATTGGGATACGAACTGGATAAGCGCGACAGTTACCGACTGCGCGATGCCCAGGCTCGCATGTTTACTCCTGATGCGTTCGCCTATGGCGCGAAGATTTACTCGTATGCCTGCCGTACCGGATTGGGTATCAACGCAAACCTGAAAGTGGCGGAAAATGAAGACCCGCACTTTGAACTCAGTCTTGCCCAAATCATGGCTGACGCGACGGGCGCAACCGTGTGGGCGTTTCCGCGGCGAAGTTTGTACGATCAGACCTATGGCACCGATGAAGATCGCGCGGCGGTGGATAAGGCGCCGGCCAAACAGGAAGCCGACAAGGCTGCGAGCCGTGCTTACCGCAAAAGTCTCAGTGATTACCAGCGTCGGCTGACGGCCCATCGCGCCGCCAGCAAAAATCCTGACGCTCAGTTGCCGAATGAGAGTCCACCTGTCCAGCCCACCAAAACGTTGAGCGAGAAAGATGCCGCGCTATTGAAACAGGCTCAAGGCAGAGAGCACTACAACGATACACTGGGTTATCCCCTGGACGCTGAAGGTGCTGTCCATGGTGTGCGATCGGGTAATACGCCGGACGGCGTTCCGAAAAAATTGTGCGAATACAAGCCAGCCAAATGACGCTAACCCTTAAAAAAACCACAGTTTGTGCGGCTGGCCTATTGGCCATCGCGGTTTTGCTGGGTCTATATCTTGTTGGCAAGGAAGACGACATGTCCTCGAAAGTAATGATGTATTACGGCATCTGGAGTCCAGACGACAATCGTTTCGACGCCACTCGCTGGTTCAGCAGCGGAATGTACAAAAGGCGCCTGATGGGCACTCCGGCCGAAGCCAGTACAGAAACCATGTTGCGCAGTAAACCTCTGCCCATTGTCGCGAACATGAATGATGACCTGGTCGCTATCGCTGGCGTGGCGCTTGAGTATGATTTTCCCGAGGTCAATACCGACTCCCTGATCAATGATCCGCCGATTCTGACAGGACGCGTCAAGTACTGGGCCAGCAAGTTCGACAAGCCGGACAAGCCGGTTGATCTCTATAACCTGTTCTTGAATTTGGGGCAGGAGCGGTTTGTCATCACCTTCAGTCGAGACGCGCAGACCGGTGAACTGATAGACAAAAACAGTGCAAGGCGGGTGTCTGCGGATCAAGAAGCCGATGCGCAATATGTTCAGATCTTCAAGGAGCTGGACGCCGCCGGCAACCCTTAACCCAGAAACGACAAATCCCGCCATCAAGGCGGGATTTGTTTTTCAAGCGGACCGCAGTCTTACGACGGGAACAGCTCGGACAATTTCATCGACAGCATCATGTCGCCTTCAACGCGCAGTTTGCCGCCCATGAAAGCCTGCATGCCGTCGGTTTCGCCGCTGACGATACCTTTCAGGGTTTCGCTGTCCAGCACCAGTGTGCAGTTGGCGTCCGGGTTTTCACCTTCCTGGATATCGCAGGTGCCATCTTTGACGATCAGCGAGTACTGCTTGTCTTCGTCGGTGATGTTGAAACCGAAGACCAGATCCAGACCGGCAGCAGCGGCTGGGTTGAACTTGGCTTGCATTGCTTTTACGGCATCGGCTACGGAGGTCATGGTTCGATCCTTTCTTGGATAGTAGGCGCTGGTTGATTACAGCAAGGTTCACAGCTAACCGGACTCAACGAAAAGTGATGAGTTCCGGAGCCTTCAACAGCTGCAGATGTGCATGACTGTTAAAGGAGGCCAAAGCCACCTCGCGACCGCGGAACTTCAGCTGGTTGAGCGAGGTGTTGACGATTTGCCAGTTCAATTCAAAGGCCTGTCTGGCAGGCATCTGCGTAATGAGGTGGAGCAGGGCGGTGATGGTGCCGCCAGAGGTAAAGACTGCGATCTTCTGGTTTTTTTCAGCCTGTTCAAGGATTCGATGCAATCCGGCCTGGACCCGTTCAACGAAGCCCAGCCAGCTTTCCAGCCCTGGCGTGTCGTAAGTGCCGGCCAGCCAGCGCTCGATGATCAGGGCGAAAATACGCTGGAACTCGGCACGGTTCTGTGCGGCGTTGCGCAGGATGTCGAGGGCTTCCGGTTCGTCTTCCAGCATCGCCGGGAGCAGGGCGCGGATCACCGCGTCGGCATCGAATTCATTGAATGCGGAATCAGTCTCCAGCGTCGGCACTTTCAGGCCTTTGGCGCTGAACTGCTCAAGTGCGCTGGTGGCTGTGTGCTGCTGACGACGCAAGTCGCCGGCAATGCAGCGATCGAAGCTGAGCCCCAGTTCAGCCAGGTGCTGACCGAGGATTTCTGCCTGGCGCACACCGGTCGGCGACAGGACGTCATAGTCGTCTGCACCAAAAGAGGCCTGGCCATGTCGAATCAAGTAGATGCTGCCCACGTCCGCGTCATCCCGGTACGTTGAAGGTTGTGGCGAGGTTATGAGGATGATGGGTAGCTGTCAATGAAAAAACATACGCTTGTTTGAAATGCCCGTTACAGGCGTGTTGCCAGAGGTTTCACGGCTGGCCGACGAGCCGGCGCATGGGTATGCTGACGTCATCCCGCGTGTGTTGCACATCCGCGCATTGTTTTAAGGAGTCTCTGTGGAGTTTTTGACTGAATACGCCAGCTTCCTGGCAAAGACCGTGACCCTGGTGATCGCCATTCTGGTGGTGCTCGCCAGTTTTGCCGCGTTGCGCAGCAAGGGCCGGCGCAAATCGGCCGGTCAGTTGCAGGTCAGCAAGCTCAATGATTTTTACAAAGGCCTGCGCGAGCGTCTGGAGCAGACGCTGCTCGACAAAGACCAGCTCAAGGCTTTGCGCAAGGGACAGGCCAAGACCGAGAAAACCGAGAAGAAGCAGAAGAACAAACCTGACGCCAAAGCGCGGGTATTCGTGCTGGATTTCGACGGCGACATCAAGGCCTCGGCCACCGAAAGCCTGCGCCATGAAATCACTGCACTGCTGACCCTCGCCACGCCGAAAGACGAAGTTGTCCTGCGTCTGGAAAGTGGCGGCGGCATGGTTCACAGCTATGGCCTGGCGTCCTCGCAACTGGCGCGGATCCGTGAAGCTGGTGTGCCATTGACCGTGTGCATCGACAAAGTTGCTGCCAGCGGCGGCTACATGATGGCGTGCATCGGTGAGAAGATCATCAGCGCCCCGTTCGCGATTCTCGGCTCGATCGGCGTGGTCGCGCAGCTGCCCAACGTCAACCGCCTGCTGAAAAAGCACGACATCGATTTCGAAGTGCTGACCGCCGGCGAATACAAGCGCACCCTGACCGTGTTTGGCGAAAACACCGAAAAGGGCCGGGAGAAATTCCAGGAAGACCTCGATATCACCCATCAACTGTTCAAGAACTTCGTATCGCGCTATCGCCCGCAACTGGCGATCGACGAAGTGGCCACCGGTGAAGTCTGGCTCGGTGTCGCAGCGCTCGACAAACAACTGGTCGACGAACTGAAAACCAGTGACGAGTACCTGGCGGAGCGCGCGAAGAAGTCCGAGGTTTACCACCTGCATTACGCCGAGCGCAAAAGCCTGCAAGAGCGAATCGGCATGGCGGCCAGCGGTTCGGTGGATCGCGTGCTGTTGACCTGGTGGAGCCGCTTGACCCAACAACGCTTCTGGTAACGCTCGAAATCAAAAGATCGCCAGCCCTACAGATATCCCCATGTAGGAGCTGCCGAAGGCTGCGATCTTTTGATCTTAACCCCCCCCTCTAAGCGAATTTTCCTCGCCCATCGCGGAAACGTCCTGCATTTTTCTCGCCGCGCATCCTCTAGGTTAACGACTCCTGTAGCGATGCAAAGGATTGCAGAGAATGATGGAGAACGCAGAAACCCGCCGAAACAGGCATCAACAGTGGGCCCTCGAACTGGAAACCGCGTTGCCGCACAGCGCCACCCGGTTCACCAGCAACCTGATTGAAAGCCGCTGGGGTGCCGATATCGCGCCGATGACGTCGCAACTGGCGTATCTGCAATACGATTTTCGTGGTTATCCCGCGCTTGAAGGGATTCATCAGGGACGCCTCAAGAGGACTGAAAGTCTGCTTCACGCGGCCATGAGCAATCAGCAGACGGTCGGCGCCGGGCGTTTCGGTGAAACAGTATTTGGTCTGTACACCCCGCCTCCAGTGGGGCCGCGTATCAATATCGCCGACATCGATGAATCGGCGTTTCCCGAGGGCGGGCACGCGGACTATGAAGGCATCTACCGACAAACCATTCCCCAGCGTTACGAACCGCAAACGCAGCTCGCATTGCAGCCACACGCCTTCAAACGCTGGGTATGGACACTGGAACTCAAAAATCAATACAGCGCCTACGTCAAACAGGCCTGGCCGGCCGACGCCGACATTGAGACAGGCAACGATTTTCCTCTGAAAACCACAGTAAAGTTCGCCTATGTCTTGGCTGCTTACCTGCAACATCAAGAACAAACGCTGTCTGACGATGGGCTGAAACTGGCATTGCGCGGAGCAGGGCTGGATCCGCAACAATCCTGGGAATCACTCACCCTTGAGCATTTGCAAGGGCGCTTTATCGAGCCAAAGGACATCCAGTTCAGCCGCTTGCGCATCTATCGTTATGTCGCGACCGACATCTGGTGTTTCTCTCAACAGGGCCACGGTCGAAGGTTGCTCTATGTCCCCGGCAACTCGTCGCCCTTTCAGGAGTTCGCCGATGTTCAAGCGATGCGCCACTGGCTGACCGAGGTGGGGCGCAATTTCGACATGAGCAGCGCCCTGGCCGCGCACTTCATGGAGGATGATCGCGTTGACGGCGTTCTGCACGCCGGTGTGCTTACGGCCCTGCAAGGCATGGCGATATACCCGCGGCAACATCACCTGACCCCCTCCGCCGGTTTCTTCAACAACGATGGTTACTGGAAGCCGGCCGACTACGCCAATCTGGACAAGGTCGCTGAGGGCACGGATCCATTTGCGCAGATGGTGAGGGCGATGAAACAAGCGGCGCTCGCCAGCATTGCCACGATCCATGATGACGCCGAGGTCAATCGTCAGCAATTGAACGCAGTGGTCGAGCCGCTGGTGCAGTGGCTCAACCGATACGGGCCGTTGGCGCTATTGATTCCCGGAGGGGAAGGCTTGCTGGCATTGGCCGGTCTGATTGATGCCGGTTACGGGCTCGCCGAGACGGTCAACGCGACAAACACAACCGAACGTTCGCAGGGCATTACTCGAACCGTGTTCGGTGTATTGAACGCGCTACCGGTGCTGGCAGGGCAATTGATCGCTCACGCAGAACCCGCCATCGTAAAAAGCCTGCAAGAGGAGTCAGTTGCCGCGCGCCAGGCTGCGGAGCATTCTGCCGGGGTGGCCGAGCCCGGCGTAGCACTGTCGGTCGAAGAGCAAATTGCCTTGATGCAGGGTATCGGGCCAAGCATCGAGCGGTTCAGCAATCATGTCTTGCTGCAGATTCGCCATGTCAGTGGCGTGAGCGATGACGCTCTGCGCCTGATGCAGACTGACGGCCGAGTGCTCACGCCAATTTTGCAGGACACCATCAGCCGTTTCGCCATTGATCAGGATCTGCAAGAGGCCATCGATGCGCTCCCTGAATACTCGGCGCAGGCTCAACAACTGCAACGCACCCGAGCCGAAACCTTCCATCAGCGTCATGAAGCCCTGCAACAATCTGATAATTCCTGGGTCAGGCTGTTTCGCCAGCAATATCCGCAACTCCCCACGAGCGCGGTGGAGCAAATGCTTGACCGCTCAGGCGTGGACATCGCTGCGCCGCATACCCTCGCCGACAGCAAGCGTGTTTTCAGCCGGTTGGCTGATAAGGCGCAACAGTACGAACAACACTTTCGGGTCTGTCGAGCCTTTGAAGGGCTCTATCTGAAGTCGTCGATTAGTGCAGACAGCGATGTTCTGGTTCTGCATACCCTCGAGCGTTTGCCCGGCTGGTCGTCATCAACACGAATCGAAGTACTTGAGGGCGGCGCAGGTTCGAGGGTGATCGACAGTATTGGCATACCCTCCGCAGGCGTTAAAACGCAACTGGCCAAAACGTCCGGGATGGCGTTTGAGCAGCGCCTGCTCAATGTTCTGACAATTGAACAGCGCTCGGCGCTGGGGTTGCGCCTCGATCATGAACTGGCTGACCTTCGGGCGAAAATCCGATTGCACGCTTTAACACAACCCGAGCTGATGCTCGGACTGCGTCGGATGGATACGGGGGCTCACTTTCATTTCGCCGGGTTACGCGGCGGCGGTTTTCCCGCTACGGCCCACGACGCAGACTTTTCCAGACAGGTGATGAGGCTCCAGGTCAAAGAAATTTACCCGGCTGTTTCCGATGCTCAAGCCGACGATTTTTTGCGTGCGCTCGGCTCGGGGGCGCAGGTTGAACTGGATAGGCTAAGACTGCAAACGGCACAGTTGCGCAACGACATCACCGAGTGGATCGAAGACATCCACACGGACATCCATGACATGGATGTCGAATTACTGCCGGACAGCGAAGGCCTCGCACGGGGCATGAGTGCTGTCGAAATCGAAGAAGAAAACGATGCCCGCCTCGAAGTCCGGATGGACAGGGAGCGCGAAATTCGTTACGAGCTGGCCGAAGAGTTGATTGCCATTTGGCAAAAACGCAGTGGGCCTGAGAGCCGAGTGTATGAGGATGGCCGGTTTATCGGTTTTCACCTGGACATGGATTTCGATCCCATGCACAGCTTGCCGCAACTCAACGTCAAGTTTCGCGACGTCATTTCGCTATCGATGCCTGATTTTCAAGTGACCCAGCGCGGCAGTATCAATGGCTTTCTCGAATGCTTCCCGAACCTGCGCTGGTTGGGCATGAGGGGCGTCGATTTACGTCTTTTCAATGAACTGGCCCAGGAGGTTGGCAAATTGCCCCCCGCCATCAGCCAGATGAGCCAATTGGAGACGCTTGATCTGAGTTCAACCGGGTTGGTTTTAACGGATGAAACCGCCGGAAAAATCGCCGGGTTGAAGCGACTGCGTATCATCGACCTCAGTAGTAACCCGTTGGGCGTTGCGCCACTGCTGATGGGTATGCCTGAACTGCGCCAGCTCAAGCTGCGCGGCGCCGGCCTCACCGTGAGCCCTGTCGGCATTTTTGACTATCCCTACCTACGGCGTCTGGATCTGCGCGATAACCGACTGACCCGCATACCCGAAGCCGTGCGGCGACAGTCGGTGGCAGAGGGGAACGTGCTGCTGTCCGGCAATCCGCTGAGTGATCCCGACAGTTTGCGCTGGGTGGTGGAGCATCGTCAGCAAAGCGGCATCAATGTGTGGATGGGGATGCCGACACACACTGTGTTTCTTCCGGGGGCCTGGACGGCTGGATTATCGGCTGAGCGTGCGGAGCTGTTCAGCGCACGCTGGGAGCGGATAGCGGTCATGCCGGGGGGAGACCGACTCTTTGGCACACTTGGAGTGCTGACCCGTACAGCGGATTACATCGTTGATTATGTACCGTTGCAAAGTCGTGTCTGGCGGATGTTTGAGGCCATGGATGCTTCCCCCGCACTGCGCCGGTACCTGTTTCAGGATGTGCAATGGCCAGCGCTGGACGGTCAGGATCCGTTTGCCAGTTTTACTCGGCTTGAAGAAACAATAGCCACTTACATTGAGTCACCGGTGAAAAAACCAAGGCTTGATGGAGGGGAGCGATCATGAATACGCCTACTGCAATGACGCCCGAAGTGCTTTTGCGCGAATGGCGGCGACTGCAACAGCGTCAATTTTCAACGCAAAAAAAATCTGAAACCGGATCAGCTCCGGTTTCAGATTCGGGTGTTGCGGCTAACGCGGTTAGCGACGACGGAACAGCGGCAGCGGCTCGTCAGTGGCAGCCTGATAGGTCACCGAGAAGTCCTTGAGACCTTCAAGCGCTTCGTACGGGTCTTTATCAGGGCGCACGGCAAAGGCGTCGAAACCGCAGCGGTGCATATAGAACAGCTGGTCGCGCAGCACGTCGCCAATCGCCCGCAGTTCGCCTTTGAACCCATAACGGTCGCGCAGCAAACGGGCGTTGGAGTAATTGCGGCCGTCGGTGAATGCGGGGAAGTTCAGGGCAATCACCTGGAACTCAGCCACGTCTTCACCGATTTCTTCAGCTTCTTCGTCGGCGTCCAGCCAGACACCCAGGCCACCGTCGCGAGCCTTGAGCATGCGGCTGTGTTCACGCCACAGTTGCAACGGCACGATCAGATCGTCGCAGTTGCTGATCTCGTCGATGTTGAAATCCTTGGGCAGCAAGTGCCAGGTTTCGTCGACGACCTCGTTGTTCTTAATGATTCGCTGCATAGACGCGTTCCTTGAAGAGGTCGATGCCAATACGCTGATAGGTGTCAATGAAGCGCTCGTCTTCGGTACGTTGTTCAACGTACACGTCGATCAGCTTCGAAATCACGTCAGGCATGACTTCCTGAGCGAAGGACGGGCCGAGGATCTTGCCCAGGCTTGCGTCACGGCTGGCGCTGCCGCCGAGGGAGACCTGATAGAACTCTTCGCCTTTCTTGTCCACCCCGAGAATGCCGATGTGGCCGACGTGGTGGTGACCACAGGCGTTCATGCAACCGGAGATGTTCAGGTCCAGTTCACCAATGTCGAACAGGTAATCCAGGTCGTCAAAACGGCGCTGGATCGATTCGGCGATCGGGATCGACTTGGCGTTGGCCAGCGAGCAGAAATCACCGCCAGGGCAGCAGATGATGTCGGTCAGCAGGCCGATGTTCGGCGTGGCGAAACCGCCTTCACGCAGTTCGCCCCACAGGGTGAACAACTGGCTTTGCTCGACGTCGGCGAGAATGATGTTCTGTTCGTGCGAGGTGCGCAGTTGACCGAAGCTATAGCGGTCGGCCAGATCGGCGACGGCGTCCAGCTGCTTGTCGGTGATGTCGCCCGGGGCGACGCCGGTCGGTTTCAGCGACAGGGTCACAGCCACATAACCCGGCTTCTTGTGCGCCAGGGTATTGCGAGTGCGCCAGCGGGCGAAACCCGGATGCTCTTTGTCGAGATCGGCCAGTTGCGCGCTCTGGTTGTCCAGCGCCTTGTAGTCCGGGTCGACGAAGTGCTTGGCCACACGCTGCAGTTCGGCTTCGGTCAGTGTGGTCTGGCCACCGCGAAGGTGTTCCATTTCCGCATCGACTTTCTGTGCGAACACTTCAGGCGTGAGTGCCTTGACGAGGATCTTGATCCGCGCCTTGTATTTGTTGTCGCGACGGCCGTAGCGGTTGTACACCCGCAAAATGGCGTCGAGGTAGCTCAACAGATCCTGCCACGGCAGGAATTCATTGATGAATGCACCCACTACCGGCGTACGCCCGAGGCCACCGCCGACCAGTACACGGAAGCCCAGTTCGCCAGCGGCGTTGTGCACCGGCTCAAGGCCAATGTCGTGGACTTCGATGGCGGCGCGGTCAGCGGTCGAACCGTTGACGGCGATTTTGAATTTACGCGGCAGGTAGGCGAATTCCGGGTGGAACGTCGTCCACTGGCGGACGATCTCGCACCATGGGCGCGGGTCGATCACTTCGTCGGCGGCGACACCGGCGAACTGGTCGGTGGTGACGTTGCGCAGGCAGTTGCCGCTGGTCTGGATCGCGTGCATCTGCACGGTGGCCAGTTCAGCGAGGATGTCCGGGATGTCTTCCACCGCCGGCCAGTTGAACTGCACGTTCTGCCGCGTACTGATGTGGGCGTAGCCCTTGTCGTAGTCGCGGGCAATCTTGGCCATCATGCGCATCTGACGCGAAGTCAGTTGGCCGTAAGGCACCGCCACACGCAACATCGGCGCAAAACGCTGGATGTAGAGGCCATTTTGCAGGCGCAGGGGGCGGAATTCTTCTTCGCTCAGCTCACCTGCCAGATAGCGTCGGGTCTGATCACGGAACTGCTTGACGCGGTCCTCGATGATCCGCTGATCGTACTCGTCATATACGTACATATAAGTCCTGTTCTCAGGCTTGGGCCACTCGGAAAACGCTGCGTTTTCGCTTGCTGGAGTCCGAATTGTGCCTCTGCAATTCTGCGCGCACGGCCGCGCACTCCCTAACGGAGCCGGGGCAATATACCCGTTTGCAGTTATGCGCAAAAGTGATGTTTGAGTATATGTAAAGAACCAAATGGCCTAACGAGAATGGCTGTCAACTAATCCACATTTGTCGTGCGGACAATCATCGTCTTAACTGTGGTCGAGTCTTTCTGCAATCACCGATAAAACCGACAAGAGGCGATGCAATGAGCAATCCGACCAAGGCAAGAAAAAGCGATAGCAGTGTCGATGCGTGGGCCATTCTGTTCCTGATCATTTTGGTCGTAGGGACGGCGGTATTCTGGGTCAGTCATCAGTAAACGACCCATCCGGGCCCGCTTCCGACAGATTGTCGGACAAAAAACGGGATCAGGCATCAATAGCCGGTGGTTCGATGGCTATAATGCGCGGCCATTTTTCCCTGGGCCCGGATGACTCATGTTCAAGCGTTTGCACCTCAGTCTGCTGCTGTTCAGCGCGGCTTTTGCTACCGCTGCGCGAGCGGAGTCGGTGCTGTTTCTCAGTCCAGGCTCGACCGAGGAAGCGTTCTGGGTCAGCTATTCGCAATTCATGCAGGCGGCTGCGCGTGACCTTGGCATTGACCTGCAGATTGTCTATTCGCAACGTCAACCTGAACGGACCCTGGCCCAGGCTCGTGTGGCACTGCAGGGGGCGACGCGGCCCGACTACCTGATTTTCGTCAACGAACAATATGTCGCGCCGCAGATCCTGCGTCTGGCGCAGGACAGTGGGGTCAAACTGTTCATGGTCAACGCCGCGTTGACGGTCGATCAAGAGGCATTGATCGGCAAACGCAGTGACCGGATCGGCAGCCTGGTACCCAATGACGAGCAGGGCGGCTACCTGATGATGAAGGAGCTGATTCGTTTGCATCGGCCCGTGGCTGGCAATGAGTCGATTGAAGTACTGGCCTTCTCCGGCCTGAAGATCACCCCGTCGGCGCAACTGCGTGAACACGGCATGCAGCGGGCCCTGGCCGAGCATCCACAGGTGCGTTTGCGGCAACTGGTCTACAGCGGCTGGACGCAGGAGCGCGCCTATGAACAGGCCAAGCAACTGTTTGGCCGATATCCGAATGTTTCGCTGGTGTGGTCGGCCAATGATGAAATGGCCTTCGGGGCGATGCGCGCGTTTGCCGAGACCGGCAAGGTGCCCGGCAAAGACGCCTTGTTCAGTGCGGTCAATACGTCACCGGCGGCGTTGCAGGCATTGGTTGACGGCCGCCTCAGCGCATTGGTCGGCGGGCATTTCACGCTCGGTGGCTGGGCATTGGTCGAGTTGCACGACGTCGAGCAAGGCGTGGATCTGAATCGCTACGGCGGCCGTGATCGACAGATCCCCTTGCTGCAACTGATCGACAGCGCCCACGCGCGAAAACTGCTTGCCATGGGTGAATCGCCGAACTACGGGGTGAATTTTCGCAAACTCTCGGCAAAGGATCGGCCGGCGTCCTATCGCTACCCGTTCAATCTGCAAACCCTGATGCGCTGAACGCCATCAGACACCGGCGAAATGCAGCACCAGTTTGACGATGGCAAACAGCGTCAGGGCGAACACTGCCGTGAACAAAATACCCAGCACCACGAAATGGCTGGGCTTGCCGTGGGTGAAATCCCTTGCCCGGTTCTTGCCACTTTGCACCCCGAACGCCGCTGCCATGACGCTGTGCAGCATCTGCCAGAAGGTCGGCGGTTTATTGTCGACTGGATCGTCCATAAATCCCTCGTCATCACAGTGTGAAATCCAAGCATAGACAATTAAATGCCTGCGGGTCGCTGACAAAAGTGACGGCATATATATATGTACCGCCATCGCCAACGCCGCCGGTGATTGACTGACGCCTCATTCACAAGCCGTCAGGATTTCACATGCGAGCACTCATACCGGGCCGGGAGGAGGGCCTGTACAAGCATTTCGTCAAACAGAAACTGCACAAGCGGCTGCGTCATTTCAGCCCCGAAAACATCCGGCAACTAGATCGGGCCAGAACCCCCGGAGGTCTGCCCGAAGGGGCGCTGCCCGAGTGGTTCGAAGTGCTGAGCGAGGGGCAACGGCAAATCGTGCGCGACAGTCAGCAACGCAGCCGCGAGTCCAGTCAGAATCTGGCGAAAACCCTCAAGGGGCTCAAGGGTGTCGTCGAATTTGCGCAACCCTTGCTTGAAGACGCGCTGCTTGAAAAGTTTGGCATCAAGGTCGATACGGCCAACACCTGGCTTTACACCGAGCTTTACCGCAACAGGCTCATCACCGATGAAAACCTGCTGCAATTGGCGTTACGAAATTTTGCCGACGAGCAGCCCTTCGCTGAAACAGACATCATCGCGGAACAGGGGGAGAGGGCGCCCATCGTTGATGAAAACGAAGGACTTTATGGCTGGTATTACCCCAAATTCGGCCACTCCCAGTGCTACAGAATCAAGAAGCTGGCGATCAAGCCCAGCGACTTTGCGCTGTTATGCCGTGAGCTGGATATCGGCAAGCACTATCAGCAGCACTTGGCGGCAATATTTGATGCGGCCGACACCGCTGCAACGGTCAAGGCACAGACCATTGAAGCGTGGAAAGACAGCCTGAGGGCCCATGCGCACATTGCTCGCCTGAAGTCGCTGCTGAGCCCGACCGCCTATCTGGCGGTGCTCGGCGTACTTAACGAAGAGCCGGCGACGACGCTGGATGGCGAACCCGTTGTGTTCAGCCAGCTGCATGTACTGGGCTTGCCTGCGAGCGAGATGTTTGTGCTGGGGGCGAATCGACGCAAACAGAAAAAAATTGACCTGAGCTTGAGCAATCCCGGCACCAACCTGTTCAACGTGCTCGCGTACACGGACTCACGGATCATCGTCTGCATACCGGGTGACCCGGTGGCTCCGATCAAGGAATACGCGTCGCTCAAGGCATTCGAAAAGGATTTAGCGTCGCGCCTGCGGGACGACGCCTATCAGCGCGCGTTTTTACGTCTTATCCCGCATGGCGACGCTGGCAGGTTTCTTGGCAGCGTTCAGTCAGCGTTGCAGACGCTGAAATGGAATCCAGACGCACCGCACCGGGAACAAACGCTGTTCGGGCATCTCGACGGAATTTATCAACGGGTTTATCGAGACGACCCGGTGCTGGATCTGGCGGAAAGTTTTTTTGACGAAAACTTGTTCGGCGAGTTGTACAGCCGCCACGAGGCGCGTCTTAAAGAGTCCTCCGCACAGTTGGCGGTGCCGACCGCCACGGTCGACCATGACGCCTGGTATGCGCGGTTGGCGCGCTATGCCGAATGGGGCTTGAACATATTGAACGTCGCAGCGTTTTTTATCCCGGGGCTGGGCGAAGTGATGATGGCCGTGATGGCCGTGCAGTTGACGCTGGACGTGTATCACGGCGTGGAAGCCTGGAGCGTTGGCGACCGTGATCAGGCATGGCGTTATCTCAGCGCTGTCGCAACGAACCTGGCGTTTATGGCTGTTATCGGCGCGGCTGTCAGTAAAGCGCCGAAAATCCTCTCGGCACCGTTAGTCGACGGCATGGTCAAGGTCAAACTGCCGTTTGGTGACGAGCAACTCTGGCGGCCGGGCCTGGCGCCGTACAAAAGCTCGGTTGTACTGCCGTCCACGCTTGAACCCAATCGTCTTGGGCAATATGAGGTAGACGGTAGAACGTTCATTCGCGTGGACGGTGAGGTGTATGAGCAAACCTTTGACGCGACCCTCGGCCGCTGGCGCCTCAAACATCCGAGCAACCCGAATGCCTATCAGCCAGCGCTGCGCTCCAATGGCCAGGGCGCCTGGCGTCACGATTTCGAACGCCCGCTGCAATGGGATCGTACGACGCTGCTCAGACGCATGGGCCACGCAACCGATGGGCTGGATACGGCAACATTGGAGAACATCGCGCGGATCAGTGGGGTCAACGACAGCGTGCTGCGCAAAATGCACGTCGATCACCAATCCATGCCCTCGGTCTTGTCCGATGCCTTGCGCCTGTTTCACGAGGGTGTTCCCGCCGAAACGGCGCTAACGCCTGAAATCAAACAGCTGCAAAGCACCTTCCCGAGCCTGTCGAATGACGCTGCACAAGAGGTGTTGAATGCTGCCACCGCTCGGGAGCGCCGGTTTAACCGACGTAGCGGGCGGCTGCCGGTGAGTCTCCTGCTGAAGGCGCGCACTCGCGCCAGAGTCGGGCGAATGAACCGGGCGCTGGCCGGCATGCAACTGCCAGGCCTGGCGTCCTTCGACAGTCAGCGTCTGGCGTTGCAGGCGTTGGAGAAACAACCAGGCTGGCCGCGATCATTGCGTCTCGAAGTGCGCCAACACGACTGCACCGGCAAGGTGCTTGCGAGTATCGGCAGCGAGTCGGCCGAAGATGTCAAATACGTGGTCACTGACGGCGGTCAACATCATCAACCCGGGCAGTTCCAGGCCTTCGACAGCCAAGGCAATGCGTTAAACAGTGTGCCCCGCCACGGCGACAACTTTTATCAATCGTTGATGCACGCCTTACCGGACAATGCGCGCATCAAGCTCGGCCTGCCAGACGTCTGGCAGAGCGCAGAGTTGCAGAAAACGCTGAGCCAATATGCTCTGGCGCATCGAGCGGAGATGCTCGAAACCTTATTCCCGAATGTTTCCAGCCGACGGTTCAAGTCGCCGTCACGTCTGGCGGACAATCGTACTGGCTACCTCTTGAGCGGCCGTGGTGCGGACGCGATGGTCAACCCCTCGTTGATCTCAAGGGTTCGCGACCTCTATCCGGACTTTTCGGATGACTCGGCGCAGATGATGATCAATCACCTGATGCTGGGTGGAAGTACCGAGACGCAAATTGCGCATTTGCTCAACCTGCGCGCCATGGAGTACGAGACGCTTGCCATTGAACTTGATCAGTGGAGCGCCCAGGATGACGTGTCGTTGGCCCGTCAACAAACGGCGCAAATGGTCAAGGACGCCTGGCGGCTGCGGGGGCTGGTCGACGTCCCGGCCGGGATTCATCTGGAATGGGGTAACGCCGGTTTGTTGCCGGAGCTGACAGCGCATTTCCCTCACGTCAGCAGTCTGCAGTTAAGTGTCGACAGTTTGCTCAGTCAGAGCAGCGAATCGTTGATGCGGCAGTTTCCTAACGTCCGTTCACTTGAGCTTTACGTCTGGAGTCCCCTCCAGTCAGCACGGCTGGCCGAGAAACTCAAGACGCTCCCCGGCATTCGTGAATTGCTGCTGGGTGGCAATCTCGGCAACGAGTTCAGTGAGGCGGCGCAGTCGCTGGTCAATGTCATGCCGCAATTGGAGAGCCTGACGCTGCGCGGAATATCCAGCGAACTGGATGTCATCCAATTGCCCCGGCTGCGGGCATTGAATGTGGCGGGTACCCTCGAACATTGGCCCAAAGGCATTCTGGAATTGCCCGGGCTTGAGCAAGTAAACCTTCGACAAGCCAACATAAAGGCGTTGCCTGCCGAGTTGTTTGCAGGTCACGAAAAACTGTGGCGAGGGCTGGATCTCAACTGGGCGCGGCTCGACGCTGAACAATTCGTCAAAGCTTATGAATACGTCCGAGACAATCCTGCGCATGTGTTGGACAGCGAGCAGATACTCGAACGCTACAGTCGGGATTCATTACAGATAGCGATGGATTGCGGCAGCGATCTTTCCTCCGCCGCGCTCAGGCAACTGAAGGCGCGAGGCCTGTCAGGCCGGGCACTGCTCGAGCACATTAATGCGGTGCGCCGGGATATGCAGGTATTGTCCGGGCAACTGACCGAATGGCAGGAACGCTCGCCCATCGTCAACGGCCGTGCTGTTGATCAGAACGCTCGGCGCAACACGGCCCGACTGATTCGTGAATCCTGGCAAGAGGGGTTGCGCCAACGCGTCGGCATAAGTGAGGAAGTACCTGTCAGTGCTGAACCTCAACCGGGATCTTCAAGCTCGCACACCTTGCCGGTTGTTGCGGCGGATAATGTATTCCTGCTGGACTTGTCGGGGGCGCCACTCGGTGACTTGCCTGATTTATCCGCGTTGACCGCCACGGATTTTTCCCATGTGCTGACACTCAAGTTGTCAGAAGTGGTGGCTCCGGTTGATGCCTTGAATCAATTTCTGCCGCACTTCAGCGAGGTTCTCACGCTGGATCTGAGCCGCAATCAGCTGTTCGATTTGCCCTCGACACTCAAGCAACTGGCAAAGCTGAAAGACCTCGGGCTGCAGCACAATTATCTGACCATCACGCCCTCGCTGCAGGGGCGTTTGAACGGATTGTCAGGGCTGGAAACCCTCGATTTGCGCTACAACCGTGTCGAGTCGCTGAACGTTACGACTTTGCGCGCGCTGAAGCGCTTGCGCCTGGGCCACACCGCGCTCGCCGCTTGGCCCGAGGGCGTGCTGGAGTTGCCTGCGCTGACCCGGCTGGAGCTGAACAACAGCGCAGTCGTGAATGTACCCGAGGCCGTGTTCAGCGGGCACGACCAGCTCCAGGTCGATCTGGGAGGATGTCGACTGACGACCAAGGCCCGACACGATCTGCTGGCCAACAGTCATGAATTTGCGCCAATGGGCATTTCCAGAACTGACTTGCGTGAGGGGTTCACCCTGGGCGGCCCCGCGTTTTTTCCGCCATTGGTCAGCCAGTTTCCGGAGCTGTTGTTGCCGCTGAGAGTGGAGTCTGCAGAGCAGTTGGCGAGAATGACGGCCAAGGCACGCCTGCAAAGGCTTGACCCGGATCTGCGCGACTCCGAGGCGTTGCAGGCGGTTGATGATCTGACACTGAGTCACGGAGCTGGAGCGTTGTTCGCCCGGATGGATGATTGGGACCAGCAGTTTCAGGCGTTGACCGAATCCCTGAATCAATGGATCACTCAGCCGCCGTTTCAGTTGAGGGAAATGAGTCTGCCGCTCTGGGTCAGCGCTGTGGAGCGGCGTAAAGCCGCCGATCAGATACTGGCGTGCTGGCGTCAGAATCTGCGGGGAGTACCTGCGGCGGAACGTGGCAGCGCCGTTTTCACCCTTGATCTGTCCGAGAATCCCTTAGGCGATTTGCCGACGCTGGCAGGGGATTTCTCTCATGTCGGCACGTTGAAACTGAACAAGGTTTTTATTAGCGAGCAGGGCCTGGACGGTTTTCTCGGGGCATTCCAAGGCATCCATACACTGGAGCTGAACGGCAATCTTCTGGCGAACCTGCCCGCGCCTGTTTTTGCGATCCATGATCTCAAGCGCCTGTCGGCGTCGGTAAACCAATTGAGATCGACGCCGCAACTGACAACGCAACTTGCGACGTTGCCTCAATTGCAGTCGCTGAACCTGTCGCACAACTGGCTGGAATCGCTGGACGTCAGGCCACTCACCCAGCTTGAGGCACTCAATCTGCAAACCAATCGACTGGTAGCGTGGCCCGAAGGAGTGCTCGAACTGCCTTCGCTCACAACGCTGAATCTGCGAGACAACATGCTCGAAGCCGTGCCCCCGGCCTTGATGACTGAGCGCTACCGCCGATTGCGTGAAGGCGTGGATTTGTCGAGCAATGACAGTCTGAACGGGCAGAGCCTGATAATGCTGCGCAACGAGATTAATCCCGGTGAGACAATCATGGGCTGGTCTGCGGAGGAGCTCGACGAGGTACTGGACAGCGAGGACACTGAAAGCATTTTCGGCAGTGATACCTCGCCGCTCAGTGATGAAGAGGTGGATGTCGACCATGTCACCGGTGACGAGGCCCGCCGCCGCTGGATCGATCCAGCGTCAAATGACGCCCAAGAACTAACGCGAATCTGGGGCGATTTCGAGCAGCAGCCTGACAGTGCGGCGTTCTTCAATCTGCTCGACCGCATGGAGGGCACCAAGGACTTTGCGCTTGGGCGCACTGACCTCACTCGTCGTGTACATCGGGTGTTGAAAGCCGCTGACAGCGATGAAAGCTTGAGGCGCACGGTGTTTGCGATGGCGCAATCGGCGCAGACCTGTGGTGACGGGCGCATCCTGTTATTCAGCGACATTGAGGTGAAGGTCTTCGAGTTCGAAACCGTCAAATCCACGCCCCTGAATCAGCAGGACAGTGTGCTGTTCAAACTGGGCAGAAAGCTGTTTCGCCTCGGTCGAATTGAAAAAATCGCCAATCGCGACGTGTTGCAACGCCAGGCGCTAGGCGGCAGACCGGATCCGGCGGAAGTCCGGCTGGCTTATCGGATTGGTCTGGGTGACAGGCTGGAACTGCCAGGACAGCCGAAAGACATGCTCTACAGTGGCAACGTCAGCGCCGCCACACTGGACACCGCTTACGCGGAAGTGATTGCAGCCGAGCAGTCGGCTGACTTCATGGAGGATCTGGTCACGCGCGATTACTGGATCGCCCAATTGAAGCGCAAATACCCAGGGCGATTCGCTGCTTTAAAAGAGAAACAGGCGCAAATTCAGGGCGAGTTGGAAGATCGTTATACAGAGATAACCGAGGCGTACCTGACGGAAGTCGGGGCGCTGGAGGTAGAGTTCAAAACCCAGGAAACCGGGTTGTTGCTTGAGCTGACGAACACTGAACGGCAACAGTTCAGCGTGTAAGAGAGGGGCATGAAACCTCGGTAGCCAGACGGTCTACCGAGGTTTTTTTCAAGCTGCGTTGATCAGTTGTCGTAGCCCAGATTCGGCGCCAGCCAACGCTCGGTCACGCTCAGCTCCTGGCCTTTGCGCGAGGTGTAGCTGGCGATCTGATCCTTATCGACTTTGCCCACTGCAAAGTACTGCGCCTGTGGATGCGCGAAGTACCAGCCACTGACCGCTGCCGCCGGGAACATTGCATAGTGCTCGGTGAGGAACACACCGCTGCGACCGGCACGCATTTCTTTGGCTTCCGGGTCGAGCAAGGCAAACAGCGCCGCTTTCTCGGTGTGATCCGGGCAGGCCGGGTAACCCGGGGCAGGGCGGATACCGCTGTATTGCTCTTTGATCAGCGCTTCGTTGTCGAGGGTTTCGTCCTTGGCATAACCCCAGTGCTCTTTACGCACCTGCTGGTGCAGCCATTCGGCGCAAGCCTCGGCCAAACGGTCGGCCAGCGCTTTGACCATGATCGAGTTGTAGTCGTCGCCAGCGTCTTGGTAAGCCTTGGCGACTTCTTCGGCGCCGATGCCGGCGGTGGTAATGAAACCACCGACGTAGTCGGTCACTTCGCTGTCTTTCGGTGCAACGAAGTCGGCCAGCGAGAAGTTCGGTTTGCCGTCGGTCTTGATGATCTGCTGGCGCAAGTGATGCAGTTTGGCCAATGGCTGACCGTCATCGCCGTACAGCTCGATGTCGTCGTCATGCACCTGATTGGCCGGCCAGAAACCGAACACCGCGCGGGCGCTGATCAGCTTCTCGTCGATCAGCTTGGCGAGCATTTCCTGCGCATCCTTGTAC
Organism: Pseudomonas sp. GM80; assembly: GCF_000282515.1. Lineage (GTDB taxonomy): Bacteria > Pseudomonadota > Gammaproteobacteria > Pseudomonadales > Pseudomonadaceae > Aquipseudomonas. The sequence continues at coordinate 33,360 of NZ_AKJD01000062.1, forward strand.
AGCGAAGTCGCGGCTTCACCGACCACTTCGTCTTCGAGAATGCGCGGGAATTTGCCGGCCAGATCCCAGGAGATGAAGAACGGCGTCCAGTCGATGTATTCGGCGAGGACTTTCAGGTCGATGTTGTCCAGCACCTTGCTGCCGGTGAAGGTTGGTTTGACGGGCTGATAAGTCGCCCAATCAAACTGCGGCTTCTTGGCGATCGCAGCGGCGTAGCTTAGGCGTTCGGTGCGGGCACTGCGGTTGGCGGTACGTTCGCGCACTTCAACGTATTCGGCGCGGGTTCTTTCGACGAAACCGGCCTTCAGTTCCTTGGACAGCAACTGCGTCGCCACACCCACCGCGCGGGAAGCGTCGGTCACGTAAACCACGGCATCGTTGCTGTACTTCGGCTCGATCTTCACCGCGGTGTGCGCTTTGGAGGTGGTCGCGCCACCGATCATCAGCGGCAGGTGGAAGTCCTGACGCTGCATCTCACGCGCGACGTGGACCATTTCATCCAGCGAAGGGGTGATCAGACCGGAGAGGCCGATGATGTCGCACTTCTGCTCTTTGGCCACCTGCAGAATCTTCTCGGCCGGCACCATCACGCCGAGGTCGACGATGTCGTAGCCGTTGCAACCGAGCACCACGCCAACAATGTTCTTGCCGATGTCGTGCACGTCACCCTTGACGGTGGCCATGAGGATCTTGCCCTTGGCTTCCGGCTTGTCGCCTTTTTCCAGTTCGATGAACGGAATCAAGTGCGCTACGGCCTGCTTCATCACACGGGCGGATTTCACCACTTGCGGGAGGAACATTTTGCCGGCGCCGAACAGGTCGCCGACGATGTTCATGCCGGACATCAGCGGGCCTTCGATCACTTCGATCGGGCGGGCGAACGACTGGCGCGATTCTTCGGTGTCTTCAACGATGTGCGTGGTGATGCCTTTGACCAGCGCATGCTCCAGACGCTTGTTGACCTCCCAACTGCGCCACTCTTCGGTCTCGGCTTCTTTGACGCTACCGTCGCCCTTGTATTTGTCGGCGATGGCGAGGAGGGCGTCAGTGCCGTTTGGCGTGCGGTTGAGCACCACGTCTTCAACGGCGTCGCGCAACTCTTGCGGGATCTGGTCGTAGATCTCCAGCTGACCGGCGTTGACGATGCCCATGGTCAGGCCAGCGCGGATTGCGTAGAGCAGGAACACCGAGTGGATCGCCTCGCGCACCGGGTTGTTGCCCCGGAACGAGAACGACACGTTGGACACGCCGCCCGAGGTCAGCGCGTACGGCAGCTCGTCGCGGATGTAGGCACAAGCATTGATGAAGTCCACAGCGTAGTTGTTGTGTTCTTCGATACCGGTGGCGACGGCGAAGATGTTCGGGTCGAAGATGATGTCTTCCGGCGGGAAGCCGACTTCGTTGACCAGAATGTCGTAAGAGCGTTTGCAGATCTCTTTCTTGCGCGCTTCGGTGTCGGCCTGGCCGGCTTCGTCGAACGCCATCACCACAACGGCGGCGCCGTAGCGCTTGCACAGTTTGGCGTGGTGGATGAACTGCTCGACGCCTTCTTTCATGCTGATCGAGTTGACGATGCCCTTGCCCTGAATGCACTTCAGGCCCGCTTCGATGACTTCCCATTTCGACGAGTCGATCATGATCGGCACGCGCGAGATGTCCGGTTCGCCGGCGATCAGATTGAGGAAGGTCACCATGGCCTTCTTCGAATCGAGCATCCCTTCGTCCATGTTGATGTCGATCACCTGCGCGCCGGCCTCGACCTGTTGCAGGGCGACTTCCAGCGCTTCGGTGTAGTTGTCTTCACGGATCAGCCGGGCGAATTTCGCCGAGCCAGTGATGTTGGTGCGCTCGCCGACGTTGACGAACAGCGAGCTGCGATCGATGGTGAACGGCTCCAGACCCGAGAGGCGGCAAGCCTTGGGGATGTCCGGAATCTGCCGCGGCGCGTAACCGGCGACGGCTTTGGCGATGGCTTCGATGTGCCCCGGCGTGGTGCCGCAGCAACCGCCGACAATATTGAGGAAGCCGCTCTGGGCGAATTCTTCGATGACCTTGGCGGTTTCCGACGGCAGTTCGTCGTACTCGCCGAATTCGTTCGGCAGGCCGGCGTTCGGGTGCGCGGACACGTGGGTGCTGGCCTTGTTCGACAGCTCTTCCAGGTACGGACGCAATTCACTGGCGCCGAGTGCGCAGTTGAGGCCGACGGAAATCGGCTTGGCGTGCGCTACCGAGTTCCAGAACGCTTCGGTGGTCTGGCCCGACAGGGTGCGGCCAGACGCATCGGTGATGGTTCCGGAAATCATGATCGGCAGTTCGAGGTGCAGCTCTTCGAACACGCCTTGCACGGCGAAGATCGCCGCTTTGGCGTTGAGGGTGTCGAAAATGGTTTCGATCAGGATCAGGTCGGCGCCGCCCTCGATCAGACCTTTGGTGGCTTCGGTGTAGTTCTCCACCAGTTCATCAAAGGTGACGTTGCGATAGCCCGGGTTGTTGACGTCTGGCGACAGCGAGCAGGTGCGGCTGGTCGGGCCGAGTACGCCGGCAACGAAGCGTGGCTTGTCCGGGTTCTCAGCGGTCTTGGCATCGGCGACCTTGCGCGCCAGGCGAGCGCCTTCTACGTTTAACTCGTACGCCAGTTCTTCCATGCCGTAGTCGGCCATGGAAATGCGCGTGGCGTTGAAGGTGTTGGTTTCGAGGATGTCGGCGCCGGCATCCAGATAGGCTTTCTCGATGCCGCCGATCACGTCGGGACGGGTGATGACCAACAGGTCGTTGTTGCCCTTGACGTCACTCGGCCAGTCAGCGAAGCGTTTGCCGCGATAATCCTGCTCTTCGAGCTTGTAGCTCTGGATCATCGTGCCCATACCGCCGTCGAGTATCAGGATGCGCTCTTTGAGAGCCTGCTTGAGAGCTTGAAGACGGACGCTGCGATCGGACATTTGGACTACTCGGAAAGACCATTACGAAGGAGCGGGATCATAACAAACCTGTGCGGTTTTGGAGCATGTGGCGCTTTTGCATGAATATCGCTCATGTTGGTACGGACGTCATAATGTAGAATCGCGGCGTTTTTTATAAAATCGGGATCAGCAGCATGTCTTACCGCGTCATGGGTTTTGTGTTGCTGTTTCTCAGCTGGGGCGCCGTGGCGCAAGAGCCAGCGGCTGCACCGGCCATTTCTCCTTCGATTTCCCCTTCTATTTCCTACACCCGCGATATCCAGCCGATCTTCACCGAGAAATGCGTGGCCTGCCATGCGTGCTACGACTCCGCCTGCCAGCTCAATCTCGGCAGTGGCGAGGGCGCAGCCCGTGGTGCGAGCAAAATGCCGGTGTATGACGGCGAGCGCACTGTCGCGGCGCCGACCACTCGCTTGTTTTACGACGCCTTCGGCAAGCGCGCCTGGCAGCAAAAGGACTTCTATTCGGTACTCGACGCCCAAGGCAGCCAAGCAGCGTTGATGGCGCGGATGCTGGAACTGGGGCACACGACGCCGCTGACGCCTAACGCGAAACTTCCCGAAGACATCGTCTTGGGTCTGAATCGGGCAAACCAGTGCGCCATGCCCGCCGAATTCGAGGGTTACGCCGGGGCGCACCCGAAAGAGGGCATGCCGCTGGCAGTCACTGGCCTGACCGATCAGCAATACCAGACCTTGCAACGCTGGCTCGCCTCCGGTGCACCGATCGACGAACAAGGCCTGGCGCCGAGCGCTAAAGAATCCCTGCAAATCGTCCAGTGGGAAAATCTGCTCAACAGCCCTGGTGCCCGCGAAAGCCTGGTCGGCCGTTGGTTGTACGAGCATCTGTTCCTCGCGCACCTTTATTTCAAGGACGGCGAGCCTGGGCATTTCTTCCAGTGGGTGCGCTCGCGCACACCGACTGGCCAGCCAATTGACCTGATCGCCACCCGTCGCCCGAACGACGACCCCGGTACGCAGGTGTATTACCGCTTGTGGCCGGTGCAAGGGGTGATCGTGCACAAGACCCACATCACCTATCCGCTGAGCGCGGCGAAGATGGCGCGGGTCAAGAGTCTGTTCTACAGCGGCAACTGGCAGGTCAATGCCTTGCCGGGCTACGGCCCGCAGAGCCGCGCCAACCCGTTCGCCACGTTTGAGGCGATTCCGGCGCAGGCGCGTTATCAGTTCATGCTCGATAACGCCGAATACTTTGTCCGCACGTTTATTCGCGGGCCGGTGTGCCGCGGGCAGATCGCCACCGACGTGATCCGCGACAACTTCTGGGCGCTGTTCCAGGCGCCGGAACACGACCTGTACATCACCGACCCGAACTATCGCGGCCAGGCCACGCCATTGCTGGCGATGCCGGGGCAGAACGACGATGTCGGCAGCGTCCTGAGCCTGTGGCACAACTATCGCGACAAACGTAATGAATACGAGGCGTTGCGTCGCGACAGTTATGCCGAAGTCCCTGCGCCAAGTTGGTCGACGCTGTGGGCCGGCAACGACAACGCGCTGCTGAGCATTTTCCGCCACTTCGACAGTGCTTCGGTGACCAAGGGCTTGATCGGCGAAGTGCCGCAGACGATGTGGTTGTTCGACTATCCGCTGCTTGAACGCACCTATTACCAGTTGGCGGTCAACTTCGACGTGTTCGGCAACGTCTCCCACCAGGCGCAGACTCGCCTGTATTTCGACCTGATTCGCAACGGCGCCGAGCAGAACTTCCTGCGCCTGATGCCGGCCGATTCGCGCGAGGACTATCTGGACGATTGGTACCAGAACAGCGGCCAGTTCAAGATGTGGCTCGATTACGAAGCCATTGATGACGACAAGCCGACCGCGCTGAAACTCAACGAGAAAGACCCGAAATACGACTTCGCCATGCAGTTGCTGGCGCGTTACGGCGACTTGAATGCGCGCCCCGACCCGATCAACCGCTGCGACGGCGCTTATTGCTCGCGGCCGAACATCGAGCCAGCGCTGCAAAATGCCGAACAGGCGTTGAGCCGCCTGACCTCACGCCCGGCCGCCGGTTTGAAGGTGATTGATCAGTTGCCGGAAGCAACGATGCTGCGCGTTGAAACCGCCAGCGGCAAACGCGAGGTGTACAGCCTGTTGCGCAACCGCGCGCACAGCAACGTGGCGTTTTTGCTCGGTGAGTCGCTGCGCTATCAGCCCGGATTGGACACGCTGACTGTTTATCCGGGGGTGCTCAGCAGCTACCCGAATTTCATCTTCAACGTTCCGGCGCAGCAGGTGCCGGACTTCGTTGACGCGATGGAGAATGCCAAGGACGCCAACCGGTTCGAGAAAATCGTCGAACGTTGGGGCATCCGCCGCAGTCACCCGCAGTTCTGGTTCTATTTCCACGACCTGAGCCAGTACCTGCACGAAACCGACCCGGTGGAAGAGGGCGTGCTGGACATGAACCGCTACGAGAATCTTTGATCTTTTGCGGCCGACCCGCTGTCCCACCCATAAGCAACACCGCAAAACCCCTGTAGGAGCTGTGTAGGGGCTGTGTAGGAGCTGTCGAGTGCAACGAGGCTGCGATCTTTTGACCTTGAAAATCAAAATCAAAAGATCGCAGCGTGCCGCAGCTCCTACATGAATTCAGCGCCATATCGAAGTATTCGGATGACGTTGGGGCGGTGCTGGATTTGAGGGTGTGGACGGGAGCGGGCGATGTTGATTTCAGTGCAGGCCCTGCGTGCGTTTGCCGCGTGGACGGTGGTCTGCCATCACTTCATGCAGATTTTTTTCAATTTCGAAGCACGCGGGCCGATCGGCCAGTTGTTCATCGACAAAGGCGCGGTGGGCGTTGATATCTTCTTCGTCATCAGCGGTCTGGTGATTTTCCTCTCCACCGAGAACAAACCGCTGCCGCCCGCGCGCTTTCTGCTGTACCGATTGTTCCGTATCGTCCCGGCGTATTGGCTGTACACCGTGCTGATGGCGTTACTGGTGGTGTTTGCCCAGCCGCTATTGCCCGATCAAACGGTGGACTGGAACCATCTGCTGCTGTCCTTGCTGTTTATCCCGACTGAAAACCCCGGCGGCTACGGCATTTACCCGACGTTGAATGTCGGCTGGACGCTGAATTACGAAATGCTCTTCTACGTGCTGTTCGCCTGGGCGCTGCTGTTTCGCTTGCAGGTGCGCCTGCTGGTGGTCGCGGCGCTGCTGTTTGCGGTGAGTCAGGCGTGGACGGGGTTTGGCTGGATCAGCGAATTTTATCGTTCGGACATCGTCTACGAGTTTTTGCTGGGGATCGGCATCGGCATGCTCCATCGTCGGGGCTGGATTGGCGCCGGTCTATGGCTGCCGCTGGCCGGCATCGTCGCGGCATTGTTGGCGATTTATCACCTGGCGCCAGCGCCTCGCCTGCTCAATTGGGGCGTGCCGAGTGCGGTGCTGGTGATGGCGTGCATGGCGCTGGAGCGTTACGTGGAACGCAGTCGGTTGCTGAAATTGCTGGGTGACTGCTCGTATTCGGTGTATTTGATGCACGTGCTGGTGCTGTCGGCGGGCGGTTTTATCGCGCGGCGCTATGGGATCAACCCGTATCTTATGTTTGTCGTCTGTGTGCTGGCGATTGGCGCCGGCTCGTGGTTGAGCTACGAATGGGTGGAAAAACGCAGCTATCGTTGGCTCAAGGCACGCATCGACGGCGAGTCGGACGAGAATCTTTCCCGACAAAAATACTAGGACTTTGTCCGGCGCAACGATTGGCGTAAACTGCGCCCAAGCCTGCGAGGAGTTTCCATGACCGCTATTACCATTACCGACGCCGCCCACGATTACCTGGCCGATCTGCTCTCCAAGCAGAACACCCCGGGCATCGGCATCCGCGTCTTCATCACCCAGCCTGGCACCCAGTACGCCGAAACCTGCATTGCCTACTGCAAGCCGGGCGAAGAAAAACCTGAAGACACCGCGCTGGGGCTGAAAAGCTTCACCGCCTATATCGATCACTTCAGCGAAGCGTTTCTCGATGATGCCGTTGTTGATTACGCCACCGACCGCATGGGCGGCCAACTGACCATCAAGGCGCCAAACGCCAAAGTACCGATGGTCAACGCTGACAGCCCGGTCAACGAGCGCATCAACTATTACCTGCAAACCGAAATCAACCCGGGGCTGGCCAGCCACGGCGGTCAGGTCAGCCTGATCGATGTGGTTGAAGACGGCATCGCCGTTCTGCAATTCGGCGGCGGCTGCCAAGGCTGCGGCCAGGCGGACGTGACCCTGAAGGAAGGCATTGAGCGCACTTTGCTTGAGCGCATTCCTGAGCTGAAGGGCGTTCGTGACGTGACCGACCATACGCAGAAAGAAAACGCCTACTACTAAGGTGTTCGCTGCGGACATGAAAAACGGCGCTGTGGCGAGGGGATTTATCCCCGATGAACTGCGCAGCAGTTCCAATTCAGGCAATGCATTTTCCCGTGATGAATGCATTGTCTGAAGCCACAGAATCAAAAGATCGCAGCCTTCGGCAGCTCCTACATTGGAATGTGTTTCCCTGTAGGAGCTGCCGAAGGCTGCGATCTTTTGCTTTCAGGGTCTGTAAAGGTGTGCATGCCCCGCGCGGTACAGCGATGACTCGCTGAACACTTCACTGCCCAACACCCGCCCGACCAGTATCAACGCCGTACGCCGAAAGCCTTTCTCTTGAACCTTTCCGGCAATATCCGCCAGCGTTCCGACCACCCAATCCTGATCCGGCCACGTCGCCCGGTGAATCACCGCAATCGGGCAATCGGCGCCGTAATGCGGCAATAGCTCGGCCAGAATCTTGTCCAGGTGATTAACGCCCAAATGAATCGCCATGGTCGTACCGTGCTGCGCCAGACTGCCGAGTTCTTCACCCGCGGGCATCGCGGTTTTATCGGCATAGCGGGTCAGAATCACGCTTTGTGAAATGTCCGGCAGCGTGAGTTCCGCACCCAGCAATGCCGCACACGCCGCCGTCGCCGTCACGCCGGGAATAATCTCGAACGGAATATTCAGTTCGCGCAAATAGCGAATCTGCTCACCAATCGCGCCATACAGACTCGGATCGCCGGAATGCACTCGCGCTACATCCTGATCCTTCGCGTGCGCGTTTTTGATCAGTTCGATGATCTGTTCCAGATGCAATTCGGCGCTGTTGACCACCGTTTCAGCCTGATGACCTTCAAGCACCGCCGTCGGCACCAGCGAGCCTGCATAAATGATCACCGGGCAACTGCGGATCAGCCGCTGGCCTTTGACGGTGATCAGTTCCGGGTCGCCGGGGCCGGCGCCGATGAAGTAGACGGTCATCGTAGAATCCTGTGAAAAAGAGGCGCAGCAATGGCTTCAGATGAAGATTGCTCATGATCGATGGCGGGGATTATCGGGTTTTTACGCAGCGCCGGCCAATGCGAAGGTGGCCTGGGCGTATTTTTGCCGGGAAATCAGCAGTTTTGCCGGTGCCTGAATCAACTGTTCGGCGAGGGCCAGCGCAGCACTTTCGGCAACGCCGTAGCAACCGGTGCGTTCGTAAGCGATCTCGGAACGATGGCTGAGTCGCTCTTGGTAACTGGCCAATTCCTCGCTGCTGAAGTACAGCAATGGCAACGCCAGTTGTGCGGCGAGTTCCTGTAAACCGGGTTCATCGCGTTTCAGGTCGATACTGGCCAGAGCCTTGACCGCGTGAAGCTCGATGCGATGTGCCTGTAACGCCTGATCGAGTAACGCGCGCAGCGTGCTGGCAGGGCAGCCGCGCTGGCAGCCCAGGCCGACCACAAAGGTCGGCGCTGCGCTGTCATTTGTCATGCGTCAGCGCTTTTGCGGCGGAACAACCAGGCACTGATCAGGCCCAGGGCCAGCCAGAACACCACGTTGGTCAGCTGCGAAGCGATTTTGAACTGCGCTTCCAATGCTTCAGGGGCGAGCATCGAATGCACTTGCGGCTGTGGGGCGCCGATCACGTGCGGCACGGCGAGAATCGCCACACCGAGGACTTTCATCAGCCAGTGACGGCTGAACGCGATCAATGACAGGCCGACGGCAGTCGACGCGGCAGTGCCGATCCACCACATCTGTCGCGAAGCGAGATCAGCGGCCGCGGTGCCCGGCAGTTCTGGCGGCAGGCCCAAGGTCGGCGCGAGGACGAACGTGGCGTAACCGGCCAAGCCCCAGAGCAGGCCCTGCGAGGTTTTGGTCGGTGCGCGCAGGGTGTAAAGGCCGGCGAGCATCAGGGCGAAACCGACGGCTACCACCAGATTGCCGCCCGTGGTCGAGACCACGCGCTGCCAGCCGTCTTCCGGCTCCCAGGCTTCGGCGTCGTGGGTGTGGCCGGCCATGGCGCCTTCGGCGTGTTCATGCACGGCGACGGGTTCGGCTTTCTCGAAAGTTTCCGCTTGAAGAATCAGCGGCGAAACCCAGAAGCTTTGCAGCAGGGTGAGGAGCAGGGCGGCCAGAAGACCGGTGAAACCTGCGGTTTGCGCAATACGCTTGATCATGTCGGCAGGTCTCAGTGGCACGGGAACGCGGCGCTGTGGCGGGTATCGTGGGCGGCGTTGTGTACCGCTTCGATGTGCGAGAAGCCGGCGAAGTAGACCAGGCTGGCGCCAAGGATCGACGCGAAGATCGCGGCGCTCAGGCGTTGGCTCAGTGTGGCGCTGCTGGTGATTTTGTCCGTGTTGCTGCCGGTGCTGCTGATGATCGACATGGCGCTTCCCTCTGGAGTGTCAGCGGGTGAATCGAGCGCATGAAAACCCCTGCGGGTCGGGCTAGCAGAGGTTCGAACAGCGCCCGCCCACCGCGGGTTTGTTATGTTCAGCGACGCACGAGGTGCGAGCTGTGTGTTGCGGGCCGGTCTCCGGGCTCACGAGGGGTTGGCGTCAGGCCGACCTGCAAGCGTCTCCTTCCCATGCCGTACGGGCACAGTGGTTTTGACGCTTCGCTCGCTTACCGTTGCGGGGGCAGCACCGGACTGACATGGGCTTGAGTAAAGCACATGATTCACCGGTTTCCCGTTTCACCCTGTGAAGGGCACCCGTAACAAGTTGTGTAGGAGAGCATGGGGTTGGGTTTTTAGTCAATTTTTTGGGGTGGATCCGTTGCTGCGGTAACGGCGTCTTAGGGTTCCGCCCTTACGGCGGGTCACCTTTTCCAAACGCCGAAAAGGTAACCCAAAAGGCTTGCTCCTACGTGCGGCCCGCTCGCTGGGGCTCGG
>NZ_AKJD01000063.1 GCF_000282515.1 Pseudomonas sp. GM80
ATTTATCCCCGTTCGGCTGCGCAGCAGCCGTAAGACCTTCCTGTGCGGTGTATCGGATAAATCGCGTATCTGGCTTTTGGGGCTGCTGCGCAGCCCAACGGGGATAAATCCCCTCGCCACAGGAACCTGTCAGCACACAATTTGTGTTCTGACAGATCAGTTACTGATCGCCAGAATGCTCGCCTGATACGACCCGACAAACACATCAAAATCCCCCACCTCGTTCTGCTCCAGCTCAGCCTGCGCGGCCAGCGAAGTACGCGCCAGCTCCTCAAACTTCGCCTGCTCATCCGCCGCCAAAGGCTCGCTACGGAAAAACTCCGCATGCGCCTGACTCTGACGCAACGAGAACTGCGCAAAGCTTTCCTTATGCTCAGCCATCGCCGCCAAAACCTGCGCGGACGGCGTCAGGGACGGATCGCTGACTTTGGCCAGTTGCGCATCCAGTGCCTTGCTGTGCGCATCGCCGCCATGGCTCTGATCCAGCAACGCCGCCAGCGGGGCGATTTGTTCGAGCAATTCTGCCGCCCAAGTCTTCATCTCGACCGGCTGACCGTCACGCTGCAATTGCAGGCCCGGGCGGCGACCTTCCTTGACCACGCTGAGGAGGTTCGACGTGGCGTTGCCGCACGAAGTGTTGGTCAGCAGCGGGCTATCGTTCAGCGCGCAGAACAGCAGGAACGCGTCGAGGAAGCGCGACTCGGTGAGGTCGATGCCCATCGGCAGGAACGGGTTGATGTCCAGACAACGCACTTCGACGTACTGAATGCCACGGGCCACCAGCGCCTGAATCGGCCGCTCGCCGGTGTAGGTCACGCGTTTCGGGCGGATGTTGGAGTAGTACTCGTTTTCGATCTGCAGGATGTTGGTGTTGAGTTGCACCCACTCGCCATCCTTGTGCGTGCCGACTTCAACGTACGGCGCGTACGGCGTGGCGACGGCTTTGCGCAGGCTGTCGGTGTAACTCGCCAGATCGTTGTAGCACGGCGTCAGACCGGCCTGGGCGTTGCTCTGATAACCGAGGTCGCTCATGCGCAGGCTGGTCGCGTACGGCAGATACAGGGTGTCCGGATCGAGCTGTTCCAGCTGATGCGAACGACCACGCAGGAAACCGGCGTCCAGCGCTGGCGAGGCACCGAACAGGTACATCAGCAGCCAGCTGTAGCGACGGAAATTGCGGATCAGCGCGATGTAGGAAACCGACTGGAAATCGCGATCCGTGCCGACAAACCCTTCGGTTTCACGCAGCAGCGGCCAGAGCTTTTCCGGCAGGGAAAAGTTGTAGTGAATCCCGGCAATGCACTGCATGGTCTTGCCGTAGCGCAGGGCCAGGCCCTTGCGGTAAACGTACTTGAGCTGACCGATGTTGGAGGTGCCGTAATAGGCGATCGGGATGTCTTCCTCAGCCGGCAACGGGCACGGCATCGATGGACTCCACAGGTACTCGTTGCCGAGTTTGCTGTAGGCAAAACGGTGAATCTTGTCCAGGCTCGCCAACGTATCAGCCGGGTCGGGCAGGGCGGGCGTGATGAATTCCAGCAGCGACTCGGAGTAGTCGGTGGTGATCTGTTCGTTGGTCAGCGCGGAACCCAAGGCTTCGGGGTGCGGCGTTTGCGCCAGGCGACCTTCGCTGGTCACGCGCAGGCATTCACGTTCGATACCGTGCAGGCACTGCTCGAGCAGAGAGAGGTTAGCGCGCTCGCCGAGCAGAGCCAGGCGGCGGTTGAGAAGTTCGCTCAATTTGGATTCCTTCACGCGTCAGTCGCCCCAATATGGGGGTGGGCAGGACGGTCTACAAGGGTGAAGTTAAAACTGGCGTTTTCGCCTGGTTTTTCTAACCGGTCAGCCGCACACATACCCTGTAGGAGCTGCCGAAGGCTGCGATCTTTTGATCTTGCTCTTGAAAAACAAAATCAAAAGATCGCAGCCTGCGGCAGCTCCTACAGGATTCGTTGCGCCGAAATTAACTCAAAATGATGACCGGTAGCTACAGGACAGCGAACGTGCCTTGTGCTTTTGCGACCAGTTTGTCGCCCTGCATCACGTCGGCTTCGACCACCAACGTGCGGCGGCCCGGGTGGATGACCCGCGCCGTGCACATGACCTCGCCGTCGGAAACGGCGCGGATGTAGTTGATCTTGCACTCGATGGTCGCGCTCTGCTGATCGAAGCCGTGAGTGCTGGAACAGGCCAGCCCCATGGCGATGTCGACCAGACTGAACAGCGCGCCACCGTGCAATTTGCCGCCGCGATTGCGCAGTTGCGGTTCCAGCACCAGGGCGACTTGCGCCACCCCGGTTTCCAGGCTGTGCAGGCGGCAGCCCAACAGCTTGAAAAACGCGCTCTCGACGAGCCCGGCCGGAATTTCCATCAGCGTTTCTTCAACTGCTTGGCGTTGGCGAACAGCGAGGCCATCGCATTGTTCACTGGCGCGGCGGTGGCGGTTTCCTTGCGTGGTGCATTGTTCGAAGGCTGGCGCTGCGCCGAGCCCGGACGCGAGCCACGGGCACCGTCGATTTTCTCGCCCGGGGTGTCGCCCATGCGCATCGACAGGCCGACGCGTTTGCGTGGGATGTCGACTTCCATGACCTTCACTTTCACCACGTCACCGGCCTTCACCGCTTCGCGTGGATCCTTGATGAATTTCTCCGAGAGCGCCGAGATGTGCACCAGACCGTCCTGATGCACACCGATGTCGACGAAGGCACCGAACGCGGTCACGTTGGTGACCACGCCTTCGAGGATCATCCCCAGTTGCAGGTCTTTCAGATCTTCAACGCCTTCCTGGAACTCCGCTGTCTTGAACTCCGGACGCGGGTCGCGGCCCGGTTTTTCCAGCTCTTGCAGAATGTCGGTGACGGTTGGCAGACCAAAGGTCTCGTCGGTGAATTTCTTCGGATCCAGACGCTTGAGGAACCCGGCGTCGCCGATCAGCGAGCGGATGTCGCGATCGGTTTCAGCGGCAATGCGCTGCACCAGCGGATAGGCTTCCGGGTGAACCGCCGACGAATCCAGCGGGTTGTCGCCGTTCATCACGCGCAAGAAACCGGCCGCCTGTTCGAAGGTTTTTTCGCCCAGACGCGCGACTTTCTTCAGGGCTGCACGGGTTTTGAACGCGCCGTGCTCATCGCGGTGAGTCACGATGTTCTGCGCCAGCGTCGAGTTGAGGCCGGAGATACGCGCCAGCAGCGCCACCGAAGCGGTGTTTACATCAACGCCGACGGCGTTTACGCAGTCTTCAACTACTGCATCCAGACCGCGCGCCAGTTTCAGTTGCGAAACGTCGTGCTGGTACTGGCCGACACCGATGGATTTCGGATCGATTTTCACCAGCTCGGCCAATGGATCCTGCAGACGACGGGCGATGGACACGGCGCCACGGATCGATACGTCGAGATCCGGGAATTCCTTGGCCGCCAGTTCCGATGCCGAGTACACCGACGCGCCGGCCTCGGAAACCATGACCTTGGTCATCTTCATCGCCGGGTATTTTTTGATCAGTTCGATCGCCAGTTTGTCGGTCTCGCGGCTGGCGGTGCCGTTGCCGATGGCGATCAGGTCAACCGAGTGCTTGGCGCACAGGGCGGCCAGGATGGCGATGGTCTGATCCCACTTGTTGTGCGGCACGTGCGGGTAAACCGTGGCGTGATCAAGCAGCTTGCCGGTGGAGTCGACCACGGCCACCTTGCAACCGGTACGCAGGCCCGGGTCGAGGCCCAGAGTAGCGCGCGGGCCGGCCGGAGCGGCCAGTAGCAAGTCGTGCAGGTTGTGGGCGAACACGTTGATCGCCTCGGTTTCGGCGCCGTCACGCAGTTCGCCGAGCAGGTCGGTTTCCAGGTGCGTGTAGAGCTTGACCTTCCACGTCCAGCGCACCACTTCGCCGAGCCATTTGTCGGCCGGACGGTTCTGGTTCTGGATATTGAATTGCTGGCCGATCATGCCTTCGCACGGGTGCATGGTGCCCGGCAGCTCGTCGCCGACTTTCAGCGCGGAGCTGAGGATACCTTCGTTGCGGCCACGGAAAATCGCCAGCGCGCGGTGCGACGGCATGCTTTTCAGTGGTTCGTCGTGTTCGAAGTAGTCGCGGAACTTGGCGCCTTCCTCTTCTTTGCCGGCGATAACGCGGGCACTGAGGGTGGCTTCCTGTTTCAGGTAGTTACGCAGTTTTTCCAGCAGGCTGGCGTCTTCGGCGAAACGTTCCATGAGGATGTATTTGGCGCCTTCGAGGGCAGCCTTGACATCGGCCACGCCTTTTTCGGCATCGACGAAGCGTGCGGCTTCGGTTTCCGGGGCCAGGTTCGGGTCGTTGAACAGACCGTCCGCGAGGTCGCCGAGGCCGGCTTCCAGGGCGATCTGGCCCTTGGTGCGGCGCTTCTGCTTGTACGGCAGGTACAAGTCTTCGAGGCGGGTTTTGGTGTCGGCAAGCTTGATGTCGCGCTCAAGCTGCGGGGTGAGTTTGCCTTGCTCTTCGATGCTGGCGAGGATGCTGATGCGCCGTTCGTCGAGTTCTCGCAGGTAGCGCAGGCGCTCTTCCAGATGACGCAACTGGGTGTCATCGAGGCTGCCGGTGACTTCTTTCCGGTAACGGGCGATGAAGGGAACGGTTGAGCCTTCATCGAGTAGCGCGACGGCCGCTTCGACCTGTTGTGGGCGTACGCCGAGTTCCTCGGCGATGCGGCTGTTGATGCTGTCCATAAAACCACCTGACATATTGTGAAAGCAGGCTCGCAGGCACGGAAATAAAGGCCCGGAGTCTGGTTGAGCGGCATGAAGATGGCCGCTGCCTGGGTCAAAAGGCACCCCATTGACCCGTGAAATCGAACAATTACTGCGGTTGCCATGAAAAAAACCGGCTGCCACCTGCGGTAACGATTCAGACGTTGCCTGGCACAAAACGCCGCGCATTATAACCAGCGTTCTGTCATTCGGGGGCGTTGCAGTCTGTAGGCATAAACCCCGGTTTTCTGGCAGTGAAGGAAAAATCTGCTAACAATGCACACGGTGCGTATAACGGCAGCTACGCCATAATGCGCGCCGAGCTAAAAGGAGCATCCAATGAGCAGCACTGCACAAACTGCTGAAGGCGAAAAAATTCTTATCGTTGATGACGATCCGGGGCTGAGCAGCCTGCTGGAACGTTTCTTCGTCAGCAAGGGCTACCGCGCCCGTACCGTTCCGAACACCGAGCAGATGGATCGTCTGTTGTCGCGTGAGGTGTTCAATCTGGTCGTACTCGACCTGATGCTGCCGGGCGAAGACGGCCTGACCGCTTGCCGCCGTCTGCGCGCCGCGAACAATCAGATCCCGATCATCATGCTCACCGCCAAGGGCGATGAGATCAGCCGCATCAAGGGCCTGGAACTGGGCGCCGATGACTATCTGGCCAAGCCGTTCAACCCGGACGAGCTGATGGCCCGGGTCAAAGCCGTTCTGCGCCGTCAGGCCGCACCGGTGCCGGGCGCGCCGGGGAGCGAAGACGAAAACGTCACCTTCGGTGATTACGTGTTGTCGCTGGCCACCCGCGAACTGAAGCGCGGCGACGAAGTGCACATGCTCACCACTGGTGAGTTTGCGGTACTCAAGGCCCTGGTGATGAACGCGCGTCAGCCGCTGACCCGCGACAAGCTGATGAACCTGGCCCGTGGCCGCGAATGGGATGCCCTCGAGCGTTCCATCGACGTGCAGATCTCGCGTCTGCGCCGGATGATCGAACCCGATCCATCCAAGCCGCGCTACATCCAGACTGTCTGGGGCGTGGGCTACGTGTTCGTACCGGATGGCGCCGCCACCAAGTGATCGGCGATTTGTAGGAGCGGGTCTGTGGGCCGGGTTGAATGACCTGCCCCGCAGACTCGCAATCCGCAATATGCGAGCATTGCTCGCTCCTGCAAGTGTGTAGCGGTTATTCATGAAAACCCCCGTCTGGTTCCCCCAAAGCTTTTTCTCCCGCACCCTCTGGCTGGTGCTCATCGTCGTGCTGTTTTCCAAGGCGCTGACCCTGGTTTATCTGTTGATGAACGAAGACGTGCTGGTGGATCGCCAATACAGCCACGGCGTCGCCCTGACGCTGCGCGCCTATTGGGCCGCTGACGAAGAAAACCGCGCGAAGATTGCCGATGCCGCGACCCTGATCCGCGTGGTCGGTGCCGGTGTGCCGGAAGGCGAACAGCACTGGCCGTATAGCGAAATCTATCAGCGGCAGATGCAGGCGGAGCTGGGTGCCGACACCGAAGTGCGTTTGCGCATGCATTCGCCGCCAGCGCTGTGGGTCCGCGCGCCGAGCCTCGGTGATGGCTGGCTGAAAGTGCCGTTGTATCCGCATCCATTGCGCGGCCAGAAAATCTGGAACGTGCTCGGCTGGTTCCTCGCCATCGGCTTGCTGTCGACGGCGTCGGCATGGATTTTCGTCAGCCAGCTCAACCAGCCGTTGAAGCGTCTGGTGTTTGCCGCCCGGCAACTCGGTCAGGGCCGCAGTGTGCGTCTGCCGATCAGCGATACGCCGAGCGAAATGACCGAGGTGTATCGCGCGTTCAACCAGATGGCCGAAGACGTCGAGCAGGCCGGCCGCGAGCGCGAGTTGATGCTGGCGGGGGTTTCCCACGACTTGCGCACGCCGTTGACCCGCTTGCGGCTGTCGCTGGAACTGATGGGCGATCGCAACGACCTGACTGACGACATGGTGCGTGACATCGAGGACATGGACGCAATTCTCGACCAGTTCCTCGCATTTATTCGCGATGGTCGTGACGAGTCGGTGGAAGAGGTCGATCTTACGGATCTGGTGCGCGAAGTGGCTGCGCCGTACAACCAGAATGAAGAGAAGGTGCATTTACGTCTGGAGCCGATCCAGCCGTTTCCGTTGCGTCGCGTATCGATGAAACGCTTGCTGAACAATCTGATCGGCAACGCCTTGAACCATGCGGGCGGTAGCGTTGAAGTTGCGGCGTATGTGTCCGGCGACGTCAGCGCGCCGTACGTGGTGTTGAGCGTGATGGACCGGGGGGCGGGGATTGATCCTTCGGAGCTTGAGGCGATCTTCAACCCGTTTACTCGTGGTGATCGTGCGCGAGGCGGGAAGGGCACAGGGTTGGGCTTGGCGATCGTGAAGCGGATTGCTTCGATGCACGGCGGCAATGTTGAGCTGCGTAATCGTTCCGGCGGTGGGCTGGAGGCGCGGGTAAGGTTGCCGTTGGGGTTGATGCTGCCTCGGGATGCCGTTTAACGGCTGAAAAAAAGATCGCAGCCTGCGGCAGCTCCTACAGGAAACATATTCCCATGTAGGAGCTGCCGCAGGCTGCGATCTTTTGCTTTTAGCCTTTGCCTTTGGTGCGCGTCATATTCGGCCCGCCATTCTTTTCCAGATGCTCAATGATGATCCCCGCCACATTCTTCCCTGTGGTGGTTTCGATCCCTTCCAGCCCCGGCGAGGAGTTCACTTCCATCACCAGCGGCCCGTGATTGGAACGCAGGATATCCACGCCCGCCACCGACAACCCCATGACCTTCGCTGCACGCAACGCCGTCATGCGTTCCTCCGGCGTAATCTTGATCAGGCTGGCGCTGCCGCCACGGTGCAGGTTGGAGCGGAACTCCCCCGGTTTCGCCTGCCGCTTCATCGCCGCGATGACTTTGTCACCCACCACAAAGCAACGAATATCCGCGCCGCCGGCTTCCTTGATGTATTCCTGAACCATGATGTTCTGCTTTAGGCCCATGAATGCCTCGATCACCGATTCGGCCGCGGTCGCGGTTTCGCACAACACCACACCGATGCCCTGGGTGCCTTCCAGCACCTTGATCACCAGCGGCGCGCCGTTGACCATGTCGATCAGGTCGGGAATGTCATCCGGCGAGTGCGCAAACCCGGTGACCGGCAAACCGATGCCGCGACGCGAAAGCAATTGCAGCGAACGCAATTTGTCCCGCGAACGGGCAATCGCCACCGATTCGTTGAGCGGGAACACCCCCATCATTTCAAACTGACGCAACACAGCGCAGCCATAGAACGTCACCGACGCGCCGATGCGCGGGATCACCGCGTCGAAGCCTTCCAGCGGTTTGCCGCGATAGTGGATCTGCGGCTTGTGGCTGGCGATGTTCATGTAGGCGCGCAAGGTGTCGATCACTACCATTTCATGCCCGCGCTCGGTTCCGGCTTCGACCAGACGGCGGGTGGAATACAGACGCGGGTTCCGCGACAGCACAGCGATCTTCATGCAACACCTGTGGAGGAGGTAGATACCGGGAACACCGGCTTGTCTTGTACATATTTGATGCCCGGATTGACCACCAACTGGCCATCGATCAGGGCTTTGGAACCGAGCAGCAGGCGATAACGCATGGACTTGCGGCAGGCGAGGGTGAACTCGACCGGCCAGACCCGATCACCGAGGGCCAGGGTGGTGCTGATCACATAACGCACCTGCGCATGGCCGTTGGAGCTTTTAATGGTTTTGCGCGTGACCAGCGGTGCTTCACAACGCCGATGACGCAACTGCACCACCGTGCCCAGGTGGGCGGTAAAGCGCACCCACTTCTCGCCGTTGCGTTCGAACGGCTCGATGTCGGTGGCGTGCAGGCTGGAGGTGCTGGCACCGGTGTCGATTTTCGCCCGCAGGCCCGCGACTCCCAAATCCGGGAGCGCCACCCACTCGCGCAGACCGACAACGGTCAAATGGTCAAATGTCTTCAATAGGAGCAACCAACGATTAACGCTTCCAGGCCTCAGGTGTGACCTGGGCCAACGCTTTGAATGCAGGTCTGGCGAACCAGTAGCCCTGCATCAGAAATATTCCACAGTCCGCCAGGAAGTCCCGTTCACCGGCGCTCTCAATGCCTTCGGCAATGACTGTAACGTCCAACTCCGCACAGATTGTGACAATCCCCCGAACGATCGCCTGACGAACACGGTCTTGATCGACATCGCGGATCAGCGCCATGTCGAGTTTGATCAGGTCCGGTTGGAAATCAGCCAGCAGATTGAGCCCCGAATAACCGGCACCGAAATCATCGATGGCGGTCTTGAAGCCGAATTCGCGGTATTCACGCAGAATATTGGTCAAATGGCGATAGTTATCTACGTGCTCGCTTTCCAGGGTTTCGAAAATCAATCGGTTGATCGGGAAATGGTGTTTTTTTGCCGCTTCGAGCGTACTGCGAATGCATAACTCTGGACGATAGACGGCGTTGGGCATGAAGTTGATCGACAAGTGTGTCTGCATATTTAGATTGGCCGCGCCTTCGATGGCACGGGTGCGGCAGAGCTGGTCGAAGCGGTAGCGGTTTTCTTCTGTTACTTGATCCAACACCGTCAATGCGCCTTCTCCGGCAGCGCCACGGACCAGCGCTTCATGGGCGAAAATCGACTGATCGCGCAGATCCACGATCGGTTGATAAGCGAAGGAAAAATCGAAGCCCAAGGGTTCGCTTTGCTGACACCCTTGGCAACCGGCCTTGGGTGAGGTTAATGAAGACGGAAATTTAGTCACTCGATCACTCCATGCCGATGAACCGGCCCAGATCACAGTTTATCTGGAGGGCGGAGTTGTTGCGCCCGACAGAAACGGTAGTAGAGTTCCGACTACTGGCTGAACGAGGAATTCATATGGCTCAAAAAAGCGAAGAGGACGACAAGGTCCGTCTCGACAAATGGCTGTGGGCCGCGCGCTTTTACAAAACCCGCGCCTTGGCCAAAACGGCGATCGAGAGTGGCAAGGTGCATTGTCGAGGTGATCGCTGCAAGCCTGGCAAAGAGCCACGCATTGGCGATGAGTTCGAGATTCGTACCGGCTTTGAGGTGCGCACGGTGAGGGTTGAGGCGCTGTCGATCGTGCGACGTGGCGCACCCGAAGCGCAGACGTTGTACGTGGAGACTGACGAGAGTGTCACCAAACGTGAAGCGGCGGCGGCAATGCGCAAGGCCGGGGCGTTGGGGGTGAGTACCGACGGCAAGCCGAGCAAGAAACAGCGGCGGGATTTGTTCAAGTTTCGCGGCAGCAGCAACGACGAGTAAAGACGGTATTTTTGTGTTGCTGGTGCTGATGCCATCGCGGGCAAGCCCGCTCCCACAGGTTTCTCAGGTGTTCACATGATTTGTGTTCGCTGAAAATCATTGTGGGAGCGTGGCTTGCCCGCGATCGAGTGCGCAGCACTCGCCATGGACGACGCGGTATCAGGCGCTACGTACCACACTCATGCGCGAAACCACCGGCAATTTGCCCAGCAACGCGAAAACCGGCGCCGTCACCTTCAGCCAGATATTCGCCGCGTGATAGGCAAACGGCGTGTAATAACCCCAGCCCAGCGCCCACACCGCCAGCAAAACCCCACCGATGTAATCGTCCTGGCCCCAATGCGCACCGGCCACCAGACGCGGCAACATGAACAACACCGCCAAACCCCACACCGTCAAAAACTGCCCGACCGTGCGGCTGAACACGCCCATGAACAGCGCCCAGATCAACAACACCGAAGCATGATCACCGGGAAAGCTCTGGCTGGAGCGATCTTTCAGCTCCCAGGTCTTTTCCAGATCCGGGAAGTAGTCACTGATATGCACAGCGCCTTCCAGCACCATCGACGGACTGCTGTGCTGCCAATCCATGTAGTCGGCGAACTTGGAAAACAGTGCGCGAATCACCACCATCAACAACAGGATCGACAGAAAACCGAAAAAAGCCCGACGTACGTCAATCGCCCTGAACACCCAGTCGCCCTTGATCAGCAGTGTCAGCAGAATCAGCCCGACGACGATGTCGAACGGCCGCATACTTGCAATTGCCCATATGTGGAGCCATATCGGGTTGCTGGCCAGTGGAGCATTGAGCGAGCGGAACAGCCACTCGTCGAAAATCACACACAGCGCGTTGCCCGTAGGCCATAACCAGAAAGCCAGTAGCGCTAATGGCACTACGTTGCACAGAACCAGCCGGCCGAGGTTCCACCTTGATTGGAACAAACCCGGATTGTTCATAAAATGCCTCCCATGGCAGAGCAGTCGGCACCAAAAAGGGTGCCAGAAACGCAAATTTTCACGTCTTGTAACCATTTTGTCACCACATTCAGATACCCAGACCTATGACCGACCTACCGGATACCGATTTCACCCAACGCTTCATCTTCGATGACAGCGACACCCGCGGCGAACTGGTCGCGCTTGAGCGCAGCTACGCCGAAGTCCTTGCCAAGCACCCGTACCCGGAGCCGGTCGCGCAATTGCTGGGCGAACTGATGGCGGCCGCCTCGTTGCTGGTGGGCACCCTCAAGTTCGACGGTTTGCTGATTCTGCAGGCGCGTTCCGAAGGACCGATCCCGATGCTGATGATCGAGTGCTCCAGCGACCGTGACATCCGTGGTCTGGCGCGTTATCACGCCGATCAGATCGCGCCGGATGCGACCCTCGCCGACCTGATGCCGAACGGTGTTCTGGCCCTGACCGTCGACCCGACTGTCGGCCAGCGCTACCAGGGCATCGTCGACCTCGACGGCGAAACCCTGTCCGATTGCTTCACCAACTACTTCGTCATGTCGCAACAGGTTGGCACCCGCTTCAAGCTGTTTGCCGACGGTCGTCGTGCCCGTGGTTTGCTGCTGCAACAACTGCCGGCTGACCGTCTGAAAGACGAAGAAGATCGCGCCGCCAGCTGGCAGCACATCACCGCGTTGGCCACTACCCTGACCGCCGATGAACTGCTCAGCCTGGACAACGAAACCGTGCTGCATCGCCTCTACCACGAAGAGCAGGTGCGTCTGTTCGATGTGCAGAATCTGCGCTTCCGTTGCAGCTGCTCGCGGGATCGTTCCGGCAATGCGCTGGTCAGTCTGGGTCTGGAAGACGCGCAAGCATTGGTCGCCGAACAGGGTGGCACCGTCGAGATCGATTGCCAGTTTTGCAACGAGCGTTATCTGTTCGACGCAGCCGATATTGCTCAATTGTTCGCTGGCGCAGGTGTCGACACGCCGTCAGATACCCGGCACTAAAACGGTTCAGCGCAGGTAAATTCACTGCGTAACGACGGAATATCGCCGTTACGACGGGAGGACCCTACTCTTTTTGGGCGTTTCTGGCATAATCCGGCCCACTTTTTGTCGCGGTAGTAGTGCACGACTTTCTACTACAAAACGTTTGGAGCACACTCGGCCACTGGCCGACGGGGAATCTCATGACGCAAGCCAATAACGCCGTGTACACCGATCTGAGTGTTGATGATCTGGTAAAAGAAGCCTTGAATCGCGGTGAGGGCGAGCTTGCCGATACCGGCGCTCTGGTTGTTCGCACTGGTCACCGCACCGGTCGTTCGCCTGTTGACCGTTTCATCGTTGAAGAGCCTTCCACCCAGGCTGCTATCGCCTGGGGCCCGATCAACCGCAAGTTCCCGGCCGACAAGTTCGACGCGCTGTGGGCTCGTGTCGAGGCGTTCAACAACGCGCAAGAGCACTTTGTTTCCCACGTGCATGTAGGCGCGGCTGAAGATCACTACCTGGCCGTGAAGATGACCACCCAGACTGCCTGGCAGAACCTGTTCGGTCGTTGCCTGTTCATCAACCCGGCCCAGTACAACCCGGCTGGCCGTGAAGAATGGCAAGTGCTCAACGTCGCCAACTTCGAGTGCGTGCCTGAGCGTGACGGCACCAACTCCGACGGTTGCGTGATCCTCAACTTCGCCCAGAAGAAAGTGCTGATCGCCGGCATGCGTTACGCCGGTGAGATGAAGAAAGCCATGTTCTCCGTGCAGAACTTCCTGCTGCCGGCCGCTGACGTGCTGCCAATGCACTGCGCTGCCAACATCGGCGAAGAAGGCGACGTGACCCTGTTCTTCGGTCTGTCGGGCACCGGTAAAACCACCCTGTCGGCTGACGAAAGCCGTTACCTGATCGGTGACGACGAACACGGCTGGGGCGAAGGCGTGGTGTTCAACATCGAAGGCGGTTGCTATGCCAAGTGCATCGACCTCTCCGAGAAGAACGAGCCGGTTATCTGGAAAGCCATCAAGCACGGCGCTGTGCTGGAAAACGTTGTCATCGACGACGCCAAGCACGCCGACTACGCCGATGTCAGCCTGACCCAGAACAGCCGCGCGGCTTACCCGCTGGAGCACGTAGCCAAGCGTTCCGAGCAGAACCTCGGTGGCGAGCCAAACGCGGTGATCTTCCTGACCTGCGACCTGACCGGCGTCCTGCCGCCAGTGTCGATCCTCAACGAAGAACAAGCGGCCTACCACTTCCTGTCCGGCTACACCGCGCTGGTGGGCTCGACTGAAATGGGTTCCGGCAGCGGCATCAAGTCGACCTTCTCCACCTGCTTCGGCGCACCGTTCTTCCCGCGCCCGGCTGGCGAATACGCAGAGCTGCTGATCAAGCGCATCCGCGGTTTCGGTTCGAAGGTTTACCTGGTCAACACCGGCTGGACCGGCGGCGGCTACGGCGTCGGCAAACGCTTCAACATCCCGACCACCCGCGCGGTGATCGCAGCGATCCAGAGCGGCGCGCTGATCGGTGCTGCCACTGAGCACCTCGACACCATCAACCTCGACGTGCCACTGGCCGTACCGGGCGTTGAAACCAACCTGCTCAACCCACGCAACACCTGGGCTGACAAGGCTGCGTACGACGAGGCTGCGAAAGCACTGGCCGGTCTGTTCATCGAGAACTTCAAGAAGTTCGAAGTGAGCGACGCGATCAAGGCTGCTGGGCCGAAGTTGTAAGATTGGTTTGTTGTGAATGAAAAAGCCGCCCTTCGGGGCGGCTTTTTTTTGGGTGATCAGAAGGTACGAAAAGCAGGTGCCATCCTTTCCTGCTCGCTTCTGGACATCCCAAGCGTATTAGCGATCTCCGGCCAAAGACGGATCACGTCTTGAATGCGCTCAATGATGTCTGCGGAATCCTCACGGCTAACTCGAAAATAACCAGCGACTTCCCTCGCCAGCTCTAAGTCCAAGGCGTTATCGGAGTCCGTGATGTTCAGCTTTAACCCATCCGCATGCGCCACCGGATTCATGTCGTAGGCTGCCGACAATCGCCATCCCCGCCCAGGATCGAAAATAAACCCATGATTCCGTAGGTGGTCATCGGTATTGGATACGAGGATGTTGAAGACGATTCGTGACCAGAGTTCACGGAGGTCGGTGTTGGGTTCCGAGCCGTGCTCCATGATTACTTCCGCCAATTCTAGATAGCTGGCGCCGGTTGAGGCGTCGTCACCGTCGACGCGGTTGGTCATGGTCATGGCTGATGCGAAGTGATGTCGGCCGCCGCGTTCGGTTCGGTCGAAACGCTTCACCAGGAAGCAGTGGTGATCGCTTGCGTAGCGTCGGGCCATGCCGGTGGCAACACGTAGGCCACAATTGAGCGCCAAAGCGTTTACTACAAATTCCCAACCACCTACATCGTAGTCATCTCTCGTACTTGGGAATTTGGCGATCCACAGTCGGCCGAACTCGTCGACGACGCTGGCTTTCGGCCTGGCGCCGCCCAGCGAGCCGCCCGGTGCGATGAGCATTCTTAGCCATTCGCGGCCATCGAGGGCTGTGTTGTCCCTATCATTTTCCAAAGCGAGACTTGCCTGCTCTAAGGCGCGTAGTTCGACAAAGGGTGGTGCGGCAACGCCGTCGCGGTCGTCGAGAAAGTTGCCTGCGTCATTGAGTTTGTAGCGAAGGGCACCGACACGGAACAGGTCGTGCACGCCAAGCAGGTAATCGGATTCAAACAATTTACTGTTGCTGGGAAGCAAGCCGTCGCGAACGTCCCTCTCCAGACGGCGCTTCATAAGCATTTGGCCCCAACGATCAGGGCTCGAGTCTGCAAAGGCGCCAAAGCGGCTCTGATGTTCGCCGGGGAATTGGCGGCCTTCGAAGGGGCCGATGCGCGGGTCTAGAGTTATGAAACTCAACTCGGGATCGGCCAGCGCCTTAGGATCGTATTCAAATTCGAACACGTTGGTGTTGCGTGTTTTCCTGGCATGCAGAAATCCGAGGCGCCTGGCGCCTTTCAAGGATTCCCAGTCTGCATAAACAGCAATCAGCGTCATTCTTCACCTGTTGGGGGGCCGGCCTTTTTCTTCTTGTTCAAAAGGCTGGAGAGTGAGTGTGTGTTGAGTGGGAAGTCAGCCGGAATTTTCGTGGTAGTGGCGGCATCGATAACGTTCGAAGTCCCGGCGTGTTCGGGTGCGCCCTTTTTTACCGCACTGGCTGCTCGTACTCGCTGGGGCTTTTTGGCGGGGGATCGTGTTGCAGGGATTAACTGCGCATCCTGCAACCGGCGTCCCATCTCATCGGTTGCAGCGAGTTTGTTCAGATCCTTTTCCAACCCCAACACTTGCATGACCGAAAGGTAGGCGCCGATGGTCACTCCTGATCGTCCCGTCTCCACATTGCGCAAGGTTGTCAGCGACATGCCGGAGCGTTCAGCGACTTGCTTGGCCGTCAATTTGCGGCGCAGGCGAGCCAGTTTCAGGCGTTCGCCTAAGTCGACCAGAAGTCGAGCAGTAGAGGGCAAAAGCGGCGCTGTTTTCTTGGCCATGTGGCAGTATTCCTTCATTTTTTAACTATAACTGCCAGAATAATAGCACTTAAGTTGAAAAATGCAGGGCTGGGCGGATCTGCAGTGTTTAAGGTTTTAAATGGCATTATTCCAACTGTTTTTACAATATATAGCCAGAATACTGCCACTTATGGAGGTAGTGATTGCCAGTCAGTTTTTGTTCTTGTCGTAGTAGGCTTGCTTTTGCTCAAACGACAAAGCGGTCTTGTCGTCTGTTTCCGGTGTAGAGGTCGGACTGGAAGCGTGACGCTCCCTGCGTAAGATCTCGTCCATTTCCTGGACGCTTGCCATCAACTCGTCAAAAAACTTGCTCATGGTTATTCCGATGGTTAATGGCCTTATTTACCACTCCCGACGAATAGGTGAGAGCGGTGTGATCACTCAAGCACCGGTCGGGGCTTTCCAGTTGAGCATTTGCTGCTGCGCAACTTGCAGCAGGTCACAGCCATCCTGCGTCAGCAGATAAAGGGCGTGGGTGATGTGGGGGATGTCTTCGACGTCGGCTTGTTTGAAGCTGAGGCAGTAGAGGGTGCGTAGCAGGTCACTTGATGCGCGTAAGCGTTGGACGGCGCATTCGAGGATGTCTTGCGGGTTGGCTTTTGTGTCGATGATCAGTGGGTTGGTGTCAGTGAGACTGGATTCGAGTGAGCGGTAGCGATCGGTGGTGAGTTGATTCCATGTTTTCATTTTGGATATCTCTGAGGGCATCAAAACCGCTGCTACCGTGACCAAGCGGTGGAGGCGGACTGTGTTCAAGTTGGTCAAACCGGCAGAGATAACCCGGTACGCCGAAGCGTCCCAAACACAGCCGCCATAAAGCATGCCGACAAAAAAGTGTCAGCAGCATACAAGCGCATGCATCAGTTATCTCTGTATTTCAGGTGACCAAACCTGAATCGCTACGTGGTTGGCGACAGGCACGACTATAGATTCGCCCCCTCAAATCCCGATAGTCGACAAAGCGTCTGTCGCTGTAGGAACGGGACGAAGATTTCATCGGACGTTCCTACCGAACCTTCAACACTTTTCAACGCAAATGCGCATACGCCGAAATATCCAGCAAGCTCGTCGCCAACCCTGTCGCCGGTTTGTAGATCGGGCCTTTTACCGTCGAGAACGCCACACCTTTGCTGCCCAGCGAAACATAGCGTTCGCCTTTGTCCAGCTCGGTGAAGTAGGTGTAGGAAAGGTTGTGCATGAGCTTGTATTTCGCCTCGTCGCGGGCGATGGCATTGGTGAAATTTTGCAGGTCGGCCTGGGTCAGGTTCAGGGTTTTGTTCAGTTGCACGCCCCAGCGCTTGAGGCAGACCTCGGCGAGGTGGCGGACGATGCGGCCGGGCTCGATCAGCGCTTTGCGGTCGTTGACGCTGGTCGGAACGCCGCCGCTGGCGGTGGCGTTACCGGCCATGGTGGCGTGGCGGCCGGCCATCGGGTAAATGTAGGTTTTGGTGCCCGTAGCGGTTTGTGGAATGACGCAGCTGAAGCCTTTGGAGCGCTCGTCGCGAGCGTAGAACCCGACATACTCTTTGACGTTGGCCGCGAGTTTGACGCGTTCATCCTGAAAGTTGCCAATGCCCGGTACGGGATCAAGGGCGAAAATATTAACCGGAATGTTTTTCAATGCACTGTCCTTGAACATCGCATTGGCCAGCATATGGCAACTAATGCCGCCGCGGCTCCAGCCGACCAGGTTAACTTGAGTGGGGATGACTGCGTCTTTGCGGAACGTCTTGATAATCTGTTCCTGCAACTTCTGTTGAGTGACACTTCGGTCGCCGTAGTTATATTTGCGCCAAAACCAGGAACCCTCTGTCTTTACATCTTCGATGGGAATGCCGGCGGCTTTCAGACGGTTGTATTCGGCCTCGGTCAATTGTTGGCGCTGCCAGTCGCATTGGCCTTTGAGGATGTTCATGGCGTGTTGTACGTTTTCTTCCCAGCCCTTGCCGAACAACGTGCCGCTGAGGCCGTAATCCTTGGTCTGGGTGAAGAGGTCGTCAGCCTGCAGGTTGCCGCTGCCTGGTCCGTCGACCACAATCCATTCGGCGAATTCGCGTCCGGCGTGGTGCGAGGCCAGCGTCGATACAAGTTCGCCATCCCAGAAGTTTTCGTGGGTGATGTCGAACTTGTTGGAGCCGGTGCCGCAGAAAAAGATAGTGACTGTTGTCATGGTCTTGCTCTTGTTGAATATAAGAGCAAACAACTTAGTGTTGAATGAGTTGATAAAGAAAGTACTGGGTTGTTTCGAGGTTTGTGAGTTTTCTGCAATCTTTGCATTACGGAGCTTGTAACTTTGCAACTTCAAGCAAGTCGCAGCCATCTTGAACCAATAGATAAAGCGCATTGACGATGTTGGGAATGTCTTTGGCGTCGGCTTGTTTGAAACACACACAGTAAAGTGTTTCCAACAGATCACTGGCGGCGCGCAAGCGCTGGTCGGCGGCGTCGAGCAAATCGCGGTGGCTGGCGTCGGTGTCGATCAGCATGACGGGATTTTCGCTGTAGCAGGTCTTGAGTGGGTGATAGCGGTTGATCATGGTGAGGCTTGTCCTGTTCGAAGACGCTCGGGCCGGCCGACAGAGTGTTTTCAGCCGCGCCGGCCACTATAGAAGGGCGTTGCGCGGTGGGACAAGACAGCTGCAATGGACAGCATTCGTAGGGGTTTTTCCCGGGTTTACGGATATTCCCTACGGCATTTCATGGCTTATTCAAGGCAAAACCCTTAGGCGTAAAAAATCCCACAGGTTTGTCAGGCTATTCGCGGTAAACCTCTGTATGGTGCGCGCCAGAATCTGTAGGACGTTTCTAAACGTCTGACACGCGCTTAAAGGGAATTAGGTATGCAATGGCTACGAATGGCCTCGATTTTATTGCTGTGGGCCAGCGGTTGCCGTCTGACAATGGCGTCTGACGCAAACAACGCACCGATGTTCAACAATCTGCACCGCACTGGCTGGCCGGATGCGCTGACCAGCCAGGCCGACATGGACACCGCTTCGCGTGGTGAGGTCCTGACGTTCGCCAAAGCCCTTTTGGCCAGCGAAGCACTGGATGAGAAAGGGCTGGAGCAGCGACTCGGCGTGCCGCACGTGCATCTCAAGTCGATCCGACAAGTGCGTGACGGTCTGTGGGAGCGTTTGCTGAGCACCTACCGCAACGCCAGTCAGAACTGTGACGAGCAGCCTTTCTGCCCGCGCGTGCGCAGCGTCGCGGATCTGCGCCAGTTGGCGGCGGCGTTCACCGGTGATATCAGCCCGGCCCATGCGTTGTGGGCGAGCAAGAGCCAGGGCGTGCATGAGCAGGTGTTGAATGAACAACTGCGGGTGGCGGTGCTGCGCCCTTGAGTTTCTGGTTTGACCCCTTCGCGAGCTAGCTCGCTCCCACAGGGTCTGCGTGATCCGCTGTATCATTCCGAATCGATTTGGCCCCGACCTTTTCTCGACTCGCTGCGATCGCCCGCTAGGCTGTTGGCATGGCAGCGGTCAAAGGAGTGACAGCGAATGCACAACACCCTGGAACAGGTTTTTGGTTATCCACAGTTCAGGCCCGGGCAAGAGGCCACGATCAGCGCGGTGCTGGCCGGGCGCTCGGCGGCGGCGATTTTCCCCACCGGTTCCGGCAAGTCCCTTTGCTACCAGATTTCGGCATTGCTGCTTCCGCATCTGACGCTGGTGGTCTCGCCGTTGCTGGCGCTGATGCAGGATCAATTGGCGTTCCTGCAACGCCATGGCATCTCGGCGGGCAGCATCGATTCGGCACAGAGTCGCGAGGACGCCAATGACGTAATGGAGCGTGCCCGATCGGGTGAGCTGAAGATCTTGATGATCTCGGTAGAGCGCCTGAAAAACGAGCGCTTCCGTAACTTTTTGCAGCAGGTGCCGATCTCGTTGCTGGTGGTGGACGAGGCGCATTGCATCTCGGAATGGGGCCACAACTTCCGCCCCGACTACCTCAAACTGCCGGACTATCAGCGCCAGTTCAACATCCCGCAGACCCTGCTGCTGACGGCCACGGCGACCCCCAAAGTCATCGCCGACATGCAGGCCAAATTCGCCATTGCCCCTGACGATGTGGTCACCACCGGTTTCTACCGGCCCAATCTCAATCTGCTGGTGGAGCCGGTGCGCGGTCAGGACAAGCGTCGGCGTCTGGTGGAGTGGATGAGCGAGCGCCCCGGCCAGCCCAGCATCGTTTACGTGACCTTGCAGAAAACCGCTGAGCACATCGCTGAACATCTGGAACGCAACGGCATTCAGGCCGAGGCCTATCACGCGGGTTTGCCCCACGATAAACGTGAAGCGATCCAGAAACGTTTCATGGCCGGACAGTCCAATTGCATCGTCGCCACCATCGCCTTCGGCATGGGCATCGACAAGAGTGACATCCGTAATGTGGTGCACTTCGACCTGCCCAAATCCATCGAAAACTACAGCCAGGAAATCGGCCGCGCCGGGCGTGACGGGCAGCCATCGGACTGTCTGGTGCTGGCCAACCGTGACAGCCTCAATGTGCTGGAAAACTTCGTCTACGGCGACACGCCGGAGCGCGAAGGCATTCGTTATGTGCTCGACGAATTGAAGGCTTCGGTGCCGGACGGGCAGTGGGAGTTTTTGCTCGGGCCGCTGGCGGATCAAAGCAACATCCGCTCGTTGCCGCTGAAGACCTTGCTGGTGCAGCTTGAGCTGCGCGGGCTGATCGCGCCGCGCTACGCCTATTACGCCGAGTACCGCTTCAAATACCTGCTGGAACCTGAAGCATTGCTTGAGCGTTTCGAAGGTGAGCGCAGGGATTTTGTCGCGGCGATTATTCAGACTTCAAGCCGCGCGCGTACTTGGGCAACGGTGAGTTTCGAGTCGATGTACGAACAGTATTCGGCAGAGCGCAATCGGGTGGTCATGGCGCTGGATTATTTCCAGGAGAAGGGCTGGGTCGAGCTTGAGAGCAAGCAGATGACCGAGGTCTACAGCGTGCTGCGCAGTGACTTCGACAGTGATGTTCTGGGTGGCGAACTGCACGATTATTTCACCCGCCATGAACAGACCGAGGTCGCACGAATTCACGCGATGCTTGAGGTGTTCGCGACCGAACGTTGCCTGGGTTATCGACTGGCGGAGTATTTTGGCGATCACGATGCGCCTGAGCATTGCGGGCATTGTTCGGTATGCCACGGACAAGTCGCGCGGTTGCCGGCGCCGCCGGAATTGCCAGCGCTTGTGGATAAAAACTTCGCGGCACTGTGTGGAGATTTTATCCACAGGCATGAGCAACTCACCGCGGTAGCACCGACGGCGGAACGGTTGACACGGTTTTTGTGCGGGATCAGCGTGCCGTTGTTTACCAAGCTCAAGGCGCGGACGATTGCCGGCTATGCAGCCCTCGAAGAATACCCCTACGCCGAAGTCCGCCACTGGACCCAAACACACCTCTAAGCCCTATGTAGGAGCTGCCGAAGGCTGCGATCCTTTGATCTTCAATGTTCAGATCAAAAAACAAGATCAAAAGATCGCAGCCTGCGGCAGCTCCTACTTTGAGTGGTTTATCCATTCGCTGAATGTCGATCATCACGGTAATAAACTTCAAAAAGCGTCGTTCGCTGACTATGGTGAGACCAGTCTTTGGATCGCCAACAAGAGAACAACATGAGCCAGACATCCTTCGATATTCAGCAAGCGGCCGTGATCGGCGCCGGCACCATGGGCCGGGGCATTGTCATGTGCCTGGCGAATGCCGGCGTCAGTGTGCAGTGGGTCGATAACAATCCACAGATGCTTGAGCAAGCCCTCGCCAGCGTGGCCGAAACTTATGCACACAACGTGCGTCAGGGCCGTATTGATCAGGCCGAGGCTGATGCGCGTATGGCTCGCGTCACTGCAGCGGCGGATTACGCGGCGATCCGCACTGTCGATCTGGTGATTGAAGCGGTTTACGAGAATCTTGAGCTGAAGCAGAAGATCTTTCGTGAGCTGGACGGCTTGCTGAAACCTGAAGCGTTGTTGGCGAGCAATACGTCGGCGCTGGACATTGATGCGATCGCCGCCGTAACCCGGCGCCCGGAGCAGGTGCTGGGCCTGCACTTTTTCAGCCCGGCGCACATCATGAAACTGCTGGAAATCGTTCGTGGTGCGCGGACTTCGCCGGCGGCGCTGGAAGCCGCACTGGCGTTGGGCAAACGTATGGGCAAGGTCAGCGTGGTATCGGGCAACTGTCACGGTTTTATCGGCAACCGCATGCTGCACCCGTATGTGTTGGAGGCGCGCAAGATGTTGCTAGAAGGCGCTTATCCACAGCAGGTCGACGCAGCGTTGCAGGGTTTCGGTTTTGCCATGGGCCCGTTTCGCATGTACGACGTGGTCGGTATTGACCTGGAATGGCGTGCCCGCGAGTTGGCCGGCAAAGGCCAGGACGCGCCGGAGGTTCAAGTCGATAACCGTTTGTGCGAACTGGGCCGCTTTGGCCAGAAGTCGGGTAACGGTTATTACCACTACGAGCCGGGAAGTCGTCAGGCCGAGCACGATCCTGAGGTCGATGCGTTGGTGTTGCAGGTCAGCGAGAGCTTGGGCTTCCAGCGTCGAGAGATCGGTCCGGAGGAGGTTCTTGAGCGTTGCCTGCTGGCGTTGGTCAACGAGGGCGCGAAAATCCTGCAGGAAGGTATTGCCGAATCGGCCCATGACATCGATCTGGTGTATCTGAATGGCTATGGCTTCCCGGCTGACAAGGGCGGGCCAATGGCCTGGGCGGATCAACAGGGGCTGGCGGATATTCATCAGCGCTTGCTGGCGCTGGAGACGCGGCAGGGCGATCAGTGGAAACCTGCACGGTTGATTGGTGAGTTGGCGGCGCAGGGCAAGGGCTTTGCTGACCAGTGAGAGATACTCTGCATCAGCCCCCCTATCGCGTAGTTCGCTTTAAACTGCTGACCAAACTAAATGGATCATTACCGATGTCCACCCCGATTCCTCAACGCAGCGACTATCCACACTTCCAGCCGATCACCACGCGCTGGCATGACAACGACGCCTACGGCCACATCAACAACGTCACCTATTACAGTTTTTTCGACACGGCGGTGAACACTTACCTGATTCAGGTCGGTGGTCTGGATATCCATGACGGTGAAGTGGTGGGGTTTGTGGTCAGTTCGGCGTGTGATTACTTTGCGTCGATCGCCTTTCCGGATCTGATCGAGGTCGGCCTGCGGGTCGGCAAGTTGGGCAACAGCTCGGTGCAATACGAACTGGCGGTGTTCAAGGTCGGCGAAAGTGAGGCGTGTGCGGCCGGGCGATTCGTGCATGTGTTCGTGGATCGGGCGAGCAATCAGCCGGTGCCGATTCCAGGTCAATTGCGGCAGGCGCTGGAGCGTCTGGTGGTGGGGTAAAGCAAAAAGATCGCAGCCTGCGGCAGCTCCTACATTGATCTGTGTAGGAGCGGCCGCAGGCTGCGATCTTTTGATCTACGTGCCGCCAATCAGCAATCAGCGGTGGCGATAATACTTGTGATGCTTGCGATGGCCGTAGGCATGACCACGACCACGGTGGTCGTCACGATAGTAGCGGCGATCATCATGGCGACGGTCGTAGCGACGATCATCGTCATCGCTTTTGTTGCCCATGTAGTTGCCCAGCGCGCCACCGGCGCCGCCACCTGCTGCGGAGCCGATCAGGCTGCCGGTGGTGCCGCCCATGCTGCGGCCAACCACGTTACCGCCGGCCGCGCCCAATGCACCACCGATGGCGGCTTCGCCACGGCTGCGTTTGTCGGCACCGACTGCGCTACCACCCGCGCCGCCCAAGGCTGCGCCGATAGTGGAACCTGTATTGCCGCCTAAAGACTGACCGACGACCGAGCCAAGAACCCCGCCCAATGCGCCGCCGACACCTGCTTCGGTGGTGCCGCCTGCCGACGCAAAACCACTGACCAGGCCAAGGGACAACAAGAGAATTTGGGAGAACTTCATAGAGGAGCCTCAAAGGGATGACGGCGCCGATCCTGAGGCTGTGTAACAAGCGTGACAATCGAAATCCGACGAATAACACGACTTGTATACAATTTCGCAAGTTACTGTTTTGTATGCGGAACTTAACCGATTTTCGCCGGTCTTTAACTACTTCGGACAGGCCGCTTTTGTGAAAAAGCGGCCTTTTTTGTGGGCGATTGAAATGCAAAAACTAAGAGATCGCAGCCTTCGGCAGCTCCTACACTGATCCCTGTAGGAGCTGCCGAAGGCTGCGATCTTTTGATCTTGTGTTAAGCCGACTTGGCCATGATCAACCCAGTCTCGCTCGCCGCTTCCAACCGAATCGCAATGAACTTCGACGTCGGCGTATGGCTGCCATCCCCGGTGCTCTCCAGCGGCACCAGCGGGTTCACTTCCGGGTAATAAGCCGCTGCTTGCCCCGCCGGAATATCAAACGCCAACAAGGTGAAGCCCTTCACCCGACGCTCGCGACCATCGTCCCACAGCGACACGATGTCAGCCTTCTGCCCCGGCCGGAAGCCCAGACGAATGATGTCCGCCTCGTTGGCGAACAACACATCACGCTGACCCTTCACCCCGCGATAACGATCGTCGAGGCCATAAATCGTCGTGTTGTACTGATCGTGGGAGCGCATCGATTGCAGGATCAAATCCGGCAGTTGCCCGGTGGCGCGTGTGCGTTCGTGCACCAGATCCTTGGGCAGCATGTTCGCACGGAAATTGGCGCGGCCCGACGGCGTGTTCCACTTGCGCGCGCCGGCGCTGTTGCCGAGGTAGAAACCGCCCGGGTTTTTGATCTTCTCGTTGAACTCTTTGAAATTCGGAATGGTGTCGGCGATCAGTTCGCGAATGCGTCCGTAATCGGCTACCAGCCAATTCCAGTCCACCGGCTTGCTGCCCAAAGTGGCGGCAGCGATGCCGGCGATGATCGACGGCTCCGAGCGCATCTGATTCGACAGCGGCTGCAACTGACCGTTAGAGGCGTGAACCATGCTGAATGAATCTTCCACGGTGACGGCTTGCGGGCCTTCGGTCTGGATGTCGATGTCGGTACGACCGAGGCACGGCAGGATCAGCGCGTCTTTACCGTGCGCCAGGTGGCTGCGGTTGAGTTTGGTGCTGATCTGCACAGTCAGGTCGCAATTGCTCAGCGCTGCGAATGTACGCGGGCTGTCCGGCGTCGCTTGCGCGAAGTTGCCTCCCAGACCGATGAAGACTTTGGCGCGGCCTTCGGCCATCGCATGGATCGCCTCGACCACGTTATGGCCGTTATGACGCGGGACCTTGAACTGGAAGCGACGCTCCAGCGAGTCGAGGAACGCCACCGGCGGACGCTCGTTGATGCCCATCGTCCGGTCGCCCTGTACGTTACTGTGACCGCGCACCGGGCACAGACCGGCACCCGGTCTGCCGATGTTGCCGCGCAGCAGCATCAGGTTGGATATTTCCTGGATGGTCGGCACCGAATGGCGATGCTGGGTGATGCCCATCGCCCAGCACATGATCACGTTTTTGCCTTTGGCGTACATGCGCGCGGCTTGCTCGATCTCGACCAGCGTCAGGCCGGATTGCTCGACGATCTGCTCCCACGATGTGTCGTCGACGACACCGAGATATTCCAGCACGTTGGCGCTGTGTTCATTGAGGAAGTCGTGATCGAACACGGCAGGTTCGCCAGCCTTTTGTGCGTCGCGTTCCCATTGCAGGAGAAACTTGGCCATGCCGCGCAGCACCGCCATGTCACCGCCGAGTGCCGGACGGAAATACGCGGTGTTGGTCGGCTTGTCGCCGTTGGTGAGCATTTCGATCGGGTGTTGCGGGTGCTGGAAACGTTCCAGACCGCGTTCCTTCAACGGGTTGATGCACACCACCTGAGCGCCGCGTTTCACCGCTTCACGCAGGGGTTCGAGCATGCGCGGGTGGTTGGTGCCGGGGTTCTGGCCCCAGACAAAAATTGCATCGGCGTGCTTGAAATCGTCGAAGGTCACGGTGCCTTTGCCGACACCGACGCTTTGCGCCAACGCGACACCGCTGGCCTCGTGACACATGTTCGAGCAATCCGGGAAGTTGTTGGTGCCGTAGGCGCGCACGAACAGCTGATACAGATACGCCGCCTCGTTGCTCGCGCGACCCGAGGTGTAGAACTCGGCCAGGTCCGGGCTCGGCAGGCTTTGCAGGTGCCGGGCGATCAATGCGTAGGCATCGTCCCAGCTGATCGGCTTGTAGCGATCGCTTTCGGCATCGTAAACCATCGGCTCGGTCAGACGACCCTGATACTCCAGCCAGTAGTCGCTCTGCTCAAGCAGCGAGGTCACGCTGTGTTTGGCGAAGAACTTGGCGTCCACACGGCGCTTGGTCGCTTCCCAGTTCACCGCTTTCGCGCCGTTCTCGCAGAACTTGACCATGCCGCTTTCCGGCGAGTCGCCCCACGCGCAACCCGGGCAGTCGAAGCCGCCATTCTGGTTGGTCTTGAGCATCATGCGCAGGTTTTTCAGGGCGTTGTCGCTGGTCAACCAGGCCTGGGCCACACTGATCAGGGCACCCCAACCACCGGCGGCGCCTTTGTATGGCTTGTAGCGCGGGACAGGTTTCTGGTCGGCTTGATGATGTTGGCTCACGCTTGATTCTCCATCGCGGGGCTATACACCCGCGGCGCACTTTTCTGCGGCAGGTGGATGAGATTGAGGTTGTGTCGACGGGCCCATTGCACGGCAAGGCCCGTGGGCGCGGACAGGCTGACCAGGGTCTGGATGCCGGCGCGCAAGACTTTCTGGATCAATTCGAGGCTGCAACGACTGGTGACAATCGCCAGGCCGCCGTTTGTGGATATCTTTTGCCGGATCAGGCCGCCGATCAGTTTGTCGAGGGCGTTGTGCCGGCCAATGTCTTCGCGACCGAGCAGCAACTCGCCGCTGGCATTCATGAATACGGCGGCGTGTACCGCGCCGCAGTACTGGCCTAAAGGTTGAAACGCGCTGATGCGCTGGCGCAGGCCGTCGAGCCAGGTGATCGGTGGCAACGGTGCACCGGGCAGGACTTTCAGCTCAGGCAATGCCTGTTCCACGGCTTCGACGCCACACAAACCGCAACCGCTGGTGCCGGCCATTTGCCGACGCTGTTGCTTGAGGTTCCAGAAGGCACGGTTGGCGATGGTCACTTGCGCGTATTGCGCGGAGCCGGCGCCGGTCAATTGCAGGTCATAAATGTCGGTCGCGTCCTCGATGATGCCGCTGCCGAGGCTGAAGCCGACGATGAAATCTTCAAGGTCGGTCGGCGTTACCAGCATCACGGCCTGGCTGATGCCGTTGTAGGCGATCGCCAACGCGACTTCCTCGGCCAGCGCGGTGCTGGCCGATTCCTCACGGGGCAAATCGCTGTAGCTGTAGGTCTGGCTGGCGGCGGGCGCGGGCGTTTCAAGTGCAGGCGCCGCGCAGGCTGGGCGCTTGGCGTTCATGGCATCACCGACGGATTGATCAACGTTAAGACTAGGCGCGGCAAGTTGTCGCGTCTAATTGCTACTGTCGATCTATCGATAGATGCCGTCGATCAAGCGCCGCCTGGCGATTGTTGATAAAGCGCAAAACAGGCCTCGGCCAATGCCGAACGCGGGGCGCCACGCCGCATGATCAGGCCCAGCGGGGCGAGGGTCTGCGCGTTTTCGATCGGTTGCAGACGCAGATGGTCGGTGAGTTTTTCCAGACCGCCGTCCAGCGGCATGATTGCGCAGCAGAATCCGCCGTGCACGGCTTGTAACAATTGATGCACCGCGTCGGTTTGCAGCAACGGTTGTGGGGTCAAGCCACGGCTGTGGAAGTTGTGGTCGATGGACTGACGAAAATGCATGCCGCTGGTGAGCATGCCTAACGGCAATTCGATCAGCGCTTGCCAACTCAACGGCGCCTCGCCGAACGTGAAGGTGCGCTGGTCGTAGAGCAGG
Organism: Pseudomonas sp. GM80; assembly: GCF_000282515.1. Taxonomy (GTDB): domain Bacteria; phylum Pseudomonadota; class Gammaproteobacteria; order Pseudomonadales; family Pseudomonadaceae; genus Aquipseudomonas. Next base: position 27,450 of record NZ_AKJD01000063.1, read on the forward strand.
CCCATGCGGGTTTCGCTGAACGCGTGCGATTCGAAGCGTTCGTTATCCAGCCGATCCAGATAGGACACGCCAATGTCGATGCGATTGTTGGCCAACTGTTCGAGGATCTGCTCGGAACTCAATGCCGACATTTCAAAGCGCAGGTTCGGGTGCGCGGCGTGCAGGCGTTGCAGCAATGGCAGCGGATCGAAGCTCGACAGCGGCACCACCCCAAGGCGCAGGGTGCCGATGAGGTTGCCGCGACAGGCCGCGGCTTCTGCGTGCAAGCCGTCGTAAGCGGCCATTACCGAACGCGCCCACGCCAGCACGCGCTCGCCGGGCGCGGTGAAACCTTCGAAGCGCTGGCCACGGTTGACCAGTGGCAGATCGAGTTCTTCTTCGAGGTTGCGCAGGCGCATCGACAGGGTCGGCTGGGTGATGTGGCAACGCGCGGCGGCCTGGCCGAAGTGGCGGGTTTCGTCGAGGGCGATGAGGAATTTCAGCTGCTTGATGTCCATCTTCGCTCCGGGGGGCTGGCAGGGGTAGGCGATTCTACCGCCTGGCGCTGGGCAGGGTCATTGGTCGGCCAGGAACCGGGTTTGTCCGGCGTGGTCTAGGCTTGGACGTCTGGAACCCAAATCAAGGAGTGTGCGCTATGAGTCTTTTGAGCTTTGTGAAAGAAGCCGGTGAAAAGCTGATCGATCTGCTGACCCCAGGCAACGCCAATGCCAGTGAGCAATTGAAGGAGCACATCAGCAAGGTCGGGCTGGGCAATCCGAATGTGCAGGCGACTGTCGACGGCGACAAGGTCACCGTGACCGGTGAGGTGGCGAGCCAGGAAGAGAAAGAGAAGATTCTGCTGGCCGTGGGCAATATTGAAGGCGTGGGCAGCGTTGATGATCAGATTACGGTGACCGGGCCAGTGGTCGCAGCTGCACGTTTTGTCGTGGTGAAGAAAGGCGATACGCTCAGCGCAATTTCGCTGGCGGTCTACGGCAACGCCAATCAATACAACAAGATCTTTGAGGCCAACAAACCGCTGCTCAAGGACGTCAACAAAATCTACCCAGGCCAGACCCTGCGTATCCCTGAATAACCCGCAAACCTGTAGGAGCTGCCGCAGGCTGCGATCTTTTGATCTTGCGGTTTAAAAATCAACAGATCGCAGCCTGCGGCAGCTCCTACACGGGATCAGAGGTTGGCGATCAGGTCGCGGTAATCCTCGACGGCGGCAAACTCGGCGGTGTCCCTCGGTCCTTTGCGGCTGTCGGGCTGTCTGACTGCCAGCAAATGCGCCACACCAAAATCCCGCGCGCTGCGCAAGATCGGCAAGGTGTCGTCGATAAACAGGCTGCGGGCCGGATCAAAACCGATGTCCGCTTGCAAGGCATCCCAGAACTGCGGGTTCTCCTTGGGGAAACCGTAATCATGCGAGCTGATCAGCCGCTCGAAGTACGGCGCCAGTTCTATCCGCTCCAGTTTCAGCGACAACGAATCGCGGTGCGCGTTGGTGATCATGATCACCCGCTTGCCGGCCCGTTTGATCGCCTCGAGAAAGGTGTCGGCATCCGGCCGCAAGGCGATCAGGTGTGCGGTCTCCTGCTTCAACTCGCGCACTGACAGCTTCAGTTCAGTGCTCCAGAAATCCAGGCAGTACCACTGCAACTGGCCGGCATGACGCTGGAACAGCGGCTGTAATTCCATGTCGGCCATCGCCCGGCTGACCCCGTGCAGTTCGGCGTAGCGCTGGGGCAGGTGTTCCAGCCAGAAATGGTTGTCGAAGTGCAGATCCAGCAGCGTGCCGTCCATGTCCAGCAGGACGGTATCGATGTCGGACCAGGGTAAAGAAGGCATGGCAACGTCTCGAGCGGTAGAAAGATATCCGACGCAAACAATCGGGAAAGCCGCGTTATAGTAGCGCGTTCACGCCAAGGAGCTTTGCATGCGCCAGAAACCTACCGTACTCGCCCGCGAGATCGTCGCCACCAGTCGTCTGTTTTGCGTTGAAGAGCTGAAACTGCGTTTTTCCAATGGCGTGGAGCGCACCTACGAACGATTGGTCGGCAAGGGCGCCGGCTACGGCGCGGTGATGATCGTGGCGATGCTCGATGCCGAACACGCAGTGTTGGTCGAGGAATACTGCGGTGGGACTGACGAGTATGAGCTGTCATTGCCTAAAGGTTTGATCGAGCCGGGCGAAGATGTACTGGCGGCGGCCGAGCGCGAGCTCAAGGAAGAAGCCGGTTTTGGCGCGCGACAACTGGAACATCTGACCGAGCTGTCGTTGTCGCCCGGTTACATGAGCCAGAAGATCCAAGTGGTGCTGGCCACCGATTTGTATGAAGAGCGCCTGGAAGGGGATGAGCCCGAGCCGATGCGGGTCGACAAGGTCAACCTGCGTGACTTGTCGATGCTGGCGCAGAACCCGCAATTCTCCGAAGGCCGCGCACTGGCGGCGCTTTATTTGACCCGTGACCTGCTGACCCAGCGCGGGTTCTTTCAGTTATGAGTGAGATGTCGATGAACTTTCCCCATCCGTTGATGGCGCCGGTGGTTGCGCTGGCATTGCAGGCAGGCGACGCGATTCTGCCGTTCTGGCGCGCAGGCGTCGAAGTCACGGCCAAGTCCGATGACTCGCCGGTGACCGCTGCCGACCTGGCGGCACACCATGTGATCGTGGCGGGCCTGACGGCGCTGGACCCAAGCATTCCGGTGCTGTCGGAAGAAGACGCCAACATCGCGCAGAACGTGCGCGCCGGATGGCAGCGCTGGTGGCTGGTGGATCCGCTGGACGGCACCAAGGAGTTCATCAGTGGCAGTGAAGAATTTACCGTCAACATCGCGCTGATTGAAAACGGTCAGGTGGTATTTGGCGTGGTGTCGATGCCCACCAACGGTCGTTTCTATGTCGGTGGTGCGGGTCTCGGCGCATGGCGTTGCGACAAGGACGGCACGCCGGTTTCGATTCAGGTGCGTGACGTGCCTGGGCCGGGTGAGGCGTTTACGGTCGTCGCCAGCCGCCGGCATTCCAGCCCTGAGCAGGAGCGTTTGCTCGCCGGCCTGAGCGCCAGCCTGGGTGAATTGCAGTTGACGAGCATTGGTAGCTCGCTGAAGTTTTGCCTGTTGGCGGAAGGGGCGGCCGATTGCTATCCGCGACTGGCGCCGACTTCACAGTGGGACACGGCGGCGGCGCAGGGTGTGCTCGAAGGCGCGGGCGGTGAGGTGCTGGATCTGAGCGGTGCAGCGTTCTGCTATCCGCCGCGGGAATCGCTGCTGAATACGTCGTTCCTGGCGTTGCCGGCGAAGGCTGCGTGGCGTGCGAAGTTGCTGGAACTGGCGCGCGGTTAAGATCAAAGATCGCAGCCTTCGGCACGTTCCTGTAGGAGCTGCCGCAGGCTGCGATCTTTTGCTCTAACGGTGCAACACGTACTGCCCCGTAAACGTCACCGCATCGATATCACTCCCGGCATTGACGATCCGCGTCTGTAGCACCAACCGCGCCCGCCCATACCGCTGATACATTGCCAAAAACCGTTTCCACACCACCGCATCGGGCGCCGGGCAAATCGCCGTGGCATCGCCCGTCACCGGCAACGGATAACTGATCTGCCCCTCCTGAATCACGATGTGCCCGTCCTCGATCCCCGCTTCCTTCAAGCGCAAATGCAGCCAGCCCCAGCCGGCCAGCACCGCGCCGCAGTAGAGGCTGCCGCCAAACATGGTGCTCTTGTGATTGACGTTGCGGTCCAGCGGCAAATGCAGGCTCAACTGCTGATCACGCCAGTCGAGCACCTTGAGGCCCATGTCCCGGGTCAGCGGGATGTCATGGTGCAGAATGGCTTCCAGAGCGTCGCTGCTGGTGCTCATTCGTTCTCCTCCCCATGGCTGCTGTCGCCGAAGTTCAGACCGTGCTTGCGCAGTTTGTCGTGCAGGGTCTTGCGCGGAATCCCCAGCGCCTCGGCGAGGCTGCGCACCGAGCTGTGGGAGCGCGCCAGTTCGGCCGCGATCAACGACTTTTCGAAGTTTTCCACTTGCTCGCTGAGGCCCCCATTGATGACCTGCACGGTGCTGGCGCCATGGCCATTGGCGTCACTGTTGTCCAGCGCCAGTTCCAGGCCGAGGGCGAAACGCTCAGCAGCGTTTTGCAGTTCACGCACGTTGCCAGGCCAGGTGTGACGCAACAGCAGAGCGCGTTGTGCCGGTTGCAGCTCGTGGGGCGGCAGGCCGTGGCGAGCGCTGGCTTCGTCGGCGTAATGCTGAAACAACACCAGCGCGTCTTCGCCGCGTTCGCGCAGCGGCGGAATGCGCAGCGGCGCGACGTTGAGGCGGTAATACAAGTCGGCGCGGAAGCGCCCCTGGTCGGCAGCCTGGCGCAGGTCTTCCTTGGTCGCGGCGATGACGCGGATGTCCAGCGGGATCAGTTGATTGCCGCCCAGCCGTTCGACGACGCGCTCCTGCAACATGCGCAGCAGTTTTACCTGCACGTCCATGCTCATGCTCTCGATTTCATCGAGGAACAGCGTGCCGCCATTGGCGAATTCGAACTTGCCGATCCGGCGTTTTTGCGCGCCAGTGAATGCGCCGGGCTCGTGGCCGAACAACTCGCTTTCCACCACGGATTCGGCCAGCGCACCGGCGTTGATCGCCACGAACGGGCCGTTACGGCGGCTGGATAAATCGTGCAGTGCACGGGCGACGACTTCTTTGCCGGCACCGGTTTCACCGAGGATCAGCACGTCAGCCTTGGTCGCGGCCAGCGCGCCGATCTGCTCGCGCAGGCGCAGCATCGGCGTTGAATGACCGACCAGCCGCGCGCTCAACTCATTACGATCGCTCAAGGCCAGACGCAGGCTGCGGTTGTCCAGCACCAGCCGGCGCAGGGCCAGCGCGCGGCGCACGCTGTCGAGCAGCGCGTCGCTGGCAAAGGGCTTTTCGAGGAAGTCATAAGCACCGGCGCGCATCGCTTGCACCGCCAGCGGCACGTCGCCGTGGCCGGTGATCAGCAACACCGGCAACTCCGGATCCTGGGCGTGCAATTGGCTGAGCAGTTCCAGGCCGTCCATGCCCGGCATGCGGATATCGCTGACCACCACGCCCGGCCAGTCACGCTCCAGTTGCCCGGCCAGACCTTTGGCTTCGGACAGCGGCAGAATTTTCAGGCCAGCCAGATCCAGGGTTTGCCCTAGGGCCTGACGCAGGTGCGGATCGTCGTCGATCAACACCACCTGAATGCGATTGTCGATGGTCATGCACTTCGATCCTCGGACGGTTGCAGGCTGACCCCGGGCGCACCGGCGCGCAGCCGCAGGGTAATCAAGGCGCCGCCTTGCTTGTGGTTGGCGAACGACAATTCACCGCCGAAGGCGCGCATCAGCGTTTCACAGATGGCCAGGCCCAAACCGAGGCCCTGCGTGCGCGTCTTGGTGGTGTAGAAAGGCTCGCTGGCGCGGCCGAGGGCTTCCATGCAGAACCCCGGGCCGTTGTCGCGAATGTACAGATTGACGCCCTCGGCGGTGGATTCGGCACTCAACCACAATTTGCGCGGCGGGCCTTTTTCGGTGAGGGCGTCGAGGGCGTTGGCGAGCAGGTTGCCGAGGACCTGGCGCAGTCGGGTTTCCCCGGCCTCGACCCACAGGGTGGCGGCCGGCAGATCGCGGATCAGTTCGACTTCCATGCTGCGGCGTCGTTTGGCCAACAGTGCCAGCGCATCGTCCAGCGCCGGTTGCAGGGCGACGCTTTCCGGGGCGTGGCGATCGCGGCGGGCGAAGGCGCGCAAGTGGGCGATGATCGAGGCCATGCGCCCGGTCAGTTCGCTGATCAACTTGAGGTTACCGCGTGCGTCGTCGGTGCGCTGATGATCGAGCAGCACCTCGGCATTCTCCGCGTAGCTGCGGATCGCTGCCAGCGGCTGATTGAGTTCGTGGCTGATGCTCGCCGACATCGTCCCCAGTGCCGACAGTTTGCCCGCCTGCACCAAATCATCCTGGGCGCGGACCAACTCCTGCTGCGCCGTTTCGCGCTCGAGCACTTCCTGTTTCAAGCGCCGGTTGAGGCCTTCGAGATCGCTGGTGCGCTCGGCGACGCGGCCTTCCAGCTCACGGCGCGCCTTGGCTTCGAACGCGATGCGTTCCAGGTAGTGGCGACGGCGCTGCATCATCAAACCGAGCAGCAACATCACCACCAGCAGCGTGGCGCCGCCGATGGCCACAACCGTGCGCACCGGGCGGTCGATCAGCGTACGCGGGGCGAGGATGCTCACGCTCCAGCCGGTTTCGGCAATGTCGTGGGTCTGGGTCAGCCATGCGCTGGGGCTGAGGTTCAGCGGCCGTGGTTCGCGGGTCGGGTAGGGCTGGATCGCAGTGATTGCGGAGCGTTCGGCCTCGCTCAGGATGCGGGTCGAGCGGAAGCGCCATTCCGGGCGTGACGTGAGGATGACCACGCCGTTGTGATCCGTGACCAGCAATTGTTCCGGGGTTTTGCCCCAGAGGCTTTCGGTGTGGTCGAGGTCGACCTTGATCACCAGCACGCCGACGATTTTTTCGCCATTGCGCACGGCGGCGGCAAAGAAATAACCGCGCTTGGCAGAGGTTGTACCGAGACCGAAGAAGCGCCCCAGGCGCCCGGCCATGGCTTCGCTGAAATACGGCCGGAAGGAGAAATTGCGCCCGACAAAGCTGTCATGTTTGTCCCAATTCGACGCCGCCAGCGTCTGGCCGCTGGTGTCCATCAGGTACATGACTTCGGCGCCGGTCTGTGCCGAGATGTTTTTCAGCAGACGGTTGGCATTGCCCTGCGTGACGCCATCGTCCGGCGCCCCGAGCACGGCGCGCAGGGCAGGCAGGTCGCCGAGGATTTGCGGCAACACTTCATAGCGATGCAGGGTGCCCAGCAGGTTGGCGACGTACAGGTCGAGGGTCTGGCGGTTCTGGCCGGCCAGCTCACTGCGGTAATACCGTTCGGCGAGGTGTTCCAGCGGCCACAGCAGCGGCGCCAGACACAGCGCCAGCAGGGCGAGGCTGCGCCAGCGAGGTCTGCGGGGAAGGGTTGGTTTCATGAGCCGGATGCGCCTGGGGTGACAGGCGCATTATGCCTAGGCTCAGGCGAAGACGTCAGCGTCCTTGAACAACGCGGCAGCCTGATCCTTGGCCGACAGCTTCGGCGCTTCGTCCAGCTGCCAATCGATGCCCAGCGCAGGGTCATCCCAGCGAATGCTGCGCTCGGACGCTGGGTCATAGTAATTGGTGGTCTTGTAGAGGAATTCGGCGAACTCGCTCAGCACCACGAAACCATGGGCGAAACCTTCCGGTACCCACAGTTGGCGATGGTTTTCAGCCGACAGGCGCACGGCCACAGACTTGCCGAAATGCGGCGAACTGCGACGAATGTCCACGGCCACATCGAGCACTTCACCGACGGTGACGCGGACCAGTTTGCCCTGAGTGTTTTGCAACTGGTAATGCAGGCCACGCAATACGCCTTTTTGCGAGCGCGAGTGGTTGTCCTGGACGAACTGCGTGTCCAGACCCGTGGCGTCCTGGAACGCCTTGGCGTTGAAACTCTCGTAGAAGAAACCGCGCTCGTCACCAAAAACCTTGGGTTCGATGATCAGAACACCGGGTAGATCGGTGGTGATTACATTCATGAGGATTTCCATAGGCAGGTGTGAATGGCCGACATTCTTGCGCAAAGTGCCGGAGGGCGCGAGTGTTCAGATACAAATATCCGTCTGTGCTGTAACAACCGTTAGGGGTTGCGTCTCGTCAGCAGCAATGGCGATATAAGCGCCTAATAAAATTTCAGGGGTCGTTTCATGCCGCTCGCCACGTTGATTCATCGCGCCAGTTTGCCCAGTCCGCAGGTTTCTGCAGAGCAGGCCCAGCAATGGCTGGCAGAACATTACGGGCTCAGCGGCACGTTGCAGGCGCTCGGCAGTCAGCAGGATCTGAATTATCGCGTCGACAGCCCTCGTGGCCGGTTCGTGCTGAAAATCTGCCGTGGTGATTACGCGCTTGTCGAGTTGCAGGCCCAGCATGCGGGCCTGAAGTTTCTGGCCGAGCATTCGGCGGTGAAGGTGCCACGGGTGATCGCGGCCAATAGCGGCGCCGATCTGCTGTCGTTGCACGTCGGCGGTGAAGCGGTGCATGTGCGCCTGCTCGATTACATCGAGGGCCAGTCGTTGACCCATCTCGATCATCTGGGCCAGGCGGTGGTGGCCGGGTTTGGTCGACTCTGCGGTGAGATGGACCTGGCGCTGGCCGGCTTCGACCATCCGGGGCTGGAGCGCACGCTGCAATGGGATGCGCGCCACGCCAGTGCGCTGATCAGTCATTTGCTGCCGGTCATCAAGGATGAACGTCAGCGGGCATTGATCGCCGCGGCGGCCGAACAGGCCGAGCGACGTTTGCAGCCGTTGCTCGACACGTTGCCGGTGCAGGCGATCCACATGGACATCACCGATGACAATGCGGTGTGGGCGCGCGATGCCGGGCGGCACTGGCAGTTGCAGGGGGTGATCGATTTCGGCGATCTGGTGCGCACCTGGCGCATCACCGATTTGTCGGTGACCTGCGCCGCGTTGCTGCATCACGCGGGCGGCGATCCATTTGTCATCCTGCCGGCCGTGCAGGCGTATCACGCGGTCAACCCGCTGCAACACGAAGAATTGCAGGCGCTTTGGCCATTGGTCGTCGCGCGTGCGGCGGTGCTGGTGCTCAGTGGCGAGCAGCAGGTCAGCATCGATCCCTCGAATACCTACAGCCGCGACAACCTCAGCCATGAGTGGGAAATTTTCCGCGTGGCCACATCGGTGCCACTGGCGCTGATGGAAGCGGCGATTCTTACCGCTGTCGGCCACGCCTTGCCGGCGATCGACAGCGAAGGTTTTGCGCCATTGTTGCCGGGTCTGGTCGGGCGTGAATTTGCGCTGATTGATCTTGGTGTTCTGAGCCCCCATTTCGAGGCCGGTAATTGGGAGCAGGAGGGCATCGATCAGCGGCTGTTGAACGAGGCGGCGGCCGCCCATGGTTTGGCGGCGAGCCGTTATGGTCAGTACCGTTTGTCGCGCACGCGGCCCGACAGCGCCGATGAACCGGACACATTCCCGCTGCACGTTGAATTGCGTGTGCCGAATGGCACTGCTGTGGAGTCGCCGTTCGCGGGCGTGGTGCATCAGGCGCCTGATGGCGCGCTGCAACTCGACGGCCCGCAGCTCAGCGTTCGCCTGTGGGGCGTGACACCTTCGCTGCACAGTGGCGCGGCGCTGGTCAAAGGCCAAGTGCTGGGCGCGGTCAGTGGGCCTTTGCGTGTGCAGTTGTGCCGAGGCGCGCAACTCAATGCGCCGCTGTTTTGCACGCCATCCCATGCGCCGGCATGGCAGGCACTGTGTCCATCGCCTGCTGCGTTGCTGGGGCTGGCCTGTGATGCCGAGCCGGAGCTGGATGGTAAAACCCTGCTGCAACGGCGCGAGGCCAGTTTTGCCCGCACGCAAAAACACTATTACGTCGATCCGCCGCGCATCGAACGCGGCTGGCGCAATCACCTGATCGACATGCAGGGCCGCTCCTATCTGGACATGCTCAACAACGTCGCGGTGCTCGGTCACGGCCACCCGCGCATGGCGGCGGTCGCGGCACGGCAGTGGTCGTTGCTCAACACCAACTCGCGGTTCAACTATGCGGCGGTCGCCGAGTTTTCCGAACGCCTGCTGAAACTGGCGCCGGAAGGCATGGACCGGGTGTTTCTGGTAAACAGCGGCAGCGAGGCCAATGACCTGGCGATTCGTCTGGCGTGGGCGTACAGCGGCGGTCGCGACATGCTCAGCGTGCTTGAGGCCTATCACGGCTGGACGGTCGGTGCCGATGCGATCTCGACGTCGATTGCCGACAACCCGAAAGCCCTGGAAAGCCGCCCGGACTGGGTACACCCCGTGACGGCGCCGAACACCTATCGCGGTGAATTCCGTGGCCTCGATTCGGCGCCGGATTACGTGCGCAGCGTTGAGCATCAGTTGCAACAGCTCGCTGAGCAAAAACGCCAATTGGCCGGGTTTATCTGCGAGCCGGTGTACGGCAATGCCGGTGGCATCTCGCTGCCGCCGGGTTATCTGCAACAGGTGTACGCCTTGGTGCGCGCGCAGGGCGGGGTGTGCATCGCCGACGAAGTACAGGTCGGTTATGGGCGTATGGGCCACTTCTTCTGGGGCTTTGAAGATCAGGGCGTGGTGCCGGACATCATCACCATGGCCAAAGGCATGGGCAACGGCCAGCCACTCGGTGCGGTGATTACCCGCCGGGAGATCGCCGAGGCGCTGGAGGCCGAGGGTTATTTCTTCTCGTCGGCGGGTGGCAGTCCGGTCAGTTGCCAGATCGGCATGGCGGTGCTCGATGTCATGGAAGAAGAAAAACTCTGGGAGAACGCGCAGGTGGTCGGTGGCCACTTCAAGGCGCGGCTCGAAGCGCTGATCGATAAACATCCGCTGGTGGGCGCGGTGCATGGTTCCGGGTTTTATCTGGGGCTTGAGCTGATCCGTAATCGCGAGACATTGGAGGCGGCGACCGAGGAGACCGCCGTGCTCTGCGATCGCCTGCGCGAGCTGGGGATCTTCATGCAGCCGACCGGCGATGATCTGAACATTCTCAAGATCAAACCGCCGATGGTGACGTCGCGCCGCAGTGTCGACTTCTTCGTCGACATGCTGGATCGGGTGCTCACCGAGGGCCTCTGACACTCACCCCATGTAGGAGCTGCCGAAGGCTGCGATCTTTTGATCTTGTCTTTCAATAGCAAAATCAAGAGATCGCAGCCTTCGGCAGCTCCTACATGGGTACGGTTGTAATTCGATTTGTATCGGCTTTCTGCGCGCTAAATTAGACGAAATGCATTTTCGTAGCTTCTAAAGCCGATATTTATCGGCTATAAAGTCGCCATTGCTCCGGCTTGGCGATCGCTTGTCCGGTGCGCGCGTTTTTCTTTTCGGTCGAATGGTCGACCGCCAAAGTACTTGCCCGGAGATGATTGATGAGCCGTATCGTTACCGTTGCTGCCACTCAGATGGCCTGTTCGTGGGATCTGGAAGCCAACCTCGAAATCGCTGAAAGGCTGGTGCGCGAAGCCGCCGCCAAAGGCGCGCAGATCATCCTGATTCAGGAACTGTTCGAGGCGCCGTACTTCTGCCAGAAGCCGAACCCGGACTATCTGCAACTGGCGACGACGGTGGAAGACAACGTCGCGATCAGACATTTCCAGAAAATCGCCAAAGAGCTGCAAGTGGTGCTGCCGATCAGCTTTTACGAGTTGGCTGGCCGCGCACGTTTCAACAGTATCGCGATCATCGATGCCGACGGCAGCAACCTCGGGATTTATCGTAAAAGCCACATCCCGGATGGCCCGGGCTACCACGAGAAGTATTACTTCAACCCGGGCGACACCGGGTTCAAAGTGTGGAACACCCGTTACGCGAAAATCGGCGTGGGCATCTGCTGGGATCAGTGGTTCCCGGAAGCCGCGCGGAGCATGGCCCTGCAAGGGGCGGAAATCCTCTTCTATCCAACGGCAATTGGCAGCGAGCCGCACGACAAGACTATTTCGTCGCGCGATCACTGGCAGCGTGTACAGCAGGGGCACGCTGGCGCCAACCTGATGCCGCTGATTGCCAGCAACCGCATCGGCAACGAAGAACAGGACGGCTACGACATCACGTTCTACGGCTCGTCGTTCATCGCCAACCAGTTCGGCGAAAAAGTGCAGGAGCTGAATAAAACCGAAGAAGGTATTCTTGTGCACACTTTCAACCTCGACGAGCTCGAACATATTCGCAGCGCGTGGGGTTCATTCCGTGACCGCCGTCCGAACCTGTACGGTGCGTTGAAAACCCTCGACGGTTCCCTGGAGTCCTGATCCCGATGACCACATTGAAAAGTACCCCGCGCGCCGACGGCTTTCACATGCCGGCCGAGTGGGCGCCGCAAACGCAGACCTGGATGATCTGGCCCGAGCGCCCGGACAACTGGCGTCTGGGTGGCAAACCGGCGCAAGCCGCACACGCAGCGGTGGCCAAGGCCATTGCGCGTTTTGAACCAGTGACCGTGGCCGTGTCCGCCGGCCAATACGAAAACGCCCGTGCACGCCTCGACGTGCCGAATATCCGCGTGGTCGAGATGTCCAGCGATGACGCCTGGGTACGCGACAGCGGCCCGACCTTCGTCATCAACAACAACGGTGAAGTGCGCGGTGTGAACTGGGATTTCAACGCCTGGGGCGGTTTCGACGGCGGCCTGTATTCGCCGTGGAATCGTGATTCGCAGGTCGGCGGCAAGATCCTCGAGATCGAGCGCAGCCCGCGTTATCGCACTGAAGGTTTTGTGCTCGAAGGCGGGTCGATTCACGTCGACGGCGAAGGCACGCTGATCACCACCGAAGAATGCCTGCTCAACCGCAATCGCAATCCGCACCTGGGCCGCGAAGAAATCGAAGCGGTACTGAGCGCCAATCTGTCTGTGGATAAAATCATCTGGCTGCCGGACGGTTTGTTCAACGACGAAACCGACGGCCATGTGGATAACTTCTGCTGCTACGTGCGTCCGGGTGAAGTGCTGCTGGCGTGGACCGACGATCCGCAGGATCCGAACTACCCGCGCTGCCAGGCTGCGATGAAAGTCCTGCAAAGCAGCACCGACGCCAAGGGTCGCCCATTCACGGTGCACAAAATGCCGATTCCGGGGCCGCTGTACGCGACCGAAGAAGAGTGCGCCGGGGTCGATCCGGTGGACGGCACGCAAGAGCGCAATCCGTCCGTGCGCCTGGCCGGTTCCTACGTGAACTTCCTGATCGTCAACGGCGGCATCATCGCGCCGAGCTTCGACGATCCGATGGACGCTGGGGCGAAAGAAATCCTGCAGAAGCTGTTCCCGCAGCACGAAGTGGTGATGGTGCCGGGCCGCGAACTGTTACTGGGTGGCGGCAATATCCACTGCCTTACCCAGCAGCAGCCGGCACCGCACAACGAGTGAGTTGAGTCGTAACAGCTTGAGTTGATTAATAAATCAGCCGGGTAATGATTAGCTCGCTATGCATCAACCGAGGCCCGCACTCCGACAGGATGGCGGGCTTCTTTGTATCCACTTGTCGACAACAGAGAAACATTGGCATAGCTCTTGTATTCATCACCCGTGCACTAGGGAGGGGGAAGAACTTCAACAGTTCTGTCATAAACCTTGGATAACGTAGCCGCTCATGAACGGGGAGAGAGCGCTGAAATGAACGCCGAAGTGAACGTAGTCAGCGAGCGGACGTTGCATCCCATGGCCGTAAATGGCGAATCGCTGCAGATTGTCGCGCACTGGTTGAAGTCCAATGGAACGCGTCAGATCAGGGAACCTGATCCGCGCCGGATGATGATCGAGCGTTACCCCGCTGGCCTGTTCAGCGAGGCCGAACTGGAAGCGTTATGGGCTGTGATGGAAGGATAAGAACAACAACAGGGATTGGTAAAAGCGCTGCCGGGATGGCGGCGCTTTTTTATGCACGAAAGAAAAGATCGCAGCCTGCGGCAGCTCCTGCATTGAGATGTACATTTCACTGTAGGAGCTGCCGCAGGCTGCGATCTTTTGATCTTGTTTCTTAAAAGCTATAAGTCCCGGTCATCACGACGCTACGCGGCGCACCCGGCTGAATCTGATACTGGCTGGTCGCCGACGCGTAGTAATCACGGTCGGTGATGTTGTTCAGCGCCGCCCGCAAATCCCAATCCTTCATCCGGTAGCCCACCAGTGCATCCCAGCGGCCATAGCCCGGCAATACAGTGGTGTTGGCGTTGTCGGCATAACGCTGGCCAACCAGGGTCAGACCGGTTTCGCCGTACCAACCCATCTCCGGTTTCCAGGTCAGGAACAGGCTGCCGTTATGCTTGGCGACGTTGTTGATGCGTTTGCCTTCCAGGCCATTGTTGTCCTTCTCGATGGTCGCATCCTGCACGCCGACGCCACCGCGCATGTACCAGTTGCCGACGATGTTGCCGGTCGCGGTCAACTCGATCCCGCGAGAGCGTTGCAGGCCCGACAATACGGTCAGGGTCGGGTCGTTGGGATCGGTGGTACGACGGTTGTAGAGTTCCAGGTCATAGATCGCCAGCGTGGTGCTGAGACGGTCATCGAGCCAGTCGCTCTTCACGCCGATTTCTTTTTGCTTGGTCAGCTCGGGACTGAGGTCGTTGCTGTTGCCGGCGGCGCCCGGGGTGATGCCGATCAGGCCACCGCCGACGGGCGAGAAGGTCTTCGACCAAGAGGCGTAGAACGAGTGATTCTGCAGCGGCGTCCAGACCAGGCCCACGCGCGGGCTGGTGCTGTGGCTGTCACGATCTTCGGAGATGTTGCGCAGCTTGTTGGTCGACTCGATGTCGAAGGTGTCGTAACGCAGACCACCGAGCAGTTGCCATTGATCGTTCAGGCGCAGCTGGTCCTGCACGTACACCGCGCGACTTTCGACTTCGGTATGGCTGCTGCTGGAAACCTGCATGCTGCCGGTGTGGCGCAGGTCGCGATTGGGGCTGTAAAGGTCGAGCGACGGTACGGGGCGTGCGCCCGGGGTTCTGCCGGTGGCGGCGTTGTACAGCGTCGGGTCGCGGCGCTGACTGCCGGTTTCAACGCCGGTGAGCAGGCGATGCTCAAGGCCGAACGTATCGAAACCACCTTCCAGTTCGAGGTTGTTGTAGATGTTGCGAGTGGTCAGATCCTGCTGCCAGTGCTGGCGCGTAACCTGGCGGGTGGCCGGGGTGAAACCGGTGAGGTAAGTGTTGTCGAAATCGCTGTCGAGCTTGAACACGCCGAGGGTCTGGCGCAGCTGCCAGTTGTCGTTGATTTCGTAAGTGAGTTTCGAGCGCAGCGACTGCGACTTGTCGTCGATAAAGTCGTGATCGTTGCCATAGGTCGTGTCGCGACCGACATCCGCCGGGCGCCCGTTGACGCCGGGAATGCCGCGATCCGGGGTGCGGTTGTAACGGCTGTATTCGTACTGCACCAGCCAGTTCAGATCCGGCGTCAATTGCCAGCTCATCGACGGCGCGAACAGTTGGCGATTGCCGCTGACGCCGTCGCGGAAGCTGTTTTCATCCATGTTGCCCATGTTCAGGCGCAGGCTGATGTTGTCGCTCGGGTCGGTGCTGAGGTCTGCGTAAAGGCTGCGCAAATCTTCGCTGCCGCCCTGGGCTTCGATGGTCGAGCGACGGCCGGCTTCCGGCGTTTTGCTGACGCGGTTGACGATCCCGCCCTGACTGCCACGGCCGTACAACACGGCGGCCGGCCCCTTGAGCACTTCGACGCGTTCGATATTGTGCAGGTCGCGCTTGTATTGGCTGTCGTCGCGGATGCCGTCCAGATAGAAGTCGTTGCTGGCGTCGAAGCCACGGATGCGCAGGCTGTCGAAGCGGGTGTCGGCGCTGCTGCTGACGTTGGGCATGCCACTCAGAGCGTCGGCGATATCGTTGGTGCCGTAGTCGGCGACGTTCGACGTCTTGATCGAATCAATGGCCTGCGGCACATAACGCACCGGCGTCGAAGTGCGGGTCGCGGTGTTGCTGACTTTTACCCGTGGATCATCGGTTTCGGTTTCGGCAGCGCTGATCGATGTCTCGGGCAATGTTGTGGGAGCAGCGTAGGAAAAACCGGCAGACAGCAGGGCAGAAAGGCCAACGCTGTAGGACGTAAGGCGAAAGGGGGCAGGCATTGAAGAAAACATCCGTAGGATTTTTAGGCTGTAGCGTGTAGGGGTGCGGATGATAATGCTTGCTATTTACTTCCGTTAATTATTCCTGAGAAGTTCCCCTGTGTGATTGTTTCAATTTGTGTCGATGTTGATACAAGCTGGCCGAGCAGACCATTCGCCCGATCCACGAAACAGACTGAAAGCCGTTTCGAGGTTTTTCCGTTTCGGCTGGAGGCATAGTCTCCCGGCATCAATTTTTGCCTGTTGGCTGCCGGAGATGACTGATGATCCTTCACTACATTTACGACCCGTTGTGCGGCTGGTGTTACGGCGCCAAACCGTTGGTGCAGGCTGCGCAAAACGTGCTGCCAGTGGTTGCGCATGCCGGCGGGATGATGAGCGGCGCCAATCGCCAGCGTGTTTCGCCGCAGCTGCGCAATTACGTAATTCCCCACGACCGGCGTATCGCCGAATTCACCGGGCAGCCATTTGGCGAGGCGTATTTCGAAGGTTTGCTGCGTGATCATTCGGCCGTCTTCGACTCGACGCCGCCGATTGCTGCGGTCATGGCGGCCGAATCCATCGACGGTGGCGGTATGCAGATGCTTGGTCGATTGCAGATTGCGCACTATGTGGAAGGGCGGCGAATTGCCGATTCAACAGTGCTGCTGGAATTGGCGGTCGAGAGGGGTTATGCACAGGAGGACTTCCACATTGCCTTAGAATCGGTCGACACCGAGGCGCACATAAAAGCCAGTCGCCAGTTGCTGGCACAACTGGGCGGCCAGGGTTTTCCTACGTTCGCCCTGGAGCAAGACGGGCAATTCAAACCAGTCGACATCAGTCCCTGGCTGGGGAAGCCGCAACCTTTCGCGGACTGGCTGAAACAATCGATCAGCGTCGATGAGGCCGGTGCGACCGCTGCGCTTTGCGGGCTCGAAGGATGCGCTTGAGGTCACTGTATTCACTGGTTGCAGGCATTTCCGTGCAAGGAGTCAGCGCAAAATTTACGTTTCTTAGACGATTTTCGCCTATTTAAAGACGATTCTTGAAATTGACACATAGTTCAGGGCGCGGCTACGATTCGGCCCAACGCCTGTGGCCAACCGCCATGACTCAAAATAATAAGAAGGCCCGCCACGGCATTGTCGTGGGCGGGTCTTTTTGTTTCGGGATGAAAAAAGAGTGCAATAGCGCCGTTTCAGCCGTTCGACACAGCGCGTTTCAACCCGTAATAAGGAAAACAAAATGTTGAACAAGCGAATCAGCCTGATCGCTCTGGGGATGTTGAGCGCCACACAGGCCATGGCTAACGACCAGGCCGAGTCCAAGGGTTTTCAAGAAGACAGCAGCCTCAAAGTGCTGTTGCGCAACGCCTACATCAATCGTGATTACAAAGACGGTAACGACGACAAAGCCGAGTGGGGCCAAGCGGCCATCGGCACGTTCTCGTCCGGCTTCACCCAGGGCACTATCGGTGTCGGCGTGGATGCCTTCGGTCTGTACGCACTGCGTCTGGATGGCGGCAAAGGCCGCAGCGGCGCCGGTGGTATCGACTTCTTCAAGCAAGACAACGGCAACGTTGCCGGCCAGCACGGCGATGCCGCCAACGATCTGGCCAAGGCTGGCGCAGCGGTCAAATTCCGCTTCTCCAACACCGTGCTGACGTACGGCGACCAGATGCCGGCACTGCCGGTGCTGAACTATGACAACTCGCGTCTGTTGCCGGAAAGCTACACCGGTACTTTGATCACTTCCCGTGAGATCAAGGGCCTGGAACTGAACGCCGGCCGATTCACTGCCGAATCGCGCAAGAGCGATGAAGGCCGTGACAGCGGTGGTCTGAAGTCGATCAACGTGTTGGGCGGTAGCTACCAGTTCACTGAACACTTCAAAGGTGCGTTGTACGCTTCCGACGTTGAAGACGTATTGAAGAAACAATACGTGAACGCCAACTACGTGTTGCCGTTCAACAAGGATCAATCGCTGACCCTGGACTTCAACGGCTACCGCACCAAGCTGGACAACTCCTATGTCCGCGAAAACGGTGTGACCGGCGACGACAACAAGATCTGGAGCCTGGCAGCCACTTTCGCCACCGGCCCGCACTCGTTCACCGTGGCGCACCAGCGCTCCACCGGCGACAGCAACCTGGGCTACGCCTACGGCGGCTACCAGAAAGATCAAAACCGTGTCGGCGATGGCGGCAACACCATCTACCTGGCCAACTCTTACTGGTCGGACTTCAACGCTGAAGACGAACGCAGCTGGCAGTTGGGCTACGGCCTCGACTTCGGCGCGTTCGGCGTTCCGGGCCTGAGCTACAACTTCGCTTACGTGCGTGGCGACAACATCACCACCTCCACCAGCACCGGTGGCACCGAGCGCGAGATCTTCAACCAGTTCAAGTACGTCGTGCAAAGTGGCCCGGCCAAAGACCTCAGCGTGAAACTGCGCAGCTCGATCCTGCGCGTGTCGCAGAAATCCAGCGAGTACAACGTGGGCGGCAACGAAGTGCGTGTATTCGTGGATTACCCGATCAACATCTTCTGATGTCCGATCCGGTGTAAGAAACGTGAAAAAACTCCGACTGGTTCGGAGTTTTTTTTCGACGGTTTTTCGATGAAAACCGGAAAAAACCCGAGTTTTTGTCATGTAAAAGTTGTTTTTAAGTCGCTTCAATCACCGTTTCAAACAGGGCTTTAAATGCCTGAAATTCTTTCTCATGGACGCAAATTCTCCACCTAATAGATTAGGCCGCTCAACGCAGCGGAGAATTTGGTAATGATCGTTTTGAACAGAGAAGTGGGCGAATCGCTACGGCGCGACAAATATGTCAACGTCCAGGGTGGTGACTTCAATCTCTACGGTCATTTTGCCGACTTCGTCAGACTGACCAAAAGTTGGGAAAACATGGAGCCTGACAGCTACTACGGTCAGGCCGAAGCCGGCATGCGTTACCGTCGTTACAGCGACTTCGAATACAACCCGAAAACCCGCGAGCTGACGCAACTCGAGCATCGCGCGTACGTGCAATCGAAAGAGAACAACGCCTACGTTGGCGGCCTGGTGCGGCACTTCCAGGACTTCTCCGATGAAGTGATTTCTTCGCCGGTAATGCGCAGCCTGATCGACACCGATTTCGAAGTGTACAAAAGCGTGTTGCCGGAAGAGCTACACGATGAAATCTGGCAGTGCCAGATCCATCAGATCCGCATCGAGATCAAACCCGGCAAACAACTGGAAATCACCCCTGAAGGCATTCACTGCGACGGTTACCCGTTCAGCGGCGTGCATTTCTGGGGCCGCAACAACGTCGAGGGTGCGGAGAGTCGTCTGTACGACATCCACGAGCATCAACTGGCGTCGACCACTTACGAGGAAATTCTCGACACCACCTACTTCCTCGACCGCGACATGCGCCACTACGTGACCCCGGCGCGCAACAGCCACACCCATGCCATGGCGTATCGGCAGATTCTGGCGATTTCCTTCTCGCGGCCCGGGACCGCTTTCGACATTGTTCGCTAATCAGATCAGCCCAATCGATGGCGTCGAGTGCTCGACGCCGGTGGTGCTGCGACGCGCCACGGCCAAGGATGCGCAGCGCATGGAGCGCTTCTTCCGCCAGTTCGACGAAGTGTCCTTCTGCGAATGGCAGGACGCCAAGTGCCTGCGCGGCGTGCTGATCCAGAAAACCACGACGGCCTATCTCGCCTTCGACGTCGCCGGCGAAATCGTCGGCGCGGTGCTGGGTGGCATGCTCGGCAGTCGCGGCACCATCAATCATCTGGCCGTCAGCCCGCGCTATCGCAGCCAGGGCGTCGGTCAACGTCTGGTTGAAGCGGCGTCGTCCGACATGAAGCGTGTCGGTGTGTTGCGGATGTTTCTGTTTGTCGACGATGCTAACCTCGCGGGCAAGCGTTTTTGGACTGCCCAGGGTTTTTGCGAGCCCCACGGCGAACGGACTTTTGAGAGGGATCTATGAATGAAAGGTCCGGCAGTGCGCCGCTGATGGTCACCCATCAGCCGTCGCGCACGTTTGCCGAAGCCAGCCCGGTGGTCGCCGGGTATTTCACGGTGTCATTCGTGTTCGGGCTGATGGCCGTCAACGCCGGGTTGCCGATGTGGCTGCCGGTAGCGATGTGCTTGTTCGTGTATGCCGGCGCTTCGCAATTCGCTGCGCTGGCGCTGATCTCCAGCGGTGCATCGCTGACCACCATTGTGCTGACCACGTTTCTGATCAACGCGCGGCACATGTTGATGTCGGTGTACATGGCCAAGGCCCTGCGTGCACTCGGTTTGAGTCGCATGGAACGTTGGGCATACGCCGGTGGCCTGACCGATGAATCCTTTGCGTTCCACAGCGTCAAGCTCGGTACCGGCGCACCAGTCAACGTGCGCTATCTGATCGGTTTCAACCTGTTCTGCCACACCTCGTGGGTGCTCGGCGGATTGCTCGGCGCGGTCTGCGCGCAGTACGCGGCGCACCTGATCAAATATCAACTCGACTACGCACTGACGGCGATGATGCTCTACGTGCTGGTGTCGCTGTGCAACACGCGCAACAAACTCATCGCCGCCGGGGCCGCAGTGATTTGCATGGGCGCACTGAGCCTGGTCGGCAGCTCGCCATTCAACGTTTTCATCGCCACGTTTGTGGGCTGCGGAGTGGGTGTATGCCTGACCAAACGTTCCTGATTCTGGTGGTCGCGCTGATGATGGCCGTGACCTTCCTGCCACGCGCCTTGCCATTGCAAGTGAATACCGAGCACTGGCCGCCGTTTGTTGCGCGGGCGCTGGAGTACTTGCCGGTGGCGATCGTCGCTGCGATCAGCCTGACTCCCTTGTTGATCAAGGATCAGCACATACAGTTCGATCGCCCGGAATTCTATGCCGCGATTCCGACGTTGCTATGTGCGTATTTCAGCAAAAACCTCTTTCTCAGTGTGGCGGTTGGGACGGCTGCGTACATTGCGCTCGGCTCGTTCATGTAGCGGTAGATCGACGACGTCACTCAACGCCTGGCTCGACAACTCCGGATTGTTCACCGCCAGGCGTACCTCGAGGAAATCCTCGAAACCGGGGAAAATCGTCAGGCCGTTCTTCTGCGCGGCCTCACGCGAAACCATGCCGACCGCGTCCATTTGCGTGATCAGCGACAGTGTCAACGTTTCACTGCACGAATAGACCATGCGCTGGCCGTTCTCGTGATTGCCCAGACCGGCGTCGAGAAAGCGCAAAAAGCTGTGGGAATAAGGACAATCTTCCGCAGGACGCACCTGAAACTTGTTGCCCAGCAACGTCAGCGGATCGTTTTCCTGCCCGCAATGCGCGCCGACCACCTGCACCTGAACATCCGGCAAGACAATGCTCGGCAACCCCGGCCGCTGCGGGCCGATCAGCACCGCAAGGTCAAAGTCTTCGTTCTTCAGCTTACTGAGGTTTTCCATCGACTCGGCATAACTGAATTCCATCTGATAATCGGGAAACACCTCGATCAGGCGCCCGATCATTCGCCGATTGAAATCAGGCGACAACGTGTTGTTCAACGCCACCTTCAACGTACGTTGGCCCGGCACCTTCAGCGCCTCGACCTTTTCTTCCATCTGTCGCGTGGCAATCAGCACTTTGTCCATATACGGCGTCAGCTCGGTGCCTTGCGGCGTCAGCGTCAGCCCTTTGTTGGAACGACGAAACAAGCGGAAACCGAACTGCTCTTCGACCTTGTTCAACTGCGCGGCCAGCGCCTGCACAGTCAGGCACGAATGCTCGGCTGCGGCCGACAACGAGCCGGTCTGCACGATGCGCATGAGGTTGCGTAAGGTTCTGCTATCCATGGGTAATGCCCTCTAAAGTGGGCTGGGTATTGTTGTTTACGAGACCGCCGGTCCGGCGGCCATATGCTGGGTATATTCCTGCACCTGAGCATAGTTGTCGCGGGTTTAGTAGCGAATTGATGTCCCTGCCGATGGCTGGAGGCTGACACAGGATCGGGGTTTTTGGGGGGATGGGGGTGATGGGGGTCAAAAAATACTGACTTCGAATAACAATTCCTGATGATTTTCGGCATTTGTTGTTCGAAACAATTTGCTTCATATCTGGATTAAAAGATCACAACTATCCGTATCTGTACTAGGCTGAAACATGTCCTTTCATTAAGGGAGGCGAGCATGCCTACCTCATCCCCAGCCCTCACCCCACGCGAACAACTCGACGCTCCCGAGGCTGGTCGCGTCGCGCTGAAGTTCTTCTTTAACCTCATGGAGCGTTGGGGCTGCAGCGCCGAGCAGCAACGCACATTACTCGGCGGCGTTGGTAACACCACGTTCTATAAATACAAACACCTGCCGAACATACGTCTGCCTAACGATACCCTTGAGCGCATCTCTTATCTGATGGGCATTCACAAGGCGTTGAGCATCATCTTCAGCAACAGCCGTGAGCGCGCGTACACATGGGTCAGTAGTCCGAACACGGCGGCGCCGTTCAATGGGCAAACGGCGCTGGATTACATGCTCGCTGGACGCGTGGTCGATATCGCCGATGTGCGTCGTTACCTCGATGGGGTGCGCGGTTGAAGGCGCCAGAGATGGTTGATGTGGCGTGGCCGAGAGCCTATCGGATCGTCAACAGCAGCTTCCCGCCGATTGCGCTGTTTGAAGACGTGCTCGATCCCGAAGATCTGGAAGTTGCCTACGCAATTGAAGCGCTGACCAATGATCGGCTGATCGAACAGGCTGGGGTTCTTGCCCGAGTGCGTCCCGAAGATCGACTCTCCGGCCCCGGCTCGACTCCGGTGATGGCCGCTTTTACCCACATCGGCAAACGCAGTCGTTTCTGCGATGGCACCTTCGGTGTTTACTACGCCGCGAGCAGTCAGGCTGCTGCGATCGCCGAGACCTGTTATCACCAGGAGCGATTTCTTGCGGCGACTCAAGAAGCTGATCTTGAGTTGACCATGCGGACTTACGTCAATCGGGTGGTTAAAC
Organism: Pseudomonas sp. GM80; assembly: GCF_000282515.1. Classification (GTDB taxonomy): domain Bacteria; phylum Pseudomonadota; class Gammaproteobacteria; order Pseudomonadales; family Pseudomonadaceae; genus Aquipseudomonas. Next base: position 50,117 of record NZ_AKJD01000063.1, read on the forward strand.
CGCTGCACGATATTCGCCACGATCACCCCGAGCTGCACAATCCGGATCCGGACGCTTATGGGCCGTCTCAACTATTCGCCAGGCAGCTACGCGAAACCGAGTCGTGGGGACTGCTTTACAACAGCGTTCGCCTGCCGGGCCATGAATGCATCGCCGCGTTCCGGCCGCCTGCGGTGTCGATTCCAAAGCAGGGCAAGCATTTGCGGTATGTGTGGAGTGCGACTCAGCAGAAGATTTCGTTTGTGCTTGAGATCAGTCAGGTCTGAAACGCATAAGCCCTCGCATCGGCGAGGGCCTGAAACCGGCGTTTACATCAACGGCTTGTCCGGCGGCGCATCCATCACTTTCACCACATCATCGATCAGCGCCTTGCTCAATTCCTGCAAATACTGCGAGGCATAAGCGTGAAGATCAGGATCGCGCGAGACCGAAGTGTCCGCAGTGAGCAGTCGTGAAATGTGAAGCAAGTGCGAGGCGTGGGATAGGGCGGTGATTACCGGCACGCCCCGATTGGTGCGGAACATCGCTTGATTGGATTGAAAGGAAAAGTGGGTGAGGCCAAGGGTTTTCAGATCTTGAGAGTGGGTCATTTCGCTTCACCTGCCGTTCGAGATGGGCGGTGTGAAGTGACCGATGTTGTTGACGGATCAATGCCTTTCATTTGTTAACTCCCTGTATCAAATGAGAGCTGCCAATTCGTTATCAGACGAATGGGTGGCAGCTATGCGCGGGCTGATAAACCGGAGATACAGGAACCCGGCAGACCCGAAGGTCTCCCACGCACAGCCGCCATTGCACGGTAATGCAGACACAAAAAATGCGCCGGCAAACGTGAGTTGGGGCGCTGGTGCGCCTGTATCTTACGCGGGTTATCAGGCCCGGTCGCTGAATTGGCAGCGACGGGTTTGACGGTAGCTTGAGCTGGGTAGATGCGCAATCGTGGCCAGGTGGTGGCGGGGTGGATGCTCTAGGCTTCAAAACGTTCGGTGCAACAGTTATGTTGCATATGCAGCAAATATGTTGCATGGTCGCTCTACCGAAACGGCGAGTGACGCACATGAAGTACAGCGAGTTTCGGCGATGGTTGAAAGCCCAAGGCGTTGAGTTTCAAAGCGGCAAGGGCAGTCACTTCAAGGTCTCCTTGAATGGCAAATCAACTGTGTTTCCCGACCACGGAGCCAAGGAAATGGGCGAAGGGCTGAGAAAATCGATAATCAAGCAACTGGGCCTCAAGGATTGAGGCCTAGCTGTACCCGATGAGAGGAAGCGTAATGTTCGAATATGCGTTGGAAGTTCACGAAGAGCCTGGCTGCATCTGGTTATCCTGCGCAGAAATTCCAGAAATGCACGCCGCCGGCGATACCGTCGAGCAAGCGTTGGACAGCGCTATCGATGGGATCGAGACGGCACTTTCAATTTACGTTGATGATCGCCGGTTGATTCCGACCGGTCTGGCGGGAGAGCAGGAAAGTGGCGCTGTATTGCGTCTGCCTGCGCTGACTGCGGCGAAGATTGCGCTGTGGAATACGCTTTTGGAGTCTGGAGTGAGCAAAGCCGAACTGGCACGCCGGCTAGGTGTACAACGGCCGCAGGTGGATCGCCTTATTGATTTCCTTCATCACTCCAAGATCGAAAATGTAGAGCGTGCTTTGCAGCAGCTCGGCCGTCGCATTTCGATTTCGGTTGAAGCTGCATAAGTTCAGCCTCCGAATGTTGGAGAAAAGTAGTTAAGGAGGGATGGTTGGCGTTTCACGAAGCGTTTTCGCCGACTGTAGCTCCTTAGCAACAGGAAAAAATAAGGCCAGACCACGGTGTCAGTGAAAAACGTGGGCTAAGCCTTTGTCATGTTGCGAGACAAATGTCTATTTTTCCCAGATGGCTCACAGCGAACGATTGGATTTGGTAGGTGGGGAGGGTGGCTGTCGGAATCGACGATCCTGATTAATTTTCTGAAGCCGCACATCCGCGCGAAATGGCATCGGAAACCGGACCCGGGTTGATGAATTCGAAAACCGAAGCTCTAGGCAAATACGAGCTATTGGTGGAGGGAAAAATCTGGTGTGGACACTTTGTGGACGTTTTCTTAAGACCCACAAACAACAAAGCCCCTGTATTTCTGCAGGGGCTTCGTTTTGTATGGTGCGGCACCAGACGAACGGTATGTTTCGGCGAGACCAGGTTTTTCGGGCGTCTGGAGTTCGCTGGAAAAATCGGCGTACCCCAACTAGTAACTATAAATAAATCAGCTAGTTATGGCATTCGGTGGAATCGAACTCGGGATTTTTTAGATGTCAGCACATTGTCGGTCTGTAAGTAATTCAGAGCCGCATACGAATGGTAAACCTCCTGAATTCGAACGTTGTCGATCATCCCTTCCGTAGAGAATAGGCAGGAATCCGCCAAAAGCTGCCATGGCGACAGGCAGCAGACGGCCAATTGCCGACCTCCACGTAAGGCGGTTTACGGTCGATAGAGGACAACTGAAAATAGCGCTTTCAACAAGTCTAAAGGATGGGGCGAAAGGCGATATAAAAAACTCGTACCCTGATCGTCGAAAGCCAGAGTGACCAGGACTCTCGGTTTCCAATGCGTTGACTTTCTGCTACTGGCGCAGCAATTCAACCGCCTACGACGCTACCTACAGAGAAACTCCCGGCAGGAATTGATTGCGCAAGCCTTCAGTTCCTTTCGTCGGAATTCGACACATTAGTCAGCGGGAGCCTAAATCGCAGTTTATCGATGAAATGCTTGAGAATCCGAGCTTATGAAGGTCCAAACCACTTGCATGCGAAGATTCAAGGACTAGACTCGAGGCTTAGGACGCCGTTGCTTTCGCCGTTGAGGGTTGTAGAATGCGCCGGTTTGCCAGCTAGGGCCGGCTGGGAATGCGAGGGAGTACGATGAAAAACTTGACTAAAGTTGGGCAAGGCGAAGCCGCTTTAATTGCGAGCGCCAAGAATAGCTCAAATGTTATTCACGTAGAGCAGTTTCGTGATAAGAAAAAAGAAGAGGAGTATAAAAAAGCGTTAGACAAAGTTTTATTGCGGGCGCAAAAAAACGATTGGTAAATCTTCATGCGCAGTAGGAGAAAGGGATGTCTGAGGCTGCAAGTTCTATGCGTGCTCCTGCTTCTACAGGGCCGAAAGATAGCAGAAATATAGTAGATCGGATCAACTCTCGGCAGTCGGAAGAGATCGTAGTAGCATTCGGAGGTGCCGTAGGATGTAATCTATCTGAAGTCGTGAGATCGGTTAAAGCTCACTTCGAAGATTATGGCTACACCACCAAAATCATTAAGATCAGTAAGTCAATAAAAGAACATTTTACGAGTAAGTTTCCCGCCGATTTGCCGCATGAATATCGCGGGGTTGATCTTTATGCTCTCCAGGGAAAGGCACGATACACTGCACTACAAGATCTTGGCGACCATCTTAGATCACAAGATCCAAAAATTTTAGCTGCTATGGCGATGGTGGAAATTTCCACAAGCCGAGAAATTTTGAAGGAGGCGAATAATAATCAAAAGCCGCCTCGCTCTGTGTATCTAATTGATCAGTTAAAAAATCCAGCCGAAATCGAACTTCTTAAGCTTGTCTATGGGAATTTATTCTATCTTGTAGGTGTTCTCAGCCCTCAAGAGATTCGTCTAAATCAATTGACACGCGTTGAGCGGATTAGTGCACCTGACGCGCAGGCCCTTATTAGTCGTGATAGAGACGACAACAAGAAGCACGGGCAGCGTCTAGAGAAAACGATTCAAAAGGCTGACTATTTTATCCGCAACAACCACGACAACTCTTCAAATTTGAAAGAGCCCTGTGAACGATTCGTTCAGCTAGTTCATGGCAAGAATGGAATTACTCCCACGTTCGAAGAGTCTGGGATGTATGCTGCATTTTCTGCCTCGCTGAAGTCTGCATGTCTTAGTCGACAAGTTGGAGCAGCGATTGCGGATAAGGCCGGAAATGTAATCTCTCTGGGCTGGAATGATGTGCCAAAATTTGGCGGTGGACTCTATACCTCAGATGACAAAGGGAAAGACCAGCGCTGTATATATCATGGTGGCAAGTGTTTTAATGATGAATACAAGTCTCGTCTTATCAGTGATATTGTTGCTATAGTTGAAAAACAATGTAAGTTAACCTCGGGTGGCAAGGAAGACTTAGCTAACTTAATCCTTGAAGAAACTAGAGCTGGCTCAATAATTGAGTATTCCCGAGCAATTCATGCTGAGATGGAGGCTATTTTAGGACTGGCACGCCATCAGGGTGTTTCTTCGAATGGGTGCACACTCTACACAACCACTTATCCTTGTCACAACTGTGCCCGTCATATCATTGCGGCAGGTATAAAGCGGGTGGTATATATCGAGCCGTATGAAAAGAGCTTGGCTATGGAATTGCATGACGATGCTATTTCAACAAATCCCTCAGAAATCAGTAAAACATTATTTGATAGCTTTGAGGGTGTTTCCCCTCGAAAGTACTCATCCTTTTTCTTTGGTCGAGGAGAGAGAAAAGATGAGCGTGGGTTAGCAGTTGACGTTATGAAAACTGATGCCAAGCATATTGGGGTCGAGTTCTTGGACTCTTATCAAGACATTGAAGCTCGGGTTGTCGCGACTTACATCGAAAGCCTTACACCGCCGCCAACCACTATCCAGCCAGTCGCACCTTCTGTTGGCCCCCTTACTGACCCGCCTGGCCACCCCGCGGCCTAAGCAAAATGGCCGAGATTTGTCTTTCGCGTAGGGCGGGTATCGGCCAAAAGCCGCCGCTCGCGAACAGCAGCAATCGACCCAAACCAGCCGTGCAGGACGGTCCTGCGCACATGAGTGATCGCCTGCATTGAGGGACTATCAATTAGTCATTGATATGTCGGTAAACCTTTGTTGTGCGCAACGAGAATCCTGCCCCCTCGTATAAACGATGGGTAGATTCACGATCTGGGTTGGATGTTAAATCCAGTGTTTTCGCGCCGAGGTCATGGCTTTTTTCTATTGCTGCTTCTATGAGTGCTTTGCCGATCCCTTGGCCTCGAGCACTGGCATCTACTACGACGTCTTCGATCCAAGCACGAACGCCTGTCGGAATACGAAAATGAATTAGGGTTAGCGCCCCCAAAATGCTTCCTCCACTTGCTGCTCTCACGACGAATAAATGGGAGCACTCTGAATCCACGATCTGCTTCAAATCTTCCATTGTCATCGCTTGAGCGTTTTTGGAAAGCTGTGGGAGAAGGTCATTCAAAGATCTGAGCAGCATAGAATCGGTTTCTTGAACCACTTCGACAATAGCGGATTGGTTTGTCATTAGAGATCCTCAAGTGAAGGGGGGTGAAGCTTCGATGGTTCAATTCGACACACTACCCCAAAGCGTCTGCGAGTGACCGCTTCTGGCCGATTCTGTTGAAAAAATCGGTTTTTTTAAATTGCCAGAAGACTGATCGGTGGAAGCGCCTTTACCACGCTGCTACGTGAAATCTGAGTCCGGAATGCCTCTGCGGCACTTCAAGATTTCAATATCAAACGCGTACTTTTTGGCCTGGGAAACCAGGGCCGACTTTTTCAACAGAATCGGCCGATTGCTGACTGTCACGGAACGCTTGGGTCGACTGAAAGCGACCCAAAGCTAGCTAATTCCTAAGCAAATGGCCAGGTAAAGTGCAGCCTCTTACTGACAGCGCATTGCTGAACGGAACATTATTAAAAAATTATCTTGAAAATTATGGTTGCGAAGAACGAACCCCAAAATATGGTGTTAACCGTATAAACTATCCAGAACAAGCTGGTTCTCGGTGTTTCAAAGGGAGCCTGTTTTTTGTACAGATCGGGAGACCAGTGCAAAACCCAAGCAGTCAGACCTAAACCTAATGCAATTCCGGTGATTTCAAGTGAGTTGCGAGCAAGTTGAAGAAACACTTCTCCATTAACAGCCAATGGAAAAAGAAAAGGTGATGAAATTGCGACAGCCCAGTTCATTGCGGCTGCTACAAATGCTAGAGTTATAATAAAATTACTAGGTGCCAAAACTAGTAGCTTTACAGTTTTTCCGTATTCCCTTGGCTTAATCATTCTATTTGTGGCGCAGAAAAAAGCAAAAAACACAGTTAGTCCAGAGAATACCATGATGGTTTTTCCTGCGATGTGCTCTTGCATTATTTCGCTAATGTTTTGTGCTAGTGGCGGGAATTTTGCACCAACAAAAGCCAGTGCTAGTGTGAAAGCGAAAAAATATACGAAAGTTCCGCAGCTTTCTTTTAGGCGGATTCCACTCATGTTTAGTTCCTGCAGTTGATAGTTGCATAATTATTATAGAGTAATACTAATCAGTAATATCGGGGTCATTCTATTGGATGTTGAAAAACATCAAGAATCTCCTTTTCATGGGCCAGCAACTGCCCGTCTAGAAATGTTGGGAATGGGCAGTATAAGGCAAATGAGATGATTGATTCCAATTTGACATCATGTTTTAAAGGGCACCTGCTGCAGCTGACTGCGGGGCGATATCTCGGCGCAGTCTGTTCACGGCAACGCAGGCGGATGGCAGTCGATAAATTGCGGTAGAACGCCCGGAATCGGAAACTCATAATCGATAGCGGTGGTGCGGGCGAGATCTGACGGTAAGCTCGGCATCCCCGCCCCATCTGAGCTAAATGGGCGGCACCAACAAACATTCCACTACAGGGAAACATAAAGATTGAGGTCGCTAGGTTCTGAATCTAGGCCTAATATCGGACGTGAGAGCACTGAACTTCCGTGCGTAAAAATGCGGAGCTTTCTTAACGGTAATGACCTCTTCTGGCCGAAAGCTGACGGTGGCAACCGGTAGAGATCGGCCATAAGCGGACCCTCAGGAGCCCCCGCCTTCGGCCAGGAGCAGCCATCCAATACGTGTAAGACATCAGAGGCAATTCATCGTTGACGATGTGCCCTGGAGAGAGTGTCCTTTACTCTTTGGACCTGCTCAGCGTTCCGATCCAAAAGTACAGGGCGTTCATGAGGGCTGCGATCACCCCAAGCATCGCCGCTTTTGTGTTCAGCACGGCGGCTGCGGTGGTGATCGCAATAGCTTTCGCCTGATCGATGTTCTGGACCTGGGCCACGTCTTCTTGCCAGGTAGCAGAGATGTGCCAAAGCATCGCCGACAGGATCGTGATGATGATGCTAGAGACCACCATGAGCTTCTTCAGGCCAGATATGACCCAAGGGTTATCTACGCAGTAGTTGCGCACGAAACAGATGATGGCGCCAGCAATGCTGGCGGTGGTGTGGAACAGTTTGTACAGCTTCTTCATTCAAAAGCCTTATCAGTGGGTGCGGCGACCGATTTTCAGTCACCTACATTACTGTTCGGCACGTTTCTCGGATTTATTTACTGTGTTTCTCAAATTTTTTTAGAAATCGCTTTGAGATCGACGTCAGCTATCGCAGATCAATGACGCAGCTCGTCCTGCTTGGCCATCGTATTTGCGTGCTCAGCGCCTTGCAGCCATGACCGAGCGATGAGCTCGAGCATTGCGTGGGTAGCAGGCAACGCTAGTAACTCTCACCCTTCGACGTATTCAGTGCGCTTTTACCTAGCCTGGGTCGTTTTCAAACATTCGGGAAAGACATAAATCGGCAATAACGGTCCCTCACGAGCTCTGCGAAAAATGGAAGCAATTGATTCGTCCATGGAACGATCCTTTTCGCTTAGGAATATTTTATTTCAGAGACTGCGCTGTATACCGTATGGAAACACAGACCCACAGCTTCCCTGCCCGCTCAATCAGCGTATTACTGCGTTGCCGCTACTATTTAGTTGCTGACTACTTACTCCGATTGATGCAAGCATTTCAGTGTATACGGGAGACCATCCTGCTTGTCTGATCACCAACGAAGATGGCATTCTGCTCAGAAGCTGTTACAAGGATCCCAGCGGAGGGATTATGAGCAAGAGTCAGAGCAAGCGAAAGCGAAAGCCTACAGCGGCGGATAAACTGCGAGCGTGAGGGCAAGAGCGAGAACGTGACTCTCTCAACCCCTCCCAAGAACCTCACTAAATCAAGAGCCACTGGGCTCCCAATTTAATAGAGCCTGGATCGAAAACATGTTTAAGAACAAGAATTGCGGCCACTTCAAAAGAAAATTATTTGATCTCGCTTAAATCTACCTCGTGGAGTAACAATGAAGCTTTTACGCGCTATTTTTACTGGTCTTCCGGGTGCAAAAAAGATCGACATAACTTGTGATGATGTGAATGTTTTTATTGGGCCTAATGGTGCTGGCAAAAGCACGATATTGAATGTTTTGAAATTGGCTCTCGATTTGCTATCTAAAAAAACAGTTTGCGGTTTTATCGGGGAAGTAGAGGATTGGCTACTATTCGAGTCTGCAGAGCTAACATTTTGTCCCGATCCTGAAGTTATTTCACAGCTTGTACCTTTAATACTACAAAGCAGTTCCGACGAGCTTGTCATTAAGCTTAAATGCGATGGGCGTAGTTTTCATATCGAGTATCTTAGGTCTGATTCGGAGGTGCATATCATAAAGCCTCCTCCAATTGAGGAAATAGGCGATCTTCGCAATACCTTTCAAACAACCGAGAGCCGGATAGAAGAGCTGGATAGACAAATAAATGTAGCATCTAATAGCACTGTTGCGCACAATCTACGAGTTGAACAGACTAGGCTTAGAGTAGAGTTAGAGGCCGAAAAAAATCGTTATATAGAGTCATTGCAGTGCGAGATAATAAAGCCAGGAAAATTAGCTGAAGACATTAAGCGAGACACTATCGACGGCTTCTTAGAGAAAGTCCGATTCCCAGCCGCGATTTTGGTGGACTCAGCAAAGGCAATCGATGATGCGATTCCAAGGCTCATAAACAGTATGTGCGAACTTAAGGCAGGCAAGCGCGCTCAAAACAGGCAGTTTAATATTGCCCAAGAACGTCTACAGCATCTGCTGGAACATGAAATCGACTTTTATGAGAAGGAAGGCAAAAGGTTTCTTACAGTCAATGGCGTTGATTATCGAAAGGCCTCATCGGGCACGCGAGTATCACTGGCTTATTTTGGGTTAACAAATTTGTTAGCTGAGACCGATATCGTGATCTGGGATGAGCCGGAAAATGGCTTGCATCCGACGCGAAGAATCCGTGTATTAGATCTTATCCTAGAAGATCCAAGGCAATTTTTTATCGCGACTCACGCCTTGGAGTTCGCCCCCATTTATTCCTCCAAAGGAATGATTTTTAGGTGCGATTCACAGTATCAGGATAATGCTGACACTACCACTTTGACTGTAGCAAAAATCAGCGGACGTAAAGAAGGATTTCTGCTGCTTGAAGCCATGGGGGTTCAGCCAGCCAGAACTCTTTTCACAGCAAACGTGGTGCTGTGGGTAGAGGGACCAACTGAACTTGTTTTTTATCGACATTGGTTGAAGAAGGTGCTGCACCCTGTAGGGTTTGAGGAAGGATTTCACTACACCATTATGCACTACGGAGGAGGGTTAATATCCTACCTGGACGTCGCGGACGAAGAACATAGGAAGCAGGCGTTTGACGCACTGAGTATATGTAGAAATCTGGTCATTCTGGTGGACTCCGATCTGCAAAGTGTAATAGTTACAGGCGATGTAGCCAGTCACTTGAAGCCTGGCGCTCGCAGGATAAAAGAAGAAGTTGATCGCTTGAATATCGACCGTCCAGGATCTGCACTGTTCTGTGTGACCGAAGGGCGCGAAATTGAAAATTACCTACCACCTCGAGTGCTGCTACACGCCGCCTCTCAGTGCTGGAAGGGCTTCGAGGATCATAAAGTGAAGCTTGATCCCGGTGCGTTTGAATTTGGTCGATATGATTCTTTTGAGAAGTCTTTAGAAACGTTCCTGATGGATGCGGGAGTCACTAGAGAGGTAGTAAAGGAGGGCGGCACGGAGAAAATAGCTATCGGTAAGTCTCTATGGGGAGCCGTAAATAAAGTAGAAATGATGCGCGGTGCGCTAACCATGAATGACTTGCAGCCAGAGGACTTGCAATGGGGATTCTCAAATCAGCTAGACATTATTGTGGAGTTTGTTAAGCAGGCGAATAGTGTGTGACTTCCCGAGTATTGATAAATTAAAAATGTAACTTGTCTGCGTGTACTCGGTGAAATCGTACTGGTGAAGTGCAGCTTGTGCCTGATGGATCAGCGAGTACTAAACTGAGCTTTCTCACTATCGCGCTATCTCGATGACAGCAAGGTTTCACATCTTGTTGTCTTGATGACGATGTTAGGTGAGCGGTGATGCTCCGTTGAAATGGCAAAACATTGGAATATCCAAAACTTACACCGCTGCCTGTCCGGCCTTGGCTCAAATGACTACATATGGCCGATAGCAGGCCTGTGCGAACCTCCGTCTCTGGCCGAACTCTGCCCTTCGTAAAAGGCAGAAAACAGCCAAAACGAGATAATCATTTCCGTCGGGTTGCCCCTAGCCGAAGCGATCAGTCGTTTGATCAATTTGAGCAGCCATCCAACCGCATCTTCAGGAACCAGCCATGATGATCAAGGACCAGCCATACATGCCAGAAATCGGAACGTGTCTGATTGAATACGAAGCTTGCTAGCGGGTTGAACCTCCCATGTTAGGGTCATCACTTCGTTAGCCCTCCCAGACCATCCGCAAGGAATCGCAATGTAATTTGCATTAAACAATTTCTGAGGTCGCAACTGCCCTGTGCTGAATGCCGACTCTTCAGCGCTAATTCCAGCTTTTTCCCAGCATGCTTTCGCGAGTTTATCCGATAGTCTCTTGCGCGTACCTACGAGGACGAAAACTGCCGCCGCTTCAGGATGAGCGTCCTTATAAGCGCATAACTTTTTCAAATCATGCTCGACTGCGACCTCAGTCAACTGATCTTCGGCAAGCAAGGTCTTCAACTCAAAATATCCCCAAGGAGAACCGCCAATTCGATCAATGATCACATCTGGAATGCAGCGGCCAAGGGTTGGATGATCAAGAGCCTTCTTGTTATTCCTTATCAAGTCAGGGGAGGGTATGTGAGGTGTGAGCAGTTTGACGATCAATTGCTGTACTGACGCTTCCGCCTGATGCGCGTCTTTCGAGCCGCCCACAAGGCCATTTTCAGATATAACCTGGTGCGGAAGCTGAGTGTGCAAGATGTTGATCAGCCGCGGCCCATGAGGGATGAGGCGCCTACGATTCATATTTTAGGAGCGGCGTATCAACTTCGAGGAGCGCTGCGTCCACGCCACATTCTCCTGCAGCCGTCTCCTTGGAAACGTAGTTCCAGACTGGATGCAGACCACTGTCGAACGCCACCAATGCAAATGAACCAGCGGGATGCAGTCCAGCGCCAGGTGGGTAGTGCTCAATCCACACCGTACGCCGCACGACCTGGCTAATGAAGTCTTCGTTATCAGCTCGAAATGGCCACCTACGCTTAGGAGCAACAAGGTGATCCAACCCCACATCTTTTTGCAATTGCTCGATAGCCGCCACAAGGATTTGCTCCACGGCGTTGGTCACTGACGTACCGTAATAATCGAGGAGCTGACTGCATAGGACAACCAACCCGCTTGGTCGTACCCAGACCCGTAAGAAGCACGTCCCCTCTGAACCAAACCCGGGAAACCTGAAGCGTAGGTACTCTTTGTAGACCGATTCAGTCTGATTCTTCTTCATGTAGCCTGATTCCATATATGTCTCGTGCGTGGCTGCGCACTATCGGCTAGTCATCAAGTTTTGCATATAGCATCACTTTACCGAGTTCGAGCGCAAGAACCCAAAAGCGAACGATGCGAAAGGCTTATGTGGACGCTAATTCCGAGCCATTGCAGCATGTGGGGCCTAGCGGGAATCGGCCAGAAGCAGCCATCCGTGACTGGCAGTAATTGGCCGTTTTCTGACCTTCGTTTAGCTTTTGAAATGCCAGGGTTTTCCTAGACGATGAGTGAGTAATTGCATGGTCAGCAAATAGTAATAGCGCGTCGATTCGGTGCGCTGGTTTAGATGGTGATTCAAAAACCACCCAAGGTGTTTTCTCTGCCAAGTCCATGGATTGTCGCGTTGCCAGCGCTCAGCGATTGCTGTTTGGATAGCTTTCGCCTGACGAAGGTGGCGCTGGCGGGTGGTATGCGACCCCGTCAGGACGCCTGACAGGAACAGATCCATATCGAATGCCATTCTCATGCTCGACCACCAATGTAAGCCGCCACCACGACGATACGGCCGTGTCCCAGCTCATAGCTGATTTGTACTCGGGCCTCCTGATCTAGGCGTCGGTCGAGCTGATAGCAATGGCCACCGTTGATGGGGGCGGGATGGTGGGTGATTTGCTCATAGCGTTCGCACGCATAGGCTGCCCGCAATTCGTGGAAGCCTTTGAGGTTGTGCGTATGGAGGATGTCCCGTGCGGGGCGGACGATTCCGTACAAGAAATCGAGGTAGCGTTCGTTCGGTGCAAGCAGGTTGCGGCTACCGTCGGGCGAGACCTTTTCGGCAAACCTCAGTGCGTCACGAATATGGTCATCTACCGTAATCCAACGAGGTGCTGACGCGCCTGAACGGCCACCTTTGGTGCCGTCCTGGATGTTGATCTTGCCGAATTGTTCGGCTTCACGTTTTAGACGCGGAACGTCGGCCAAAATCGCCTCGCGCAAACGCATGCCAGTAGCTCGCGCTAACTGCGCGATGGCGGCGGCGCGCGACTGCTGATGCTCGCAGAGCACGTCGACGATCCGCTTCAGGTGTTCATGGTCTTGGCCTTGGGGCACCGAGTGACGAACACTGGTGCGTCGCATTCCCAACGCCTTGCTCGGACTTGCCACCTTCACATATTGATCACCGCGAAGCGCAGCCATGGTCCGGTTCACGCTGGACAGTCGATTTTGTGCGGTGGCGATGGTGAGATCGCTGTGCTCAACCAGGTGACGCAGATGCTCCGCGTAATCCAGCAAAGTCTGCCGATCAATCTGCCGTGCATCGTTAAACCCTGGCCCATCCTCCGACCGACACCACCTCACAAACGCCTGCCAGCGATCACTGTGCGCTTTGACCGTGCCGTAATGCCCATCGCCAAATAGATCCCGCAATGCCTGCGGCCCGGCATAACTCAATTGCCGACCGTAGCCAAAATTCCGCCCATCCCGTCTACCTACCAATGCCATGATCAAACTCTTCTCGAAGCCAAACCGTTGAAACCTTCCCTCACGTCATCCCGCTACGACTGTTGAGTGTTATCAGGGATCAAGGTCCCTGCGACCTGTGAGGGTTGTCCACTAACGCGGGACTGACGGCTCTTTACGACCGGGAGCTTGGGCATCTCATGATCTGGCCTCCTGAACACTTCCGAAGAAGTGGGCGGGTGGAGGCTGTGCTGGCTGACGAGACCTGCGCCGCGAGATCTGAGTCATGTGAAGGCAGTGAAGCGATGACCGGGGCATGCCTGACTGTCAGTCAGGCGCAATCCCATCCGTAGGCTGCGGCACCATCATCTGCATCGCTGTTGCTGGTGACTTCGGTGTTTGTCACGCCGATTGTCACGAGGGGGAATGCCGCAAAGCCCTGTACGAGTTGGGCTGCAGCAGCGGTAGGAGCGCCCGTCTCTTTCCGGGAGAAAGAGACGGGCGCAGGTTGGCGCAATGAAATGGCCAAGCGGATAGGTTGCTGCAGGGCAGATATGAAGGGGTATGAGTTGCCGCAGTGGGCACACTAGTAAAAGTAGGCATCCATCACATCGCTGTGACCGTGCGAGCCGCCGGACGCTAATCGCACTTTGGGAGAACCACCAGGGTGTGGCGTAGCCTTAAAGGTTCTGGCTACCTGGGTTGCTGTCAACGACAGCGCTTTGCCCGATCTTTTCTACGCCTGTGGATAATTTGGGTCAAGGCTCGAATTTTCGGGAATTCTGCGGCTGTGGATGAAATTATCCACCGGTGGAAATCAGTAGTTTTCCACAGACAGTTTGCGTGGGATTTAGATTTTTTAAATGAGGTCCATCCAAGCAGGGCGGCTTTGCAGCCCCGCTTGGATGGACCCGCGTAGAAGGGCGGACTGCGGTGATCTCATTGGCTTACCCACGTTTGGATGCGCCACGGCTATTTTGTAGGGCGGTAATGTTGTCGCCGACCGGGTGAGCGAATTCGTGGGGCGTCACATGCCCATGGCGGTTGGCGTCGATGTAGTTGCTCCACCACGCCATGATCAGCCTGCGCTGTTCGAGGAATTCGGCCTTGTGGATATAAGCGGCGCGCACGCGGTTGCGTTCCTTGTGACTCATTTGTCTTTCGATGGCAGCGTCGGTCCATAACCCGGACTCTAGTAGGGCGCTACAGGCCATGGTCCTGAATCCGTGGCCGCACACGTCCTTGCTGGTGTCATAGCCGACGTTGCGGAGCATGGTGTTCACTGTGTTCTCGGACATGGGCTTCCAGTACTTGTGGTCGCCCGGTAGCACCAACTCTGAAAAGCGACTGAAGCTGCGCAGGCGCTCCAGTATTTCGATGACCTGCGGCGATAACGGAACCATTTGAATGTCGCCGTTCATCTTGGTCCCGCGTGTGGAGTTGCGTACCCCTTCAATCGGTGCGCGAGTATCGGGGATTTCCCACATGGCGCGTTGGAGGTCGAACTCACTCCATCGAGCGAAGCGCAGCTCGCTGGAGCGGACGAATACATGCAACGTCAACAGGACGGCGAGGCGCGTCAGTTCGCGGCCGTTGTAGTTGTCGATGCGGTGCAGCAGTTCGGGTAGGCGGTTGAGGGAGAGGGCCGGGCGATGGACTGTGCGCGGCGCGTGAATCGAGCCTGCCAGATCGAGGGCAGGATTCATGGTGATCTGCCGAGCCCTTTTGGCCCCGCGCATGATGGTGGATAAGTAGTTCTGTACCCTTAACGCCACATCCATGGTGCCGCGTTCCTTGATGCGCTGGGTGATCTCTAGCAGGTCGTGGGTATCGAGTTCGGCGATGGGGCGTTGGCCGATCAGCGGGAAGACGTGGGTGCGCAGTCGGCTCATCACGGTTTTTGCGTGTCCTTCGGTCCAGCGACGGGACATGTCGGCGTGCCACTCCAGAGCAACGGTTTCGAAAAGCAGTGCCGCCCGTTGGGCTACGATCTTGGCCTTCTTCTTTTCTTCCATTGGGTCGAGGTTGTCGAGCAGCAACGCCTTGGCTTCGTCTCGCTTACGTCGTGCGACGGAAAGGGTAACGATGGGGTAATTGCCGATGATGAGCGTGCCTTCCTTGCCGCTGGGCTTGGTGTACTTCAAGCGCCAGGTCTTCACGCCATTGGGTTTGACGAAAAGGTACATGCCTCCGCCGTCGAACAGTTTGTAGGCGCGTTCGCGGGCTTTGGCCGTGCGGCATTGCAGGTCGCTGAGAGGGATCGCTAGACGTGGCATAGGGGTACGCGCTCCTGACCGGAAAATCGCAGTACCCCTAACATACCCTCGGGGAAGGGGGATTTTGTTGGATCCCGACAGAGGGTCCTGGAACGAAAAAACCCGCCAAATGGCGGGTTTTCGGGGCTTCCAGAGCATTCAGTAGAATGCATTGGAGCCTAATGTGGTGCCGGCACCAGGAGTCGAACCCGGGACCTACTGATTACAAGTCAGTTGCTCTACCAACTGAGCTATACCGGCGTGTGGGCGACGATTATAGCGACTGGATAATTTCTGTAAACCCCTGAATTCAGACTATTTTTGCATCTCTGTAAATCAAGCCTTTCTTAGTACATTTCGCAGGGTTTGCACTGCCTTCACAGTCCGGCTGTTTTGCAGGGCAAACAACTGCGCTTCGGCCTGTTCGGCGCGGTGCAGGGCGGTGGCGAGTTGTTGGGCGGTGTCGAGTTCGCCGGGGCTCGGGGGGTGGGCGAGGGCGTGGCCTTGGCACAGCCGGAAGTTGTCGAGATTGCACGGCGGGAGGTCGAAGGCCGGCTTGATGCTCAGGTGTTCTTCGGCCAGGAACCACGTGTTGAGGCCATCGAACAGGACCGACTGGTAGCCAGCGTCGGTGACCAGGTGTTCCCAAGTGTGATCGCGCAGCCATGGGGTTTCGATGACGATGATCCATGGGCGGAAGCGGCTGAAGTCCATGCCGCGCAGGACGGTTTCTTCGTGGCCTTCGACGTCTATCTTCAAAAAATGTATTGGCCGATCGGCAGCATATTGTTCGCAGATGGAGGTCAGTGTGCGGGCTTCGACGGTGAGGCTGCGCACGTTCATGCCGAGGTCTTTGCGTTGCTGGGCGACGGCTGGGTCCGCGGTGGAGAGGCCGGTGCCGGGGATGCCGTAGAAGGTGATTTCGCCAGGTTGGTCGCTGGCGACGCATTGCACGGTGGCATCGCGCGGGCGTTGCTGGCACAGCGCGTCGTAGTAATCCTGCATCGGCTCGACGTTGACGCCGTGCCAGCCGTGATCGTAGAAGGCTTTGGTGACCGAGTCGTGGCTCGGGTCATTGGCGCCGACATCGATGTAGAAACCGTGTTCGAACTGCTTGAGTGCGCGCCACCGTATAGCGAGGGTTACAAGGTGCTGCAATTATTCGCTCGGCGAAGCTGATTTTCGGCGGTTATGTCGTTTTGATTGGCGGCTTATGCACAACTGAGTAGCCCGAATACGCGCTTAGGCCAGTTTTTGTGGACGCGTTCTCATTTTGTTCGCAAATCCCTGTTTTATTGGTTTTTTCTTTATGTGAACAAAAAATGACCAGAGCTGTTTCAGCGCCGAAACAGGCGTGGATATTGGATCCGAGCAAAATCCATCAACAGAGTTATCCACAGGCTGGCGGTGGTTTATTCGCGTTCGGCCAACAATAGAAAATTGCGCGGCGTCAGCGCTGATTCGCAGAAAGTGCCGAGGCGTACGACGTATCCCTGTTCAGCGAGGAAAAGTGCCCGATCGAGGCTCAGCCAAAGCTCTAGCGGTCGTCGGAATAATCCGCGCAGCAATTCCAGATTACGCACTTCGGCCAATCGTTGCCAACCGGCTGATTCCAACGCTGCCCAATCAGGCGTGCCAACTGTGGATAACTCTTTTAGATCGGCCAGATCGTGGCAGTAATCGTCAAAGGATTTATCCAGCCATGCGCTGGGCAACGATGGCGTGGGCAAATACTCGTCGACGCCGCGCACTTGCCGTTGCAGCAGATCGAACGCCAAACGACGAGCCATCGAGGTGTCGCGCTGACGTCGGACGCGTGCACCGGCGGTAACGGTTTCACTCATCGGCAGCGCCAGATCTTCCAGCGAGAGCTGTAGGAGCGATCCCGAACCGGACGAAGACAAAGCCTGATATTCGCTACGACTGATGCGGTTGTAGCAGCAGGGCGCAATCGCCATTTGCTGGCAACCTGCGGCACTGGCCAATTGCATCAAACGCACATGCAGATCACCGCAGGCGTGGAGGGCGACGGGCGTTTGAGTCGCGCTCAATACGGCAGAGGCGTCCGCCGCCAGTACGTCCTGCTGCACATGCAAAGCGTGCAGATGATGGCGCTGACTCAACGCCTGTCCGCTCGTGACCAATTGAGGATCATATTCAACGCAAGTCAGCTGCTGCCCCGACCCCAGCAAGCGCCGCCCCAAATGCCCCTTGCCCGAACACCAATCCAGCCAGTGCGTCGGCTGCGAAGCAAAGGACAAACGACTGGCAAACGCCTCGATCTGCTGCCACTTGCGCCCCGGCACATTGACACTCAACCGATGCCCCGTAGCGTCCAGCGTATGCCCCGGCAGCTCACCCACCGCGCTCAACTCAGCCGACAACGCCGCCAATGAAGCAAACGGCTCCGGCGCCTCGACAAGATCAGCAGGTTGGTTGTGAGCGTTTTCCGCGTCTTCCAGCGACCGCCCGCGCAGCCACAAGGCCAGTTCCGGGTAGGACGCTTCCCAAGCAAGCGAAAGATGTGTGAACGGTCGAGGTTTCCACAGCGCCTGATGCTCAATCAAAAAAGCATCCAGCGCCGTGAAGCGGGCGAGTAAGTCCTCGCCCGTCAGCACGTAGGAAGAATCAACGCCCTTGGCAGGCATCGACGCGCAGCCAGCGCTCCAGCAGCTTGAAGCCGCGGACCAGCACGTAAGCCATCAGCAGATAGAACACGCCCGCGGCGAAGAAGATCTCCACCGGCAGATAGGTGCGCGCAATGATCGTGCGCGCCATGCCGGTCAGTTCCAGCAAGGTCACGGTACTGGCCAACGCACTGGCCTTGAGCATCAGGATCACTTCGTTGCTGTAGGCCGGCAGGCCGATACGCGCGGCACGCGGGAGGATGATGTAGAACATCGCTTTCGGCTTGGACATGCCCAAGGCCCGCGCCGCTTCGATCTCGCCCGGCGGAATCGCCTGGATCGCCCCGCGCAGGATCTCGGCGATGTACGCCGCCGTGTGCAGCGTCATGGTTACGGTTGCGCACCAGAACGGATCGCGCAGGTACGGCCACAACGCGCTTTCACGTACCGCGTCGAACTGCGCCAGGCCGTAATAAACCAGGAACAGCTGAACCAGCAATGGCGTGCCACGGAAAAAGAAGATGTAGGCGTAAGGCAGCGAGCGCACGTACCACAGCTTCGAAGAGCGGGCGATGCCCAGCGGAATTGCCAGCAGCAGGCCAGCGAGTACCGCGATGGCTACCAGCTCCAGGGTCAGGGTCGCGCCCTGCGCCAGTTTCGGCAGCCACTTGATGATGACTTCCCATTTAAAGTCGCCCATTAAGCGCTCCTCGCAAAGCCGCGAGCGGCGCGTTTTTCCAGGAAGTGCATGCCGGTCATCGCCAGCACGGTCAGGCCCAGGTACATGATCGCGGCGACCATATAGAAGGTGAACGGTTGTTTCGACACGGTCACGCCGATTTGCGCGTGACGCATGATTTCTTCCAGACCGATCACCGAGACCAGCGCGGTGTCTTTCATCAGGATCATGAACAGATTGCCCAGGCCGGGCAGGGCGATACGCCACATTTGCGGCATGATCAGCCGGGTGAAAATCCGCCATTTCGACAGGCCCAGGGCCTGGCCGGCCTCACGGTGGCCTTTGGGAATGGCGAGGATCGCACCACGGAACACTTCCGTGGCGTAGGCGCCAAAGCACAGGCCCAGAGCGATCACACCGGCGGCAAAGGCGTTGAGTTGCAGGTCGGGGTTGCCGAAGAACTCACCGAGGGCGCGCATCAGGTTGACCGTACCGAAGTAGATCAACAGCACCCAGAGCAATTCCGGGACGCCACGCACGAGGGTCGAATAAGTGCCGCCAAGCCATTGCAGCGGCTTGTACGGGGAAGTCTTGGCCAAGGCGCCGAGCAGACCGAGCACCAATCCCAGGCACAGGGCCGTAAGGGCCAGTTGGACGGTCATCAGCGCGCCGGCAGCGAGGGCCGGGCCGAATCCGTAGAGGTCGATAATCATGGAGTTCTGTTCAAATTGCGGCAGGCAAAGTCGGGAGCCGGCGCCGTGCAATCACGGCGCCAGTCCCACAGGTCAGGATCAGTAGATGCTGAACGGGAAGTACTTGTCGTTGATCTTCTTGTAGGTACCGTCGGCGACGATTTCCTTCAGGGCAGCGTTCAACTTCTCACGCAGTGGATCGCCTTTACGCACAGCGATGCCGATCTTATCGCTTTCTACGACCGGGTCACCTTTGAACTCGTAGTTCTTGCCAGCATCGCTTTTCAGCCAGTCATAGTTGGCATACTTGTCGGCGAGGATCGCGTCGACACGACCGGAGGTCAGGTCGAGGTAGGCGTTTTCCTGGGTGTCGTAGAGGCTGACTTTGATGTCATCGGCGTAGGTGTCTTCCAGCCAGG
Organism: Pseudomonas sp. GM80; assembly: GCF_000282515.1. Taxonomy (GTDB): domain Bacteria; phylum Pseudomonadota; class Gammaproteobacteria; order Pseudomonadales; family Pseudomonadaceae; genus Aquipseudomonas. The sequence continues at coordinate 69,905 of NZ_AKJD01000063.1, forward strand.
TACCGGCCAGGGTTGCACGCTGAGTACCGATGGTCTTGCCTTTCAGCGAGTCCTTGTCGGTTTTGAAGTCGACGTTTTTCGGGGCGATGAACTGCAGCTTGTTCGAGTAGTACGGGTCGGTGAAGTCGACCGCGCCTTTGCGCTCGTCGGTGATCGACAGCGAGGAGATCAGGAAGTCGAACTTCTTCGCGTTCAGTGCCGGGATGATGCCGTCCCAATCGGAAGTGACTACGGTGCACTCGACTTTCATCTTCGCGCACAGGGCGTCGCCGATGTCTTTGTCGAAGCCGACCACGTTGCCGCTGGCGTCTTTGTTGTTGAATGGCGGGTAAGCCGCTTCGATGCCCATCTTCAGGGTTTCAGCCATGGCACCGGCGCTGAACGCGAGGGTGACAGCGGCGGCCAGGAAGACCTTCTTGAAATTCTGCATGCATGTTGCTCCGTTAGCGGTTGCTGGACATGAATTGTTTGCAGCGCGCCGAAAGCGGGTTTTCGAACACCTGCTGAGGCGATCCTTGCTCTTCTATTAGACCTTGATGAAGGAACACCACTTCGCTGGAGACCTGACGGGCGAAGCCCATTTCGTGGGTCACGAGCAGCATGGTGCGGCCTTCTTCGGCCAATGCGCGGATAACACTAAGTACTTCCTGAACCATTTCCGGGTCAAGCGCCGAGGTGGGTTCGTCGAACAGGATCACCTTCGGTTGCATCGCCAGCGTGCGGGCAATCGCCGCGCGTTGCTGCTGACCACCGGACAATTGCGCCGGGTAGGCGTGGCGCTTGTCGGCGATGCCGACCTTGGCCAGCAGCGCTTCGGCGACTTCGATCGCCTCGGCCTTGCTCTGGCCGAGCACGCGACGCGGCGCCTCGATGATGTTGTCGAGGATGCTCATGTGCGGCCACAGATTAAAGTTTTGAAACACAAAACCAATCTCGGAGCGCATGCGATTGATCTGCTTGCCGTCAGCGGCAACCAGTTCGCCATTCTTCGCCGGTTTCAGCTTGAGTTCTTCACCGGCCACCAGAATCTCGCCCTGGTGCGGGTTCTCCAGCAGGTTAATGCACCGCAGGAACGTGGACTTGCCGGAACCGGAAGAACCGAGGATCGAGATCACATCGCCGTCGCGGGCGGTCAGCGAGATGCCTTTGAGCACCTCAAGCTTTCCGTAGCGTTTGTGCAAGTTGCGGATTTCAAGCGCGGGCGTGGCCTCAGCCATGTGCGTTCCTCATATATGTTGCGCTCCAGCTGTTGGATGGCCTTCCTGGCGAGGCGGCCAAGCTAGCATAGCGTTTCAATGGCAGCCAACAGCGCTGCGAGCGGTTAACGGGTGGCGTGTGGCAGGTTGTCGCATCGGCACAGCAGACTGTCGCCCCATCAACAACCGAACGGGTGTTTGATCGTGCAAACCCGCGGGTGTCGCGTAAAAAAAGGCGCGATGTTGCCAGCTTTGGCGGGGTGTTGGAAGCGCTATCCGGCCGAACGTTCCTGATTCGCCCTTTTATTGTGCATCCCACACTTTTTCAGTGTGTTTCTGGTGCGCTGATTCGTCTTGAAAGTGAGTCGCAGGGTAACGTTCTGGCGAATAGCCATTAATCTCAATGAGTTGCGATGAATGTCCGGTCGCACGCAAAGCCGCGATCCAGAAGACTTTGAAACATTTTGGCGCATTTATTGCGTGCAGAATCCGGAACGCCCTGTTGGTTTCTTTTTACGAGAAAGAACACGCCAGACAGGACGGACTGAATCGCTTTCCTCGCAAAGGTAGTTTCGATGAGCAGTACCCCAAGCTCCAATGGCCTCGAACAGGGGCTCAAACCGCGTCATGTGACCATGTTGTCGATCGCCGGTGTGATCGGCGCCGGTCTGTTCGTTGGCTCCGGCCACGCCATCGCTGCTGCCGGCCCTGCTGTGCTGCTGGCTTATGCCGCCGCCGGTACGCTGGTGGTGTTGGTGATGCGCATGCTCGGCGAAATGGCTGTTGCCTCGCCGGACACCGGTTCGTTCTCGACGTACGCCGACCGTGCCATCGGACACTGGGCCGGTTTCACCATCGGCTGGCTGTACTGGTGGTTCTGGGTATTGGTGATTCCACTGGAAGCCAACGCCGCCGCGACCATCCTCCACGCTTGGTTCCCGGGCGTAGGCATTTGGGCTTTCGCGCTGATCATCACCATGCTGCTGACCGTCACCAACCTGTTCAGCGTGAAGAACTACGGTGAATTCGAATTCTGGTTTGCCCTGATCAAAGTGCTGGCGATCATTGGCTTCATCGCCCTCGGTCTTGCAGCGATCTTCGGCTACCTGCCGAACAGCCAGGTCAGCGGTGTGTCGCACCTGTTCGACAGCGGCGGCTTCCTGCCAAACGGCATGGGCGCGGTACTGGGTGCAATCCTGACTACCATGTTCTCCTTCATGGGTACCGAAATCGTGACCATCGCGGCCGCGGAATCGAAAAACCCGGGCAAGCAAATCTCCAAGGCCACCAACTCGGTGATCTGGCGGATCGGCTTGTTCTACCTTGTATCGATCTTCATCGTTGTAGCGCTGGTGCCTTGGAACGATCCTACGCTGGCCAACCTCGGTTCCTACCAGACCGTGCTTGAGCGCATGGGCATTCCTAACGCGAAAATGATCGTCGACATCGTCGTTCTGGTCGCAGTGACCAGCTGCCTGAACTCGGCGCTGTACACCTCGTCGCGCATGCTCTTCTCCCTCGGCAAGCGTGGCGATGCCCCGGCCATGTCGACCCGCACCAACAAAAGCGGTACGCCTTACTGGGCGGTGATGCTGTCCACCGGCGCAGCGTTCCTCTGCACTTTCGCCAACTACGTGGCCCCGGCCGCGGTGTTCGAATTCCTGCTGGCCAGCTCCGGTGCTATCGCGCTGCTGGTGTACCTGGTAATCGCCTTCTCGCAATTGCGCATGCGCAAACAACGCGTGGCGCGCGGCGAGAAAATCGAATTCAGCATGTGGCTGTTCCCGGGCCTGACCTACGCGGTGATCATCTTCATCGTCGCGGCCCTGACCATCATGCTGTTCCAGGAAGCGCATCGCGTGGAAATCCTCGCGACTGGTTTGCTGAGTCTGATGGTGGTGGCTGCCGGTCTGCTGGTGGCACGCCGTCGCAAGCTGGAAAAACGTGGCGCGGTGGTGTTGAACTGATCCGTAACGCGTAATGCAAAACGGCCGCTGTCAGAGATGACTAGCGGCCGTTTTTATTTGTGAGCGATGTTTATTCGCTCTTGTCTTCCTGTGCTTCCACCGACTTGCCATAAGCATCCAGCGCAACCCCGAAATCGGTGATGAACTGTGGCTCGCTCAGCCAGGCCTGGGCTTCTTCGATCGTTACGCCTTCGGCCCACATGCGGTAGTCGATCAACATGTCGGCGGCCAGGTGGGTGGCGGCCATGCCTTCGTTGTCGGCGTTTTCCATGTCCAGCAGCTCTGGATGGTCGACGATGACGAACGCCAGTTCGCGCAGCAGGGTCAGCAGCATTTCGTTGCGGCTGATGGCTTCGGCGTCGCGCATTTTGCTGAACATCGCCAGGACGTATTCCGGCACCGGCTCGGCGAGGTGGTCGAGGTCTTCGTCCTGCTCCAGCGGCTTGCGGCCGACCATACGGATTTGTTTGGCTTTTGCCTTGGCGCGTTTGGCGCGTTTCTGTTGCTTGTTCAGGGATGCCATGGGAACTCAGTTCTTCTGTTGGGTTTGCGCGGCGATCGCGTCGGACGCCGCCACATAGTCGGCCTGGAAGGCCGGTGATTCGATCCATGCCAGCGCGCCGGCCTCGTCGGTTTCCTGCGACCACTGGCGATACTCGATCAGTGCGGCGAGGATGAAATCCATCGCGCCTTCTTCGCCTTCCTGCTCGTAAACCAGCTCCAGCAGCGGGTCTTCGAGGAACGCGGTGCACAGGGCCTGCTGGCTGATCTTCTCGGCGTCGATCATTTTCTTGAACAGCTCGGTCAGATCCACCGACTCGAAGTCGATTCGATCGTCGTTCGGGTCCAGCTCGACCGGCGCTTCAGCGCGTTTGGTGCGGTTCTGCTTGGCCTTGGCTTTGGCCCGGGTGGCGCGTTTTTGCTGCTTGTTGGCGGAGGCCATGATGTGTTCCGTCGTGCGTTGAGAGGGCTCAGCTGCGCGGGACTTGCCGCCCGGGTGTGTCGGGGGCCAGTGCGCCGGTTTGCAGCCAGGTCAGAGCGATGGGCCATAGTGTGGCTTGGTATGCGCTGCGAAAAAAGGCGAAATGTCCGACTTGTTGTTCGCCGATGTCCTGCGGTTCGATGCGCAGGTGGGTTTTTGCCGCGTTGCTGAAGTAGCCGAGCAGGCGTTCGATGGCCGCAATTGTGCCGTAGGGATCGTCGCTGATGCTGATGGCCAGCGTTTGGGCGCGGACATTGGCGAAGGGCAGGGCGCCGCTTTTTTCCATCAATGCGCGACCGCTTGGGCGTCCTTCGAAACGCGCGGCAGGCGTGCTCCAGTCGCGCACGACGCCCGTTGGCGTGTCTTCCAGCCAGCCGAGGCGTTTGCCAGGGAAGTAGCCACAGAACAGCGTTATCAACGGCATCACGACATGCCATTTGCCGAACATGCGCCAGCGCTGCTCGGGTGCGTAATCTCGCCAGTAGGCGAACTGTGCGCCGACGGTGACCAACCGTCGGATAGCTCGCCCCGACTCGGCCAAGCCCGCCGCGCATCCGCCAAAACTGTGCCCGACCACATCAATGGGCTGGCCGGGAAACTCCCGTTGCGCACGCTTGAGCATCGCTTCGAAATCCAGCGCGCCCCAGTCGGTCCAAGAGGCGTTCAAGCCTTTGATCGAAGCATGTCGCGATTCGCCGATGCCACGGTAGTCGTAGGTCATCACGTCGAAACCATGGGCGAACAGATAAGCCGCGAAGCGCGAGTAATGACGACAGCGCACAGACGTAGCCGCGTTGATGATGACGACAGGGCGCTCGGCGTCGGGCAGGGAGTGGCACCAAGTGAAACCACCCAAAACAAAGCCGTCGGCAGCCGCTTCCTTGAAAGGCTCACCTTGCGTCGCAGCCAAAGTCGGCGACTTTGACTGCGTGTCCTGCATTGCGGGCATGTCTTGACAGCTCATGACAATCGACCTGGGCGGGTAAGCTGCCAACGATAGTCTGCGCGCCGGCCAGTAACAATCCGCAGGTTTATTCAGTGGATTCAGTAAGCATGCGTTCCTCGATCAAGGCCTGTTCGCGATTGAGTTCTGCGCGCAACTCCTCTTCACTCGGCAGGATCGTCTTGTAACTGCTGGCGAACAATTGCTCATTGCCCTTGAGCATTGAGTAGCGCGCCACCGAATCGTTGCTCTCGGCAGAGAGGATGATCCCGACTGTCGGCTTGTCGCCCTCGCTGCGCATGAGCTCGTCGTACATGCGCACATACATGTCCATCTGCCCGACATCGCGGGCGCTGAGCTTGCCGCGTTTAAGGTCGATGATCACAAAGCATTTGAGCAGGTAGTTGTAGAACACCAGATCGATGTACAGATCGACGCCGTCGGTGCTGATGCGTTGCTGGCGAGCTACGAAGGAAAAGCCTTTGCCCAGTTCGAGCAGAAAGCCCTGCAGGTGGTCGATGAGGGCTTGTTCCAGGCCGCTTTCCCTGACCTTGCCCGCTGACGGCAGACCGAGAAACTCGAGCATCACCGGATCACGAATGAATTCACGCGGATTGCACTTCATTGCCTCGATGTTGGTGGTGGCTTCTTCGATCACGTCGGCTTTGTCTCGACTCATGAGGAGCCGCTCGTAGTAGAGCGTCAGGATCTGGCGATCGAGGGCGCGGCTTGACCAGTTCAGGTTGGCGCACTCGTCCATGTACCAGTGGCGCGCCTTTTCATTGTTCACACCCAACAGCCGACGGTAGTGGGTCCAGCTCAATTCGTGACGCAGTGCGTCACGAATTGGAAATGCCTGATAAAAAAGGCGCATGTAACGCAAATTGGAAGCATCAAAGCCCTTCCCGAACTTCTCTGTCAGATCCTTTGCCAGCAGCGCTAGCAACTGTTTGCCATAGCCCGCACGCTGGGCACCTTGCTGTTCAAACTCGACGATATGCCGGCCGATCTGCCAGCAGGTCTGCACTTGGATCGTATCAACCGCTCGCAGCACTTTTTGCCGCGCCTGACGAATCAACTCGCCCAGCTCTCCCGGCAATGAATCGATTTTCGGGTCTTGCGTGTCAGCAGGTTTTAGCTGGCTCATCGGTCTTCCGCGTCATTGGGAACAGAGGCAAAAGCATGCCAAGAGTTGCCGTTGCGGTATGTCGGGAGAGGCGACGAAATCCGCAGGAAGAGGCAGTGGGTGTTGCAGGACATTGCCGAGTCAAACGGCTTTAACGGGCAAAGGTCTGTAGTCCATTTCGTACACCCGCCAAGTGCCAATCAATCTGAAACCCACTCTCGCCGGCAAAATCTAAAAGGAGTAACGGTTGGGCTCTGCCAGAGCCCGGGAGTCGTCATCATGAAACGCGTTCTAACGTTCATGCTGCCCGTCGCCGCTGGGATTGCATTGGTGTTTCCGGTGATGTTGCAGGCAGCCAGTCTTGAGCCCATCGACAGTGCCGGAGTGCAAGCTCAGCAGCAACAACAGAACGGCATCAGCTATTTGGCCGGTGGGGTCGGTGAGGATGAGGCGAAGGCCATTCAACAAGCCACCGGTTACAACCTGCACATGACGTTCGCAGTGGGGCCGCAGGATGAGTACACCGCAGATGTCGATGTGACGATTGAACAGTCGCCGGGGCAAACCGTACTGACCCTCAGCCAGACGGGGCCGCTGCTGTACGTGAAATTGCCGCCCGGCAAGTACACGGTGGTGGCCACTCGTAACGGCGAAACACGGCACGATGTCACAGACGTTGGCAGCGGCACTGCGCGCAATCTGGTGTTCCACTGGAATGATGCTGGATAGCGATGGGTGTTTGTCAGGTTGAGGCGCCGGTACAATCCCGCGCCTCTTGTTTTGTGATGTAAGGAAGCGCCGGTTTGAAAGGGATTTTGCGTGTTGGCTGTGTAGCAGGCCTGGTGTTGCAGTTGGTGGGCTGCGGAACGTTCATCGGCCGTTTGAATGACGGTTTGTCCGATGCTCAGTATTACCGAGGGGTTGATGGCAACCTCCACCTGCTGGGTGTGCGCGGAGGCGGCAGCAGTGGCATGCCGGCGGCCGTGATCTGTTACATGATGATTGTCTGTCCGATCATCACCGTTGTATCCCTGCCAATAGACGCCGCGCTGGACACGGTTCTGCTGCCTGTCGATTACATCAATACACTTTAGGTTTTCTTTGTGCGGCGTTTGCTTTTCGGTGTGTGCACGGGCTCTTGCACTTTGCGGTAGACCCACAAGCAGAACACAGAAAACGCCAGCAGAAACACCGTGCCGATGCTTTGCGACACAAACTCAACCCAGAATCGCCGCGGTTGCAGGGCCAGGGTGTAGGTGCTGCGCGGGCCGCGATTGTTGGTGGTGATGGAGCCTGTGAGCCAGCTGTCGACCAGCATCCAGATTGATGCACCGATGCCGAAAACAATCAGCAGGGCAGCGAGGATCGTCAGCCAGTAAGTCGTGCGGCTCGGGCGATACGGCGGCGGATGGGGCAGGGGCACGCGGGTTCGTTTCTGGTTCATCAGCTTGATGACCCTCTTCCGTAAGGGGCGGGCAAAGTAGCGCGGATTCAGTGTTTATCAAATCGCAGGCATAAAAAAACCCTGAATCTTGCGATTCAGGGTTTTCGGTATTTGGTGCCCAGAGACGGAATCGAACCGCCGACACGGGGATTTTCAATCCCCTGCTCTACCGACTGAGCTATCTGGGCAACGGGGCGCATTAAAAGGGTTTTTCGGATTTACGTCAACGACTTTTTTAAAATTTCTTAAATTAATTCCGTCGCTTACGATCCGACCCCCGATTTCCGGGGTTTACTCTGCAGGTGGAACGTAGCCTTCGGCTTGAGCGTATTCCTCGCCGGAGAAGTACTTGTCCATTTCGCCCTGAAGATATTTGCGGTCTTCGGCGTTCATCATGTTCAAACGCTTTTCGTTGATCAGCAGGGTCTGGTGTTTCTGCCAGTCGGCCCAGGCCTTGGCCGAGACGTGGTCAAAAATATCCTGACCTTTGGCGCCCGGGAAAGGGGCGCGTTCCAGGGCGGGCAGTTGTTCTTTGTATTTACGGCACATTACGGTGCGGGTCATGGCGACTCTCCTGCATTCAAGACGGCGGCCGCGCGTTCGAGCAAGGTTTTGACCGGGGCGGCGAGGCCCAGGCGCGGCGGGGTGGCGAGGTTATACCAGAGCCAGTCGGCCTCGGCCACGTGATGGGCGGCCTCCTGCACCTGGACCAGCCAGGGTTCGATGGACAGCTGGAAATGGCTGAATGTATGGACAAGGCTCGGCAGTGCCTGCTGCTCGCCCATGGTCAGCGCGTGCTGATCGGCGAGGTGCTGCAGGTCGTCGAGGTCGTCGAGTTCCGGCAGGCTCCACAAACCGCCCCACAAACCGCTCGAGGGGCGACGGTAAAGCAGAATCGCGCCGTCGCCGTTGGCAAGCATCGGCATCAGCGTGCGCTTCTGCGGGATGGCTTTACGCGGCTTGGGGATCGGGTAGCGGGTTTCGAGGCCGAGCATGTGCGCTTCGCAACCGCGCTCCAGCGGACACAGCAGGCAACTCGGCTTGCTGCGCGTGCAGAGTGTGGCGCCGAGATCCATCATCGCCTGGGTGTAGGCGTTGACCCGATCGTGTGGCGTAAAGCGCTCAGCGTTGGCCCAGAGCTGTTTGGCGACCTTCGGCTCGCCGGGGTAGCCCTCTTGCGCAGTAAAGCGCGCCAGCACGCGTTTGACGTTGCCGTCGAGGATCGGCGCGCGCAGACCCATGCTGATGCTCGCGATCGCGCCGGCAGTGGACAGGCCGATGCCCGGCAGATCGGTAAGCTTTTCAACGTCACGCGGAAACTCGCCGCCGTACTGGCTGACGACGATCTTCGCGGTCTTCTGCAAATTGCGCGCGCGGGTGTAGTAACCCAGCCCCGTCCACAGGTGCAGCACTTCGTCTTCTGGCGCTGCGGCCAGCGCTTCGACCGTCGGCAGCGCGGCCATGAAGCGGTCGAAATAATTCAGCACGGTGCTGACCTGGGTCTGCTGCAGCATGATCTCCGACACCCACACCCGATACGGATTGATGTCTTGCTGCCAAGGCAAATCGTGGCGGCCGTGGCGGTCGAACCACTCCAGCACCGCCGTGGAAAACTGCTCCGCTCTCATCGCTTGAACAGCCCCTTCAATGCGTTTTTCAATTCCGGGCTGACCTTGTCGCCGAGTTTCTCGTCGATCTTCTCGCTGAGCTTGTTGCCCGCCATTTTGGTGGCGACCTGGCCGAGGCGATCATTGTCGATACGGCAGGCCTTGGCGCCGAGTTCCAGCGGGCCACGGCAGCGCAGTGGCCACTCGATGCCGACGAACTTATCGCCGACCTGGCAGGCCGGATCCGGCATGGCGCTGGTATCGCCTTCAACGATGATGCCGACGCGATAGTCCATGCCGAGCACGCGCAGGTCGATGTCGCCGTCACCGTTGACGGTCATGCCAGGGATGCGCACTTTCAGGTCCGGGTTGCTGGCGATGCCGTTGCGCAAGGTCAGGTTGCCTTTCAGCTCCTGGAATGGCGTGTCTTTGCCGCGTGGCTCGCCGCTGAGGGTTTTGCGGTTGAGCGTGGCGATGCCTTTGCACAGTTGCTGTTCAAGGTTGGCGTTGAGCAGCACGCCGTTGTTGATCACAAAACTGGCGTTGCCGTTGAGGGTGTCGATCAGCGCTTGCTGGCTATTGCCGCTGCTGGTCACGTTGCTGGTGAGGGTCACCAGGCCTTTGACCGGCGGGTTTTTGCCTTGGCTTTCGAGGATTTTTTCCGCAGGCACGCGGTTGAGCCTGGTCTGCAAATTCAGCACCGGTGCGCTTGGGCGCACGTCGAGGGTGCCTTTGGCCTCGAAACCGCCGTTGTACAGCTCACCGCTCAGGTTGGTCAGGGTCAGCAAGCCGCCTTGGCCGGTGGCTTTCAGTGCGGCGTTCTGAATCGGCAGTTTGTCGAGGGTCAACTGGCCGAAGGTCAGGTCGGCATCGACGTCAAGTTTGGCCAGGCGTTCGACCGGCAGCAGGCGCTCGGTGCTCCAGGCGGTTTTGCTCGGCTTGTCCGGCAGCGGTGTGGAGCCGGCGCCGGCCATCGCATCGGCTTCGGTGCTGGCCACTTCGGCCTGGCGTACTTGCGTAGCGTTCGTGGCTTTTTCCGATTTCGGCGGCAGGTAGCGGTCGACGTTGAACGTGTCAGCCTTGAGCACGGCGCGCAGCGATTGTTTGGCGAAGTCTTCGACAGCGATGCGGCCGCTGAAGCTACTGTCGTCGAGTTTCAGATTGATATTGTCGAAGGCGACGCTGGTTGGCGTGGCCGCCACGCGGCTGACCAGTTCGACTTTGCTCAGGCTGCCCTCGGCCATGGCCGGGAGTTTCTGGCCGATGCTGTCGACGAACTTCGCCAGATCGAATTGGGCGATGGAGAGGCCGCCGCTGATCTGTGGGGTTTTGTCGAGGTCGTTGGCTTTCAGTTCACCCAAAGCGCGCAACTGGTTAGCGGAGATCTTGATGCCGGTCCATTCGGCGACGTTCGCCGCTTTATCCAGCAACAACTGCCCTTGGGCTGCGAAGGTCATGGTCTTGCCTTGCAGCGGGTCGCCAGCCAGTTCGCCGGACAGTTTCATGTCCTCGAACTTGTAGCGTTGCAGGGCGCGCTCGATGCGCAGCTCGCCAGTGAGCTCGGTGCGCACGCGCAGCACCGGCTGATTGGTGCCGAGGAACGCCGTGGCTTTCACCGGGATATTGGTCGAATCGTGCACCGGGCCGGTACTCAACTGAATGCTCTCAGCGCTGAACTGCTTGCCGGTCTTCTCGTCGTTGTATTCAACGCGGGCGTTGTTGACGGTCAGGCTGTCGATGTCGAGGCGGATTGGCTGCGGCGGTTTTTCCACGGCGGCGGTGGTTTCGCTCGCCGGTTGGCCCGCAGTAGCGGCTGGCGGCGTCGTGCCGGCCGGAGCGGGCACCTTGCCGATGTCTTCCCAGTTGCCATGGCCGTCCTTGTCGCGGTTCAGGCGCAGGTTCAGGCCTTCGACGCGCACGTCGCTCATCTGCACTTCGCGGCGCAGCAGCGGCAGCACGCGCACGGAAAGGCCGAGCATCTGCAAATCGGCAAACGGTTCGGTCGGCTTGACCAGTGTGGCGACGCTGGCCTCGTGCAATTCCAGGCCGAGCCACGGGAACAGGCTCCAGCCGATATCGCCATTGAGCGTCAGCTCGATGTGGGCCTTGTCGCGGGCTATCTGGCGGATCTCGTCTTTGTAATCGTTGGGATCGAAGAGGTGGGTCAGGGCAAAACCTGCCGCCACAATGATCAGCAACAGCCCGAGAAGTACCAGACCCAGGATTTTGCCGAACGCTTTCATGGGCGAGTCCTTGTAGTTAGTCGAATTCGTAATTTAGCCGGGGAGTATAGCGCTGCAAATGCCCGGTTCGGTGTGGCGTCATGTTGCCAGTACCTCCAGCGGCACGCTTGGCTTCGCCGTGACGGCCTGAGCTTCGAGATGCCCGGCAGGCGCCAGCAGGTGCAGTTTCGCCCCCGCTTGCGACGCCATTTTCTGCGCTTGGTTCACCAGTCGCTCGGCAAAAATTGCCCCGTGTAGGAGCTGCGGAACGCTGCGATCTTTTGATGTTTTTCAAAAACAGGATCAAAAGATCGCAGCCTTCGGCAGCTCCTACACAGGTGTAGAGATCAGATGACATGAAAAAGGTGATATCAGTTTGGTTTTTCTGTCACCTGCAAATGGTAACCTTCGCCCGTTCGTCTGCCCTTCTGCGACTTAACGTCGCGCCTTCAAGGAGCTTCACCTTAAAAAACGGTCATGCCTGCGTGCATAAGGCCGAGGGTGAACAGTGGCTGGCGAACCATACTAATAATTGGGGGATACACAATGAGCACGAGCATCACGGCGGACGGCCTCAGCGCCGCCCAGCCTGCGTTCCTGTCCAAGGAACGCATCATCGCCAAGCCCGGTTTCAACCGTTGGCTGGTACCACCGGCCGCTCTGGCCATCCACCTGTGCATCGGCATGGCCTATGGCTTTTCGGTGTTCTGGTTGCCGCTGTCCAAGGCGCTGGGCGTAACCGCTCCGGTGGCTTGCGCGCCGGACATGAGCTTCATCGCACAGGTGTTTTCATCGCAATGCGACTGGCCGATCTCGATGCTCGGCTGGATCTACACGCTGTTCTTCATCTTCCTCGGCTGCTCGGCAGCGATCTGGGGTGGCTGGCTGGAACACGCCGGGCCACGCAAGGCTGGCGTTGTATCGGCACTGTGCTGGTGCGGCGGTCTGCTGATCTCGGCACTGGGTATTTATACCCACCAGATCTGGCTGATGTGGATTGGCTCGGGCGTGATCGGCGGTATCGGTCTCGGTCTGGGCTACATTTCGCCGGTGTCGACCCTGATCAAGTGGTTCCCGGACAAGCGCGGCATGGCGACCGGCATGGCGATCATGGGTTTCGGTGGCGGCGCGATGGTCGGTGCACCGTTGGCGACCGCGCTGATGAGCCACTTCGGCTCGGCTGAAGGCGTTGGCGTCTGGCAGAGCTTCGTGGCCATGGCGGCGATCTACTTCGTGTTCATGATCGGTGGCGCCCTCGCTTACCGCGTGCCGCCAACCGGCTGGAAACCTGAAGGCTGGACCGCTCCGGCGAAAAAAGCCTCCAACTCGATGATCACGCACCGTCACGTTCACGTGAATGTGGCGTGGAAAACCCCGCAATTCCGTCTCGTTTGGCTGGTGCTGTGCCTGAACGTTTCTGCCGGTATCGGCATCCTCGGCATGGCTTCGCCACTGCTGCAGGAAGTGTTCGGCGGCAAACTGCTGGGTGTTGATGTGCCGTTTGGCCAACTTGATGCCGGGCAGTTGGCTTCGATTGCGGCGATCGCTGCCGGTTTCACCGGTTTGCTCAGCCTGTTCAACATCGGTGGCCGCTTCTTCTGGGCCTCGTTCTCGGACTACCTGGGCCGCAAAAACACCTACTTCGTGTTCTTCGCCCTGGGTTTTGCCCTGTACGCGCTGATCCCGAACCTCGGTCACTTGGGCAACGTTGCGCTGTTCGTGGCGGCGTTCTGCATCATTCTGTCGATGTACGGCGGCGGTTTCGCCACGGTTCCGGCGTATCTGGCCGACCTGTTCGGTACGCAGATGGTTGGCGCGATCCACGGTCGTCTGCTGACGGCCTGGGCAGCGGCGGGCGTGCTCGGTCCGGTGTTGGTGAACTACCTGCGTGAATATCAGTTGAGCATCGGCGTTGAACGCGCGGCGGCTTACGACATCACCTTGTACATCCTCGCCGGCCTGCTGGTGCTGGGCTTCCTGTGCAACCTGCTGGTACGTCCGGTGGCCGACAAATACTTCATGACCGACGCTGAACTGGCGGCCGAACAGGCGCTGGGCCACGACAAAGGTGCTGACGCCAGCACCGTTCTGGAGTGGAAAGCCGCGCCGGGCAGCAAGCCGTTGGCGATTGCAGCGTGGCTGGCGGTGGGTATTCCGTTGGCGTGGGGTGTGTGGGTGACCCTGCAGAAAACGGCGGTACTGTTTCACTAAGTAAAAACGCAGTACCCCTGTAGGAGTGAGCCTGCTCGCGATAGCGGTCTGACAGTCACAGAAATGTTGGCTGTGAGGTCCTCATCGCGAGCAGGCTCACTCCTACAGTTGTTTTTGCGCTACCTGTAATGGCTTGTATGGACATGTCTACCCGCGACAGCCGGGGGTTCTATCCGTCAGCCATCTCACCTCTCGTGTTTCTGTTTCGGCCCCGCGTGCCTATAATGGCTGCCTTTTTCGCCCAATGATTTTGCGGAGCTGGTGATGGCCGAACGTAAGGCTTCTGTCGAGCGCGACACTCTGGAAACCCAGATCAAAGCCTCGATCAACCTTGATGGCACCGGAAAGGCCCGATTCGATATCGGTGTTCCTTTTCTTGAGCACATGCTGGATCAGATCGCCCGTCACGGGTTGATCGACCTGGATATTGAATGCAAGGGCGATCTGCATATCGACGACCACCATACGGTGGAAGACGTCGGTATCACCCTCGGCCAGGCATTTGCCAAAGCCATTGGCGATAAAAAAGGCATCCGTCGCTACGGTCATGCCTACGTGCCGCTCGATGAAGCGCTGTCGCGCGTGGTGATCGACTTCTCCGGTCGTCCAGGCCTGCAGATGCACGTGCCGTACACCCGCGCCACCGTCGGCGGTTTCGACGTTGACCTGTTCCAGGAATTCTTCCAGGGCTTCGTCAACCACGCGCTGGTCAGCCTGCACATCGACAACCTGCGCGGCACCAACACGCACCACCAGATCGAAACCGTGTTCAAGGCTTTCGGCCGCGCATTGCGCATGGCCGTCGAGCTGGATGAGCGCATGGCCGGGCAAATGCCATCGACCAAAGGCGTTCTGTAATGCAGACGGTTGCAGTTATCGATTACGGCATGGGCAACCTGCACTCGGTGGCCAAGGCCCTCGAGCACGTCGGCGCCGGCAAGGTGTTGATCACCAGCGATGCCAACGTGATTCGCGAAGCTGACCGCGTGGTGTTCCCCGGTGTTGGCGCGATTCGCGATTGCATGGCTGAAATCCGTCGCCTCGGTTTCGACTCGCTGGTGCGTGAAGTCAGTCAGGATCGTCCGTTCCTCGGCATCTGTGTCGGCATGCAAGCCTTGCTCGACACCAGCGAAGAGAACGATGGCGTCGACTGCATCGGCCTGTTCCCGGGCGCGGTGAAGTTCTTCGGCAAAGACCTGCATGAAGACGGCGAGCACCTGAAAGTCCCGCACATGGGCTGGAACGAGGTGAAGCAGAAGGTCAGCCACCCGCTGTGGCATGACATTCCGGACATGGCGCGCTTCTACTTCGTACACAGCTACTACATCGCTGCCGCCAATGCGCGGCAAGTGGTCGGTGGCGGTCATTACGGTGTCGATTTCGCTGCGGCGCTGGCCGATGGCTCGCGTTTCGCCGTGCAGTTCCACCCGGAGAAAAGCCATACCCATGGCCTGCAGTTGCTGCAGAACTTCGCTGCGTGGGACGGTCGCTGGTAAATGGCTGCCAAGAAAACCAAACCGCCGATCCTGACCCTCACTCCCGAACAGGAGAACGAGGCCAATCGCAAGATTCAGCGGTTCATGGAAGACCGTTTCGAATTGGACCTGGGGTCGTTCGAAGCGGCGGAAATTCTTGAGCTGTTTACCCGCGAAATTGCTCCGCACTATTACAACAGGGCGATTTTCGATGTGCAGACCCACCTCAAAGAGCGGTTTGAAAGCATCGAAAGCGACCTGTGGGCGCTCGAGAAAAACTGATTTCCGAGCCAAGCTGAACATTCAAATTTGAAGGTTTGCCAGATGCTGATTATTCCCGCTATCGATCTTAAAGACGGTGCCTGCGTACGTCTGCGCCAGGGCCGCATGGAAGATTCCACAGTGTTCTCCGATGATCCGGTGAGCATGGCTGCCAAGTGGGTGGAGGGCGGTTGCCGCCGTCTGCATCTGGTCGATCTGAACGGCGCGTTCGAAGGCCAGCCAGTCAACGGCGAAGTGGTCACCGCAATCGCCAAGCGCTACCCGACCCTGCCGATCCAGATCGGTGGCGGCATCCGCTCGCTGGAAACCATCGAGCACTACGTCAAGGCTGGCGTCAGCTACGTGATCATCGGCACCAAAGCGGTGAAAGATCCTGCATTCGTCGCTGAAGCCTGCCGCGCGTTCCCGGGCAAGATCATCGTTGGTCTGGACGCCAAAGACGGCTTTGTCGCCACCGATGGCTGGGCGGAAATCAGCACCGTGCAGGTCATCGACCTGGCCAAGCAGTTTGAAGCCGACGGCGTCTCCTCGATCGTTTATACCGACATCGCCAAAGACGGCATGATGCAGGGCTGCAACGTGCCGTTCACCGCTGCGCTGGCTGCCGCTACCAAGATCCCCGTGATCGCTTCTGGTGGCATCCACAATCTGGGTGACATCAAGTCGCTGCTCGACGCCAAGGCGCCGGGCATCATCGGCGCAATCACTGGCCGGGCGATTTACGAAGGCACCCTCGACGTCGCCGAAGCGCAAGCTTTCTGCGATTCGTACCAAGGCTGAGGACTGACCATGGCGCTGGCCAAACGCATCATCCCTTGCCTGGACGTGGACAACGGCCGGGTCGTTAAAGGTGTGAAGTTCGAGAACATCCGCGACGCCGGTGACCCGGTGGAAATCGCCCGTCGCTATGACGAGCAGGGTGCCGACGAGATTACTTTTCTCGACATCACCGCCAGCGTCGATGGCCGCGACACTACGCTGCATACCGTCGAGCGCATGGCCAGCCAGGTGTTTATTCCGCTGACCGTCGGCGGTGGCGTGCGTACCGTGCAGGACATCCGCAACCTGCTGAATGCCGGCGCGGACAAGGTATCGATCAACACCGCTGCCGTGTTCAATCCGGAATTCGTCGGCGAAGCGGCGCAGCATTTCGGCTCGCAGTGCATTGTCGTCGCCATCGACGCGAAGAAAGTTTCCGGCCCGGGCGAAACCCCGCGTTGGGAAATCTTCACCCACGGCGGGCGCAAGCCAACCGGCCTCGATGCGGTCGAGTGGGCGAAGAAAATGGAAGGCCTCGGTGCCGGCGAGATCCTGCTGACCAGCATGGATCAGGACGGCATGAAAAACGGCTTCGACCTTGGCGTGACCCGCGCGATCAGCGATGCGCTGGGTATTCCGGTGATCGCTTCCGGCGGCGTTGGCAATCTGCAGCACTTGGCTGATGGCATTCTCGAAGGCCACGCCAGTGCTGTATTGGCGGCGAGTATTTTCCACTTCGGTGAATACACCGTGCAGGAAGCCAAGGCCTACATGGCCAAACGCGGCATCGTGATGCGTTAAGCGTCAAAATCGATACAGGCCAGTGGACACCATGGCGCACCCAAGGCACTCTTGGGCACGCCATGGATTTCGGTAGCCCGACATGATCAAACGCCTGCTTCTAGTTCTCGCCAGCGCCTCGATGTTGCTCATCAACACGGCCCGCGCCGAAACCAGTCCCGACACCGATCTGGTGCTCCTCACCGAAAACTTCCCGCCGTACAACATGGCGAAGAACGGCAAAAATTTCGCCCAAGGCGAAAACATCAACGGCATCGCTACCGACATCGTTCGCGAAATGTTCCAGCGTGCCGGCGTCACCTACAGCCTGACCCTGCGTTTCCCTTGGGAGCGCGTGTACAAGCTCGCTCTGGAAAATCCTGGCTACGGTGCTTTTGTGATGGCGCGCCTGCCGGATCGCGAAAAGCTCTTCAAATGGGTCGGACCGATCGGCCCGGACGACTGGATCCTGTTGGCCAAGGCTGACAGCAAGATCACCCTCGAAACCCTCAATGACGCGCGCAAATACAAGATTGGCGCCTACAAGGGCGATGCAATTGCCGAGACGCTGACCAAGCAGGGCTTGAAGCCGGTGGTGGTGTTGCGCGATCAGGACAACGCCAAGAAGCTGGTCAACGGGCAGATTGATTTGTGGGCCACGGGCGACCCGGCCGGGCGCTATCTGGCGCGGCAGGATGGGGTGACGGGGTTGAAGACGGTGCTGCGCTTCAACAGCGCCGAGCTGTATCTGGCGCTGAACAAGGACGTGCCGGAAGAGACGGTGAAGAAGCTTCAGGCTGCGCTGGATCAGATGCGCAAGGATGGCGTGGTGGACGAGATTATGGGGCGGTATTTGTAGCGCTTGTTAAAAGATCGCAGCCTTCGGCAGCTCCTACAGGGGAATGCATTGCCGATGTAGGAGCTGCCGAAGGCTGCGATCTTTTCAGCGGTAAACGCCATCCTTGCCGTGAGCCGCCGTGGCCTTGTTACTGCGCACGCTGATCATCTGCCGAATATCAATCCACTCAATCCCCTGAGCCTTCAGCTTCGGCAATTCGCGCTCCAGCACCGCCAGCGTCTGCGGATACGGATGGCCGATCATCACCGCCGAACCCTGCTTGTGCGCCAGGCTGATCGCCGTCTGCAACTGCGTGGAAATCGCCGCCTCAGTTCGCTCATCATCAAGAAAAACATCTCGCGAAACACTCGCCAGATCGATCTTCTGCGCCTGCTGCGCAGCAACGGTCTGCGCACTGGTGCGGCTGTCGACGAAGAACTTGTGCCGGCGCTGCAACTCGGCCATCAACCACGCCATCGCCACCGGTTGCGCAGTCATGCGGCTGCCCATGTGGTTATTGATGCCAGCGGTGTAGGGGACCATTTTGAACGCAGCGTCGAGGCGTTTTTGCAGTTCTTCGATCGGCAGTTCCGGATGCCAGGCGTACGGCCCGGTGGCCGGGTCCATCGGCATGTGCAGGATGACGATCTTGCCGGCGCGATGAGCCTCGCGAGCAAATTCGGTGGCGTGCGGGGTGTCGGGCATGATCGCCGTGGTAACCGGGCCGGGCAGGGCCAGCACGCGGCGATCCCGGGGCAGGTTCTGCCCCAGGTCGTCGATGATCAGTGTCAGGTAGGCTTTGTGTGGCTTTGAGCTGACGGGCTCTGCGTGAGCAGCACCCGCCAGACAGCACAGCAGAACGAAGACGAAACGCAAAGACATCCTCAACGGCCGGACGTAATGCTCAGGCCTTTGAGCAGGCTCAGGGCCTGGGCCAGTTGGTAATCGTCATCCTGCGGCATCGCTTTGGCCTTGCCGCCGGAACCGGTCGGTTTGTCCGCGCCGCCGTTGCCATTGCCCAAGTGACCTTGCAGGTCGGCTTCCTTGAAGTAATCGCTGTCGGCCTCGTTGGTGATCTTGGCCTTGCGCACTTCGATGTCCGGAACAATGCCTTGCGCCTGAATCGAGCGGCCATTCGGCGTGAAGTACAGCGCCGTGGTGATCTTCAGCGCGCGGTCGTTGTTCAGCGGCAGCACGGTTTGTACCGAGCCTTTGCCGAAGCTGGTGGTGCCCATGACCACGGCGCGTTTCTGATCCTGCAGGGCACCGGCGACGATTTCCGACGCCGAGGCGCTGCCACCGTTGATCAACACCACCATCGGCACCGCTTCGCTTTCGTCTTTGCCGGTGGCCGAGAAGCGCAGTTCGGAGTTGGCGATCCGGCCCTTGGTGTAGACGATCAGGCCTTTGGTGATGAAGTGGTCGACCACTTCCACCGCCGCCTGCAATACGCCGCCCGGGTTGTTGCGCAGGTCGAGGATCACGCCGTTGAGCTTCTTGCCGTTGTCCTTGCGCAGCTTGGCCAGGGCTTTGGAAACTTCTTCGCCGGTCTTGACCTGGAACTGGGTGATACGGATGTAGCCGTAGCCCGATTCCAGCAGTTGTGCCTTGACGCTCTTCACCTGAATCACCGCACGAGCGAGGGTCACGTCGAACGGCGTGCCGCCGTCGCGCACCAGGGTCAGGGTGATTTTCTGGCCGATCTTGCCGCGCATCTTGTCGACGGCTTCGGTCATGGTCTGGCCGCGCGTTGGCGCCCCGTTGATCTTGACGATGAAGTCGCCGGCCTGAATACCGGCCTTCGACGCCGGAGTGTCGTCGATTGGCGAGACAACCTTGATGAAGCCGTCTTCAGCACCAACTTCGATACCCAAGCCGCCAAACTCACCGCTGGTGCTTTCCTGCAGTTCGGTGAAGTCTTCAGGGCCGAGATAGGCCGAGTGCGGATCGAGGTTGCTGAGCATGCCCTTGATCGCGTTTTCGAGCAGGGTTTTGTCGTCTACCGGTTCGACGTAAGCGGCTTTGATCCGGTCCATGACCTCGGCAAAGGTGCGCAACTCTTCCAGCGGCAGCGGCGCCTTGGAGGTCGCGGCTGTACCTGCCGGAGCGACGGCCGGGGCTGGTTGCGCGGCAAACGCCAAAGGCGCGCCGATCACCAGAGCGATCGTCAGGGCCAGCGAGGTAAGGCGGGACAAATGCAGCATGTCGAACGAACTCCTGAATTAGGCGGTGCGCTTATCCTTGCGCACGGCACCATTGCGCCGGATCACTCGGGTGACCCTGCTGACGAATTGCGAAATACAGTGCTGGTGTGTCCTGACCGCCACTGTTACCGACAGTGGAAATCGACTCACCGGCTTTAACCACGTCCCCAGCCGACTTGAGCAGCGTCTGGTTGTGACCGTAAAGACTCAGAAAACCATTGCCGTGATCAAGGATCACCAGCAGTCCGGCGCCGCGCAACCAGTCGGCGAACACCACGCGACCACCATGCACGGCATGTACCTGGCTGCCGGCGGAGGCGCTGATCATCACACCGTCCCACTTGGTCCGGGCGTCGTCGCCGCGGCTTTCACCGAAGCGCGCCAATAGTCGACCATCAACCGGCCAAGGAAGTTTTCCCCGGGTTGCAGCAAAAGCGCCACCGAAGGTCTCGCCGCTGCTGGAAACCAGCGCGCCGGGAGTGGATCTGGCGGGTTTTCGTGGGGCGTCGCTGTTTTCAGCCTGCGCCTCACGCAAACGCTTTTTTTCCGCTTCCTGCTGGGCGATCAGCGCTTTCTGCCGCGCTTCTTCTGCCTCACGAGCCTGGCGAGCCAGCGTTTCCTCAATGGTTTTAAGGACTTTAGACAGGTCTGCCTGATCCTGCTCGCGGGCGGCGAGTTTCTGATCGCGGGCCTTCACGTCATCGTTGAGCTTGGCGAGGACTTGCTGGCGTTCCTTGCGAACATTTTCCAGTTCGTCGCGCTGCGTATCGAGGGTGCTTTTCTGCACCAGCAATTGCGCTTGCTGGGCGGCGATGTCTTTTTCGACATTAGCCAGTTGGCGCAGGGTTTCGTTGAAGTTCTTCAACTGCTCCAGGCGGGCCTGGCTCAGATAATCGTAATAGGTGAGGGTGCGGGCGAATTTCTCGGGATTCTGCTGGTTGAGCAGCAGCTTGAGGTATTCCTGGCGACCGTTCTGATAGGCCGCACGGGCCTGAATGGCGATCAGTCGCTGCTGTTCAGTGCGCGCGCTCTGGAGTTTTTTTTTCTCTGCATCGAGTCGCTGCAGCTCGGATTCGCTTTTCTGCAGCTCTTTCTGCAGCGCATCGACCTGTTTCTGCAGCTTGCCCAGCTCGGTTTCAGTGCCCTTGAGCTCTTTCTGCACGCCGGATTTTTCTTCCTGGACCTTGCTCAGCAGTTTTTTCAGCTCGGCAATGTCCTGACGCGTGGCGTCCAACTGCTGTTGGGTTTGCGCGCGCTCGTCAGCGAAGGCCGGTTGGAGCAGGCAGGTCAGAGCGAGGGCGATCAGGACGCGGAGCATAGAGGCGGGCGGCACCAGGGTAAGGGACGGCCTAGTATGCCCGCCCGAGGCTGCAAAAAAAACGCCCAATTGGGGCTGTGTGATAACTGGACCAAGCAATACACCGAATTCCATTTCGAAAACTCCATAAACCACTGTGGGAGCTGGCTTGCCAGCGATGGCGTCTGCACATTCAACATAGATGTTGGCTGTCAGATTGCTATCGCTGGCAAGCCAGCTCCCACAGGGTTTTGCGGTGTTTTGGCGATTGGGGTCAGACCAGAATAGAGGTGCCGGTCATTTCCGCAGGTTTTTCCAGGCCCAACAGTTTCAGCATGGTCGGCGCCACATCCGCCAGCACGCCGCCTTCACGGACCTTGAGGTCACGCTTGCCGACATAAATGAACGGCACCGGCTCAGTAGTGTGCGCGGTGTGTGCCTGGTGGGTTTCTTCATCGGCCATTTTTTCGACGTTGCCGTGGTCTGCGGTGATCAGCGCTTCGCCGCCGACCTTTTCCAGGGCTTCAACGATGCGACCGACGCAGGTGTCGAGGCATTCAACCGCTTTCACCGCCGCGTCGAATACGCCGCTGTGGCCGACCATGTCGCCGTTGGCGTAGTTGACCACGATCACGTCGAAACGCTGGTTTTCGATGGCTTCAACGATGCGGTCGGTCACCTCAGGCGCGCTCATTTCCGGCTGCAAGTCGTAAGTGGCGACTTTCGGCGACGGGATCAGAATGCGCTCTTCGCCCGGGAACGGCTCTTCACGACCGCCGGAGAAGAAGAAGGTCACGTGCGCGTATTTCTCGGTTTCAGCGATACGCAGCTGGGTTTTGCCGTTCTTCGCCAAGTAATCGCCCAGCACGTTTTCCAGGCTGCCCGCGGCGAACGCCGATGGTGCCGGAATGCTTGCCGCGTATTGGGTCAGCATGACGAAACCGGCCAGTTTCGGCTGGCGGGCGCGCTCGAAGTCGTTGAAGTCGTCTTCAACGAACACGCGAGTCAGCTCACGGGCACGGTCGGCGCGGAAGTTCATGAACACCACAGCGTCGCCGTCTTCGACTTTTACCGGCTCACCGATGGTCGTGGCTTTGACGAATTCATCGCTCTCGCCACGCGCATAAGCAGCGTCGAGACCTTCCTGTGCGGTGGCGGCGTTGAATTCGCTGTGGCCGTCGACGATCAGGTTGTACGCCTGAGCAACGCGATCCCAGCGGTTGTCACGGTCCATGGCGAAGTAACGGCCGATGATGCTGGCGATGCGGCCCTTGCCGAGTGCCTGGAAGGTCGCGTCGAGCAATTCGATCGACGACGCAGCGCTTTTCGGCGGCGTATCGCGGCCATCAAGGAAAGCGTGCAGATAGATTTTTTCAGCGCCACGCTTGAAGGCCAGTTCGGCCATGGCGATCAGGTGATCCTGGTGGCTGTGTACGCCGCCATCGGACAACAGGCCCATGAAGTGCACGGCTTTACCGGCGGCCACGGCTTTATCCACAGCGGCGCAGATGGTCGGGTTCTCGAAAAACTCGCCGTCGCGGATCGACTTGGTCACGCGAGTGAAGTCCTGATACACCACGCGGCCAGCGCCAAGGTTCATATGACCGACTTCAGAGTTGCCCATCTGGCCGTCCGGCAGACCGACGTCCATGCCGCTGCCCGAGATCAAGCCATTCGGCACGGTGGCCCACAGGCGATCAAGGACGGGCTTCTTCGCCGCAAAAACGGCGTTGGATTCGGGGCTTTCGCTGTGACCGAAGCCGTCGAGAATCATCAGGACCAAAGGTTTAGGCGTAGTCGTCATGGAATCCACTCGTGGCTAATAAAGAAGAGGGCGATGGAAAAGGGAGTTGGAGTTTAAAGCTAAGTTCCGACCGCGTCACCGCCGGACGGGGTTTGGCCGACCATAGTGGCTGTGTATACTGGCCGACATTTTAACGCCCTGGAACCTCCTTCGATGGTTGCTCACCTGATTGAATTTGCCACTAACCACTACATTCTTGTCGGTATCTTCGTCGTACTGCTGGCCCTGCTGCTGGCGCACACGATGCAGGGCGGCGGTAAAAGCCTGAGCACCGGTGAGCTGACTGCACTGGTCAACAAAGACGCAGGCGTAGTGGTGGACATCCGTCCGGCCAAGGATTTCGCTGCCGGCCACATCGTTGGCGCGATCAACATTCCCCAGGACAAACTGGCTGCGCGCACCGCCGAGCTGGAAAAGCACAAGGCCAAGACCATCATTCTGGTCGACGCCCTGGGCCAGACCGCCGGCACCCACGCCCGCGAGCTGATGAAATCCGGCTTCACCGCCGCCAAGCTGTCCGGCGGGATCTCCAGCTGGAAAGGCGACAACCTGCCGCTGGTGAAGTGATATGAGCGAAGTCATCGTCTACTCCAGCGATTACTGCCCTTATTGCTCGCGAGCCAAGTACCTGCTCGAGAACAAAGGCGTGGCGTTCAAAGAGATCAAGGTCGATGGCAAGCCGCAGGTGCGCGCCGAAATGGCCCAGAAAGCCGGACGCACGTCCGTGCCGCAGATCTGGATCGGCAGCAAGCACATCGGCGGTTGTGACGATTTGTATGCCCTGGAGCGCGCCGGCAAGCTCGACGCGCTGCTCAAGGCCTGAACGGCTGCACCCACGTACAGCACTCCCTAAAAGACCCAAGATCAGAAAGGATCTGAGATGACTGACCAACAGAACACTGCAGCCAGCGAAGAAGAAACCGCACCGCAATTCTCCTTGCAGCGCATCTACGTTCGCGACCTGTCCTTCGAAGCCCCGAAAAGCCCGGCGATCTTCCGTCAGCAGTGGGATCCGACCGTTGGTCTGGATCTGAACACTCGCCAGAAAGAACTCGAAGGCGATTTCTACGAAGTTGTACTGACCCTGTCCGTGACCGTGAAAAACGGTGACGAAGTGGCCTTCATCGCTGAAGTGCAACAGGCCGGTATCTTCCTGATCAAGAACCTCGACGCGGCTTCGATGAGCCACACCCTGGGTGCGTTCTGCCCGAACATCCTGTTCCCGTACGCACGCGAAACCCTGGACAGCCTGGTCACCCGTGGTTCGTTCCCGGCGCTGATGCTGGCCCCGGTGAACTTCGACGCCCTGTACGCGCAAGAATTGCAGCGCATGCAGGAAAGCGGCGAGACGCCAACCGTTCAATAAACGGTCCTGGCTACAACGAAAAAAGCGCCGTAACAGGCGCTTTTTTCTTGGGCTGAAATACTCGTCTCATGTAGGAGCTGCCGCAGGCTGCGATCTTTTGATCTTGATCTTGAAAAGCAGGATCAAAAGATCGCAGCCTTCGGCAGCTCCTACAGTGGAGTCGGGAAGTGCGGATTTGCGGTGTTATTTGAAGTCGTTCTGGCGCCAGGCTTCGTACACGGCGACCGCCACGGTGTTGGACAGGTTCAGGCTGCGGCAGCCTTCACGCATGGGCAGGCGCAGGCGCTGTTCAGCGGGCAGGGCGTCGAGTACTTCCGGCGGTAAGCCACGGCTTTCCGGGCCGAAAATGAACGCATCGCCCGGGACAAACGCTGCATCATGAAACGGCCGCGAGCCCTTGGTGGTGAACGCAAACACCCGAGGGTTACCGATGCTTGCCAGGCAACTGGCGAGATCGGCGTGACGTTGCAGCGTGGCATATTCGTGGTAATCGAGACCGGCACGGCGCAAGCGCTTGTCGTCCATCTCGAAGCCCAACGGTTCGATCAAATGCAGGTGGCAGCCGCTGTTGGCGCACAGCCTGATAACGTTGCCGGTATTCGGCGGAATTTCTGGTTGAAAAAGGATGACGTGAAACATGCACGGCTCCGAAGGTAAAGATGAGCGGCATTCTACGCCGCCTGTGGACAACCGTTCGAAACTATTCCCGCGTGTGATCGCTTCGCTGGCGATTGTCGGCGTGATGATCGGCTTGATGATCGGCCGCCTGACCACGCCGGATCCGACGGTGTTGCAGCAGATCGAGGTGACTGACGGCGGTTTGCTGGTGTGGTTCAACAACGAGCCGAAGCTGCATGGCGAAGTCATCGACGGCACGGTGGCGCTGCTGTTCCAGGCTGAGGGGCCGGCGCAGAAGGGCCAGCTCAAGCTCAATGGCAAAGACGTCAATTGGCGGACGCGAGCGAGTGACGGTGGGTTGTTGCTGACGGTGCTGGCGGCGCGGCCGCTGCAGGGTGACTGGGCCGGCAGTGCGGTCGATGACCGCTGGCGCCTGGAGATTCATCTGAGGGAGCAATAAAAGCGGGAATCCCTGACCTGCCTGTATCAGGGTTCCCAAAACGGGATGGACTTCGCGTGACGCGTCGGTCCGGTGTAAAGAGGGAACCCCCGGCCTGCCTGTACCAAGAGCCCCAAAAGGGTGAGCTCGCCGCGTTGCGGTGTGAGCCCGATGTAAAGAGGGGAATCCCCGGCCTGCCTGTACCAAGGTCCCCGAAACGGGTGGTGAAACGAATCACCTGTGAGAGTTATTGCAGGGGGCGTGCCAGGTTTTAATCTGTTGAAACAAAAAATCTGAGCAGAAACGCGAAAGCCCCGGAATTCGGGGCTTTCGTGGTTTTGGACGGTTGTTTTTCGAGCTCTGTTTGGGTGTTTTTTGATCCGGTTGTTATGCCCGATTGCGGGTCGTCGTGCCTTTTGGCGGTGCACGCAAACAAAAAGATCGCAGCCTGCGGCAGCTCCTACATGGGTTCAATGTAGGACCTGCCGCAGGCTGCGATCTTTTCGCGGACGACTAGAGTGCCGAGTTAACCCTCATCCCCCTCATCATCATCCGCACCATCAACCTTCATCCCCAATTCCTTGATCTTGCGCGTCAGGGTATTACGCCCCCAACCCAACAACACCGCCGCATCACGCCGACGTCCGGCCGTGTGCTTCAGCGCCGTCTCGATCATGATCCGCTCAAACGCCGGCACTGCGCTGTCGAGCAAACTCGACTGGCCGCGCGCCAAGGCCTGATCCGCCCACTGACGCAGCGCCTGCTCCCAATTGGTCACTGGCGCCGAATCCTGCGGCAGGTTCAGCAGTTCTGGCGGCAGGTCGCTGATGTGCACTTCGCGCCCGGACGCCATCACCGTGATCCAGCGGCAGGTGTTCTCCAGCTGACGCACGTTGCCGCCCCACGGCAGGTTTTTCAGGTATTCCTCGGTCTCGCTTTTCAGCAGCTTCGGCTCGACCGCCAGTTCTTGCGCGGCGCGGCTGAGGAAGTGCTTGGCCAGGGTCGGGATGTCTTCGCGACGATCC
This sequence comes from Pseudomonas sp. GM80, assembly GCF_000282515.1. Taxonomy (GTDB): domain Bacteria; phylum Pseudomonadota; class Gammaproteobacteria; order Pseudomonadales; family Pseudomonadaceae; genus Aquipseudomonas. The sequence continues at coordinate 96,490 of NZ_AKJD01000063.1, forward strand.
GACAGGCGCGGGATGTGGATGCGGATCACGTTGAGGCGATGGAACAAGTCTTCACGGAATTTGCCAGCGTGCACCAGGGTTTCCAGATTCTGGTGGGTCGCGGCGATGATGCGCACATCGACCTTGACCGGCACATGCCCGCCAACGCGATAGAACTCGCCATCGGCCAGAACCCGCAGCAAACGGGTTTGCGTATCCGCCGGCATGTCGCCGATTTCATCGAGGAACAGCGTGCCGCCGTCAGCCTGTTCAAAGCGGCCGCGACGCAAATTCGCCGCGCCGGTGAACGCGCCTTTCTCATGGCCGAACAGCTCGGACTCCATCAGATCCTTGGGGATCGCCGCCATGTTCAGCGCGATAAACGGCGAGGCCGCGCGCGGGCTGTGGCGGTGCAGGGCGTGGGCGACCAGTTCTTTGCCGGTGCCGGATTCGCCGTTGATCAGCACGGTGATGTTGGAGTGGCTCAAGCGCCCGATGGCGCGAAACACTTCCTGCATCGCCGGCGCTTCGCCGATGATTTCCGGGGTGCGGGTCAGCGCCGGTACGACTTCCAGGCCTTGCTGCTCTTGCGCGTGTTGGTTGGCGCGCTTGACCAGCGACACCGCTTCATCAACGTCGAACGGCTTCGGCAGGTACTCGAACGCGCCGCCCTGATACGAGGCGACAGCGCTGTCCAGATCGGAGTGAGCGGTCATGATGATGACCGGCAACCGTGGGTGCTGCTCGCGAATCCGCGCCAACAGATCCAGACCGCTGGCACCCGGCATACGAATGTCGGAAATGATCACGTCAGGCTGCTGACGGGCCAGGCGACTCATTACGCCATCAGCGCTGTCGAAGCTCTGGGTGGTCATGCCTTCCTGCTGCAAGGCCTTTTCCAGCACCCAACGGATAGAACGGTCGTCATCGACGATCCACACGGTTTCACTACGGCTCATGTCGATGTGGCTCCTTGTTCCAGTGGCAGAAAGATCGAGAAGGTGGTGTGGCCTGGATGGCTGTCACACTCGATCAGGCCCTGGTGCTGGCTGATGATGTTCTGGGTAATGGCCAGGCCGAGCCCGGTACCGTCCGGGCGTCCGCTGACCATGGGAAAGAAAATGGTTTCCTGAAGTTCCGCGGGGATCCCCGGGCCGTTATCGATGATCTCGATCTTGGTCACCAGACGATGGCGGACGTGGCCGATGGTGAACTGGCGCATCGCCCGGGTGCGCAGGCTGATGCGGCCCAGGCGCAGCTCGTTCTGGCTGCTGATTGCCTGCATCGCGTTGCGCACGATGTTCAACACGGCCTGAATCATTTGCTCGCGGTCGATCAACACGTCGGGAATGCTTGGGTCGTAATCGCGCACCAAGGTGATGCAGCCCTGACTTTCGGCCTCGACCAGATGGCCGACGCGTTCCAGTACCTCGTGAATGTTGCACATTGCCAGCGACGGCAGCTTGTTCGAACCGAGCATGCGATCGACCAGATTACGCAGACGGTCGGCCTCTTCAATGATTACGTTGGTGTAATCGCGCAGGCTGTCTTCCGGCAGTTCGCGGGCCAGCAATTGCGCGGCGCCACGGATGCCGCCCAGCGGATTCTTGATCTCGTGGGCGAGGCCGCGCACCAGCATTTTGCTGGTTTCCTGTTTGGAGATTTGCGCCTCTTCCTTGGTGATCCGCAGCAAGCGGTCACGCGGGTGGACTTCCAGCAGGAGCATGGTCGCGCCATTACTGAGGATCGGCGTCACCGCGTAATCCACGGTCAACGTCTGGCCGGTGAGGGCGGTGAGCATTGCTTCGCGTTTGGTGAACGGGTGCGCCTGTTCCACGGCCTGGCGCAGGGAATTCAGCGCCTCGGTGGATTCGGTGAACAGCTCGCTGATGAACTGCCCATGGCTGCGCTGCCCGCTGATGGCGAGCAGCATCTCCGCCGCCGGGTTCATGTACTCGAGGCGCAATTCGGCGTCGAGCAGGATGGTGGCGGTGGTCAGGTTGTCGAGCAGCAAACGGTGGATTGCGTCGCTAATGGTCATCGGAGCCTCTTTTGGGGGCGGAGCGTGCGCAACAAGCAAGCGTCGGTATCGGGAAAATGCAAAAACCAAACCAAGGCTCTGAAAAGAAGCGTTCGACGCCTGAAACGGGCGTTTGACGCTCGTTTGCGTGGCATTCGGCCAGCGCGAACGGGAAGTTTCGAACCAAAATGGGTTGGAATATGAGTACGGTGCAGCCTATTGCACCAATATAGTGCGCAAAGCTGAGCGGCGTTAGAAGAAACGCAGGAAGGGGTTTTTCGGCTCTTCGGGTTTGTCTTTGAGCGGACATTCCGGGCGAACCCCGTAATCGTCGGCAACGCACGGTTTGACCTGGCGTTTCTGCGCGAGGGAGATGCGCAGCATGTGGAAGGGTTGGTTAGCGGTGCGCTCGACCGTCCGCCCTTCGGCGTCGAGGATTTCCACCGAAAGGTTGTGGCTGCCACGATCGATATTGCTCAGCGGGAAGACTGGCGTCAGGCCGGGCTCGCCAGTGGCCTGACCATCCAGCAACAGCCGATAACGATGCCCTTTTTGCAGGCCCGGTTCGCTGGTGACGCTGACGATGACTTCACCGGCGCTGCTGCGAATCGTGGCATCGGGTTCGGGCACCAGAATACGCAGCATGTCGTAGTGGAACGGCGGTTGTTCCGGGGATTTCTTCGCCGTGGTGATCGGCGCGGCGGCCGTTGGATTGGCCGACATGCGATTGCTGGTGGCGATGGGCACACGCTTGGCATTGCCGCGTGGCTGGTCGGTGTAAACGCGAATGCCCTGCGCATCGACGTAGGTAAAGACCTCTGCCGAGGCTTGCAGCGTCATCATGGCCAAAGCGGCGACCAGCCACGCGCGAATCATGGCTTGTGTACTCGCTGCACAGTGAAGGCCACGGGCGGGCTTTGCTGAACGATTGTTTGCCCGTCGATGACCTGGATGGCCAGTCGATGTTCACCCCGGTCAACATTCACCAACTGCAGGATTGGCACGTTGCTCGGCTGACCGTACGGTTCATCGTCGAGCACCAGCCGTAATTGATGCGGCGCCTGCAGACGCGGTTTGATCAGCACATTGACAGTGAAAGTGCCGTTGTTGGCGCGCAAGGCTTCTTCAGTGGGCAAGCCGGCCAGTTCAAGAATGTCGTAGGCGTTGCGCGCAGGTTCACGATTGTCGGGCTCGGGTGCAGGTGGTGCGCTCGGCGCTTGCGGCTCGACCCGATTGAGCGGCGGCAAGTCCACCGGTTGCGCCTGCACGCCGTCCGGCGAGTGATCGCTGTACACCGTGTGGCCGTTGGCGTCGGTGTACTTGTAGATCTGCGCCGCGACGGGCAGGGCGATCACCAGCAGGAGGAATAGAAAACCACGACCCATGGATGCAACCGATCAACAGTGAGATTGGCTTGCAGCATAGGCCAGAGGCAGCGGTAAGCCCAACCGCCTCAACATCAGCTCACACAAATGGCCCGGGCCCTATCGTGAGGTGCCCGCCGCAAGCACGCTCTCGCGACTGCCGGACAGGACGCCCGCCTTGTAATGCTCGATGTAGGTCAACACACCATTGGCGTCGAAATCGCGCAGCTCGCCTTCTTTTTTGCCGGCGACGAAGTTCACGGTTTGGGTGTGTCCGTTGTCAGTCTTGAGTGTCCACGGGCCGCTTTGCAGGTCATTCGTGTAGTCGCCGTTTCCTGCTTTGGTTTCCCACGGGCCTTGGCGTTTATCGTCGACATAATTGCCGCGCTCGGTGTTGCCGGCGATGGTCAGTTCGCTCGGGCCGTTGAGTTGACCATGGACATAGGTCTGGAATCCGGTGGCGACCCATTCCATCTCGTCGTAGTTGGAAAGCTGCCAGCGGCCTTCGCGCAAATCATTGTGGTACTCGCCGTCCAGCGTCTGCCCGTCCTGGTAAATGCTCCATTGTCCCTCCCGTTTACCCTCTGCAAAGTGACCGGACGCCGAATATTTCTCGTCTTTGGAAATAGACCACGGGCCGATACGTACGCCCTGCTTGTAGGCACCTTTGGCCGAGATCGATCCGGAGTCATAAGACACCGATTGGCCGTCCTCGCTGCCGGTGAATTTCAGCGGAGCGGTTTCCCAGGCAATACGTCTGACCTGATAGTTGTAGAGCGTGCGGTTACCCTCGACGAGGGTGCCATCGAGCCAACGCCAGAAGGTAACAGTGAGAAACCGACCGTCTTTTTCCTGATAGGTTTTCTTGTAGAAATACGGTTCGTCGTCCGGTGTGGGATTGCTCAGAGGGTCGTAGTACTGGCCGTAATAGCTCACCAGTGTTCCTTGGCTGAAATCGAGTTGGTCGAACTCCGGTACGCCGGACTCTTCATAGTAGAAGCGATAGTTCAGCGGGGTGTTTTGGCTCAGGGCTTTCTTGATGGTCAGGGCATCGAGGTGTTTCTGGCCTGCGGTAATGCGATCCAGCGCTGGCTGCAGACGCGTGACGCGGCTGTAAAGGTGATCGTTGTCGTTGTACTTGTAGGCGTAGATTCGGTACTGCTCGTTCTGCCGGAACAGCACAAAGCGGGTCGGATCCTCACTGTCGAGCGACATGAGGAAAACCGATTCGATGGTCGCCTGGCCGAAATCGTCAAGCAAACGGGGTTCGGCATTGGGCATATTGCAAATGCAGTAATAACCTTTGACGCCCCCCGCTTCCTTGATGAACGCCAGCGTCGCCGAGCTTTCCTGCAAACCCTCGATCAGCGGATGCGCCAGGGTTTTGTTTTCATAGAACGCTGCCGCTCCGGCCGTTTGGCAGGCGAGGCCGGCCGTCAGGGCGATGGCCCATAACCACTTCATGCGAATCCCTTCGTCAAGGCGCCGGTAACGGGCGCTGAGGCGGCGGATTATCCATGGATGCGCGCGCACAAAAAAGGCCTCCCGAAGGAGGCCTCTTTTTGTCACGCCGCGTAGCGCGGCGCTACCGGATCAGCAGCTGTAGTACAGCTCATATTCCAGTGGGTGTACGAAGGTGCGAACCTTGATTTCTTCTTCCGATTTCAGCGCGATGTAAGCGTCGATGAAGTCGTCGGAGAATACGCCGCCCTTGGTCAGGAACGCACGGCCCTTGTCCAGCTCTTCCAGGGCTTCTTTCAGGCTGCCGCAAACTTGTGGGATCTCTTTCGCCTCTTCAGGCGGCAGGTCGTACAGGTTTTTGTCGGCAGCGTCGCCTGGGTGAATCTTGTTCTGGATACCGTCCAGACCGGCCATCAGCAGAGCTGCGAAGGCCAGGTACGGGTTGGCAGCCGGATCCGGGAAACGGGCTTCGATACGGCGGGCTTTCGGGCTCGACACGTAAGGAATACGGATCGAAGCGGAGCGGTTGCGAGCCGAGTAGGCCAGCATCACTGGAGCTTCGAAGCCTGGTACCAGACGCTTGTAGGAGTTGGTCGCCGGGTTGGTGAAGCCGTTCAGGGCCTTACCGTGCTTGATGATGCCGCCGATGAAGTACAGAGCGGTATCGGACAGGCCGGCATAGCCTTCACCTGCGAAGGTGTTCTTGCCGTCTTTCCAGATCGACATGTGTACGTGCATGCCCGAACCGTTGTCGCCGTACAGTGGCTTCGGCATGAAGGTCGCGGTGCGGCCGTAAGCGTCAGCAACGTTGTGCACAACGTATTTCAGGGTTTGGGTTTCGTCGGCTTTCTTCACCAGGGTGTTGAACTTGACGCCGATTTCGTTCTGGCCGGCAGTCGCCACTTCGTGGTGGTGAACTTCGACGGTCAGGCCCATTTCTTCCAGTGCGTTGCACATGGAGGTACGGATTTCGTGGTCGTGGTCGAACGGTGGAACCGGGAAGTAGCCGCCTTTGACGCCTGGACGGTGACCCTTGTTGCCGCCTTCGATGTCCTGGTCGGACATCCACGAACCTTGCTCGGAGTAGATCTTGAACATCGAGCCGGAAATGTCCGACTTGAATTTCACCGAGTCAAAGATGAAGAATTCTGGCTCAGGACCGGCGAACACGGTGTCACCGATACCGGTGGCTTTCAGGTGTTCTTCGGCGCGCTTGGCGATCGCACGTGGGTCGCGGTCGTAGCCTTGCATGCTCGAAGGTTCGATGATGTCGCACACCAGGATCAGGGTGGCGTCTTCGGTGAACGGGTCGAGAACGGCCGTTTCGTCAACCGGCATCAGGATCATGTCGGAGGCTTCGATGCCTTTCCAGCCAGCGATGGAGGAACCGTCGAACATTTTGCCGACTTCGAAGAAGTCGTCGTCCAAAGCATCGCGGGCCGGCATGGTCACGTGGTGCTGAGTACCTTTGGTGTCCGTGAAGCGCAGATCAATCCACTTGACGTCATGATCTTTGATGAGTTGAACCGTCTTCGACATATGTCCTCCGGGTGGCTTCGGGCTTGGTAGTGGATGCCCTTGAATTTGGTTGATGCCGGCGCGAATACTCTGCCAAGGCAACCTGCCTCACAAGGGAGCAAATTGCATGCCAGTGCCCCAGCATGGGTTTTTTGCCCCAAATTCACGCTTATTAAGGTGCTATGCGCCTGAAAGCGGAAAATCTCGCCCTCTAATGTAGCGTTATAAATCGAAAATGACCCGTTTTGGTGCATGCAAAACCTTCTGCACATTAACTGGTTAAACCTTGAGCAATTTCCGCTATAATCCGCGCCCCCCTTTTTCGGCTGGCCGTTCGCGCGCTGTTTTCATGAAACTAATCGTAAAAGTCTTCCCCGAGATCACCATCAAAAGCCGACCTGTCCGGACGAAATTCATCCGCCAGTTGGCCAAGAACATCCGCACCGTGCTCCGCGACCTGGACCCGGCCGTGGTGGTGAACGGTGTGTGGGACAATCTCGAGCTGGAAACCCGCATTACCGACGCCAAAGCCTTGAAAGAGATGGGTGAGCGCCTGACCTGCATGCCGGGCATCGCGCACTTTTTGCAGATCGACGAGTACCCGCTGGGCGACTTCGACGACATCACCGAGAAGTGCAAAGAGCACTACGGCGCGGCGCTGGCCGGGAAGATTTTCTCGGTGCGCTGCAAGCGTGCCGGCAAGCACACCTTCAGCTCGATGGACGTCGAAAAATACGTCGGCAGCAAGCTGCGCCGTGAGTGCGGTGCCGCCGGAATCGACCTGAAAGCGCCGGAAATCGAAGTCCGTATCGAAGTTCGCGACAAACGGTTGTTTGTGATTCACAGCCAGCACAACGGCATCGGCGGCTACCCGCTCGGTGCGTTGGAGCAGACGCTGGTATTGATGTCCGGCGGCTTTGACTCGACCGTTGCGGCCTACCAGATCATTCGTCGCGGCCTGATGACCCACTTCTGTTTCTTCAATCTGGGCGGTCGTGCCCATGAATTGGGCGTGATGGAAGTCGCGCATTTCATCTGGAAGAAGTACGGCAGCTCGCAACGCGTGCTATTTGTCAGTGTTCCGTTCGAAGAAGTGTTGGGCGAAATTCTCGGCAAAGTCGATAACAGTCATATGGGCGTCGTATTGAAGCGTATGATGTTGCGCGCGGCCTCCAACATCGCCGACCGCCTGCAGATCGAGGCGCTGGTCACTGGCGAGGCGATCTCCCAGGTGTCGAGCCAGACGCTGCCGAACCTGTCGGTGATCGACTGCGTGACCGACAAACTGGTCCTGCGTCCGCTGATCGTGGCGCACAAGCAGGACATCATCGACACGGCCAACGAGATCGGCACCGCCGATTTTGCCCGGCACATGCCGGAATACTGCGGGGTCATTTCGGTCAACCCGAAGACCGCCGCCAAACGCGGTCGCGTTGAACACGAAGAGAAAGAATTCGACATGGCGGTGCTCGAGCGTGCGCTCGAAAACGCCAAACTGGTGCCGATCGATCGGGTGATCGACGAATTGGGCCAGGACGTACAGATTGAAGAAGTCAGCGAAGCACTGGCCGGCCAGATCGTGATCGACATCCGTCACCCGGATGCCGCCGAGGATGAGCCGCTGGAACTCGCTGGCGTAGAAGTACAGACGATGCCGTTCTACGCAGTGAACGCTCGTTTCAAGGAGCTGGATCCGACTCGCCAGTACCTGCTGTATTGCGACAAAGGCGTGATGAGTCGCCTGCATGCTCACCATTTGCTCAGTGAGGGGCATGCCAATGTGCGCGTTTATCGACCGAGCTAAGTGCCCGGGGCTGTTTGCCTGTGGCCTGCGTCACCGGCCCCCCGACACCGCCGTCAAGCTGTAACGGCCATGCCGGACACTACTGCTAATCGCTGCCAAGACTTGTCAGCAAACCGAATCCTCTGATCGAGATACACAAGTGATCGAAAATCTACGTAACATCGCCATCATTGCCCACGTTGACCATGGTAAAACCACCCTGGTAGACAAACTCCTGCGTCAATCCGGCACTCTGGAGCGCAACGAGCTCAACGACGAGCGCGTGATGGACTCCAACGACCAGGAAAAAGAGCGCGGTATTACCATTCTGGCGAAAAACACCGCCATCAACTGGAACGGCTACCACATCAACATCGTGGACACCCCGGGCCACGCCGACTTCGGCGGCGAAGTTGAACGCGTAATGTCGATGGTTGACTCCGTTCTGCTGCTGGTTGACGCTCAAGACGGCCCTATGCCGCAAACCCGTTTCGTGACCAAGAAGGCTTTCGAAGCCGGCCTGCGTCCGATCGTGGTGATCAACAAGGTTGACCGTCCAGGCGCGCGTCCGGACTGGGTTCTGGACCAGATCTTCGACCTGTTCGACAACCTCGGTGCTACCGAAGAACAACTGGACTTCCAGGTTGTTTACGCTTCGGCCCTGAACGGCATTGCCGGTCTGGATCACACCGCCATGGCGGAAGACATGACCCCGCTGTACCAAGCGGTAGTCGACCACGTTCCGCCTCCGGCCGTTGACCGTGATGGCGCGTTCCAGATGCAGATCTCCGCTCTGGACTACAACAGCTTCCTGGGTGTTATCGGCGTTGGCCGTATCGCTCGTGGTCGCGTCAAGCCGAACACCCCGGTTGTGGCGATCGGTGCCGACGGCAAGCGCCGTAACGGCCGTATCCTGAAACTGATGGGTCACCACGGTCTGCACCGCATCGACGTTGAAGAAGCTGCAGCAGGCGATATCGTGTGCATCAGCGGTATGGACTCGCTGTTCATCTCCGACACCCTGTGCCACCCGGACACCGTCGAGGCAATGAAGCCTCTGACCGTTGACGAGCCAACCGTTTCGATGACCTTCCAGGTAAACGACTCGCCATTCTGCGGTAAAGAAGGCAAGTTCGTGACGTCCCGTAACATCAAGGACCGTCTGGACAAAGAGCTGCTGTACAACGTTGCACTGCGCGTTGAAGAAGGCGACTCCGCTGACAAGTTCAAGGTTTCCGGCCGTGGTGAGCTGCACCTCTCGGTACTGATCGAAACCATGCGTCGCGAAGGCTTCGAGCTGGCCCTGGGCCGTCCTGAAGTGATCATTCGTGAAGTTGACGGCGTCAAGCAAGAGCCGTTCGAAAACGTCACCATCGACATCCCTGAAGAAGCGCAGGGCAAGGTGATGGAAGAGATGGGTCTGCGTAAGGGCGACCTGAGCAACATGGTTCCTGATGGCAAGGGCCGTGTTCGTCTGGAATACAACATCCCTGCTCGCGGTCTGATCGGTTTCCGTAACCAGTTCCTGACCCTGACCAACGGTGCTGGCATCCTGACCTCGATCTTCGATCGCTACGACACCGTCAAGTCGGGCCACATGTCCGGCCGTCAGAACGGCGTTCTGGTTTCGGTTGAAACCGGTAAGGCACTGACCTACTCGCTGGAAACCCTGCAGGCTCGTGGCAAGCTGTTCGTAGAACACGGTCAAGAGATCTACAACGGTCAAATCGTTGGTCAGAACAGCCGCGACAACGACCTGGGCGTTAACCCTACCAAGGGCAAGAAGCTCGACAACATGCGTGCTTCGGGTAAAGACGAAACCATCGCTCTGGTTCCACCAGTGAAGTTCACTCTGGAACAGGCTCTGGAATACATCCAGGAAGACGAGCTGTGCGAAGTAACTCCTAAGTCCATCCGTCTTCGCAAGAAGATCCTGGACGAAAGCGAGCGTACCCGCGCTGCCAAGAAAGCCAAGAACTGAGTCATTAGTTCAGGCTGAATGAAAACGCCCCCGGTCGCGAGACCGGGGGCGTTTTTGTTTGTCTGGGGTTCAGGCGGTATTGGTGCTGGCCCCATCGCTGGCAAGCCAGCTCCCACAGGGTTTTGGGTCGTATATAAAATATGTGTACGACCACAATCATTGTGGGAGCTGGCTTGCCAGCGAAGGCGGCCGATCAGCCGCTGAAAATCGCAGGGCCGATCAAAACTTCTCGATCGCGCGGAAATTCTGCTCGCGCACCACTTCCTTCGGCTTGTAAGCGCAATACCCCGGACGCGGCCCGATCTTCGGGTGATTGCGGCAGGTATCCGGGCGCTTGTCATAAATGGTGCATAGGCGGCTCTTACGATCCAGGTAGTAGCAATCGTTGTTGCTCATGCGCTGCAGGGTGAAGATGCCGGACTTCTGATTGAAGCGCTCGACCAGACCTTCCTTTTGCAGACGCTTGGCGATGTTCTTCGGCGGGTCACCGAGTTCGAACTCGTCGACCACACCGATGCGCACCAGATCCTTGATCTTCACCTCAACCGGCAGCGTGCAGCAGCTGGATATGCAAGAACCGCACATCGGGGCTGAATATTTTGCCCACGTATCGAGACGATCGATCTCGGCGGCGGCAATCAGGTTGGGCTTCATCATCGGGAGTTACCAGGCGTGTGTGCATCAGGGCGCGCGATCATACCGGGACTGGTGGATTTTTGAACAACCTTTCGCCAGATTTTTTCTGCGTGCAGGCACATTGCCGGACAATTCGGCACGGCCCCTGCATTCATTAGCTCATCCGCCAGGGTAATGCCGGGCCATCTCACAGTCTCAGGAAATACTGCCGAACCAGAGCCTCGACCGTCGGTCAGACCGTCTAGGCTCAGACAATTCCCCGCTCGCTCGAGGTCCCATTGATGACTCAAGAACCACTAGTTCGCGAAGCAGAGGTGGCCGCATTCCGCGACGCCGTCCTGACCAAACTCACCTACGCGGTGGGCAAAGACCCCGATCACGCCTTCGACCATGACTGGTTCGAAGCCATCGCATTGGCTGCGCGTGATCACATGGTCGAACACTGGATGGACCACACCCGGCAGATCTACCGCAAAGGCCAGAAACGGGTGTACTACCTCTCGCTGGAATTCCTCATCGGCCGTTTGCTCTACGACAGCCTGAGCAACCTCGGCCTGCTCGATGTCGCCCGTGAAGCGTTGACCGAACTCGGCGTTGATCTGGAACGCATCCGTTTGCTGGAGCCCGATGCGGCGCTCGGCAACGGCGGTCTCGGGCGTCTGGCGGCGTGCTTCATGGAAAGCATGTCGACCCTCGGCATCGCCGGCCACGGTTACGGCATTCGTTATGAGCACGGCTTGTTCCGCCAGGCCATCGTCGATGGCTGGCAACAGGAGCAGACCGAGCACTGGCTGGATTTCGGTAACCCGTGGGAGTTTGAGCGGCCAGAGGTCGTCTACTCCATCGGCTTCGGCGGCAGCGTCGAAACGGTCACCGACGTTTCCGGCAAATCCAAACAAGTCTGGTCGCCGGCAGAAACCGTCCGCGCGATTGCCTACGACACGCCGGTGGTGGGCTGGCGCGGGGCGAGCGTCAACACCCTGCGCCTGTGGCGTGCCCGCGCCATGGAAGATTTGCACCTGGAGCGCTTCAACGCCGGTGACCACTTGGGCGCCGTCGCCGAAGTGGCGCGCGCCGAGAGTATCTCCCGCGTGCTTTACCCGGCGGACAGCACCGAAGCGGGGCAAGAGCTGCGCCTGCGTCAGGAATATTTCTTCGTCGCCGCCTCGCTGCAGGATCTGCTGCGTCGCCATCGCAACATGCACACCTCGGTGCTGACCCTCGGCGATCACGCGGCGATCCAGCTCAACGACACCCACCCTTCGATTGCCGTTGCCGAACTGATGCGCCAACTGGTCGATGTCTACGACGTGGCATGGGACGCGGCGTGGCAAGTGACGGTCGACACGCTGTCGTACACCAACCACACGTTGTTGCCGGAAGCGCTGGAAACCTGGCCGGTGGGTCTGATGGAACGCATGCTGCCACGGCACATGCAGATCATTTACCTGATCAACGCGCAGCACATCGATTCGCTGCGCGCCAAGGGCATTCACGATTTCGACGTGTTGCGCGCGGTGTCGCTGATCGAAGAGGACAACGGTCGCCGCGTGCGCATGGGCAACCTCGCGTTCCTCGGTTCGCACAGTGTCAACGGTGTGTCCGGGCTGCACACGCAGCTGATGCGCAAAACCGTGTTTGCCGAACTGCACAAGCTCTACCCGGAGCGGATCAACAACAAAACCAACGGCATTACTTTCCGCCGCTGGCTGTATCAGGCCAACTCGGAACTGACCTCGATGCTGGTCGATGCGCTCGGCCCGGATTTGTTGGATAACCCTGAAGAGCGCTTGCTCGATCTCGAACCGTTCGCCGAGAAACCCGCGTTCCGCAAAGCTTTCGCCGAGCAACGGCTGCACAGCAAAAAGGCGCTGGCCTATCTGATTCATGAACGCCTGGGCATCGCGGTCAACCCGGCAGCGATGTTCGACGTGCAGGTCAAACGGATCCACGAATACAAGCGCCAGTTGCTCAACCTGCTGCACACCGTGGCGCTGTATCAGGCGATTCGCGCCGAGCCGGAAGTCGACTGGGTGCCACGGGTGAAAATCTTTGCCGGTAAAGCGGCGGCGAGTTATCACCAGGCGAAACTGATCATCAAGCTGACCAACGATATCGCGCGAGTGGTGAATAACGACCCGACTGTGCGCGGCTTGTTGAAGGTGGTGTTCCTGCCCAACTACAACGTCAGCCTGGCGGAGAGCATTATTCCGGCGGCGGACTTGTCCGAGCAGATCTCCACTGCCGGTTTCGAGGCCTCGGGCACCAGCAACATGAAGTTCGGCCTCAACGGCGCGCTGACCATCGGTACCCTCGACGGAGCCAACGTGGAAATGTGCGAGCGCATTGGTGCCGAGCATATGTTCATCTTCGGCCTCAGCGCGCAGCAGGTCGAGGCGCGTAAACAGAACCACGAGTTCAGCGCTTTGCCGGACATCGCCGCGTCGCATCGTTTGAACGATGTGCTGCAAGCGATCCGCAGTGGGGTGTTCTCGCCGGATGACACCTCGCGCTACACCGGGTTGATCGATTCGCTGGTGGATTACGACCGCTTCCTGGTCTGCGCCGACTTCGACTCGTATTGGGAAGCGCAGAAACGCGTTGAAGCGCACTGGCATGACGCCAATAACTGGTGGCGTTCGGCGGTGCTGAATACTTCGCGGATGGGCTGGTTCTCGTCGGACCGGACGATTCGTGAGTACGCCACGGAGATCTGGAAAGCACTGGAGTAACTTTCCACTCGGCTCGATATAATCGCGCGCCAGAAAAGATCGCAGCCTGCGGCAGCTCCTACAGGGTTATGTAGGAGCTGCCGCAGGCTGCGATCTTTTTGGGTCAGGCTGCGCTAATCTTCCCGGATTGGCCTTCGCGCTTAGGGATATCGACCATGCAATGGATGTTCATGTTGATCGGGCTGGTGCTCGGCTGGCTGCTCGACGAGTCGCTCAGTGATGCGCTGTTGGGCGCGCTGCTGGGGCTGGCGATCGGGCAGACGATCCGCATCACGCGGCTCGGCTCACAAATGGCTGAGCAACAGCAGCAATATGAACAGCTGAAGGAGGCTCTGCAGGGTGTCGCCCAGCGTCTGTTTCTGCTCGAAGGCTCACCGTCGCATGCGGTGCCACCGCCACCGCCAACGGTGGAACCTGTCGCCGAGCCTGTCGTAGACCCCGTCGGCATCGTCGAACCGGCCCCTGCGCCGGAGCTGGTCTGGGAGCTGCCGCCCGACCTCGAACCGATTGCTGCCGTGGCCAATCAGGCCAGCCAACCCTTGCCGGACGATGTCTGGCGCGCCGAACCGGCGCCGCGCGAACTGCAACAGCCTGCCGCACCCCGTGGCCCTAATCTCATCGAACGCGGCATCAGTGCTGCGCGTAACTGGCTGTTCGGCGGCAACACCGTGCTGCGCGTTGGCGTGGTGTTGCTGTTTTTCGGTCTGGCGTTCCTGCTGCGCTACGCCACTGAAGGCATGGTCGTGCCAATCGAGTTGCGTTATGCCGGCGTGGCGGCGGCTGCGCTGGGCCTGCTCGCACTCGGTTGGTGGCTGCGCAAACGCAACAGCAATTACGCCTTGATGCTGCAAGGCACCGGGATCGCGGTGTTGTACCTGACGGTGTTCGCGGCGATGCGTTTGCATCCGCTGCTCGATCCTTCCGCTGCGCTTGGTTTGTTGGTCGCGGTGACGGTGTTCTCGGCGATTCTGGCGATCACTCAGGATGCTTTGGGATTGGCAGCCGCAGCGGCATTGGGCGGATTCGCCGCACCAATCCTGACCTCGACCGGCGCCGGCAACCACGTCGCGCTGTTCAGTTATTTCGCGCTGCTCAACGCCGGCATTCTCACCATCGCCTGGTTCAAGGCCTGGCGCCTGCTCAACCTGATCGGCTTCGTCGGCACCTTCGGCATCGGTTTCGCCTGGGGCTTGCGCTCGTATACGCCAGAGCTGTTGTGGAGCACCGAGCCGTTCCTGATTCTGTTCTTCCTGATGTACCTGGCTATCGGCCTGTTGTTTGCCCGGCGCAAGTTGCTCGACATGCCGGATGCGCCGGCAGAGGGCGATCGCGAGGCGTTACTGCACTGGTCGGCGCGCAAGGGCGACTACGTCTACGGGACGATGCTGTTCGGTCCGCCGATCATCGGTTTCGGTTTGCAGTTCGCACTGGTGCAGCATCTGGAATTTGCCGCTGCGTTCAGTGCGCTGGCACTCGGCATGATCTACATGGCACTGGCCAAAGTGTTGATGGGTGGTCGCGCGGTGCTGCTGGGTGAAACCTGTCTGGCGCTCGGGGTGATTTTCGCCAGTCTGGCGATTCCGCTGGGGCTGGATGCACGCTGGACGTCGGCGGCGTGGGCGGTGGAAGGTTCGGGGATTTTCTGGCTCGGCCTGCGTCAGCATCGACCGTTCGCGCGGGCCTTTGCGTTGCTGCTGCAACTGGGCTCGGCGTTGGCATTCCTCAGCCAATTGCGCGTCGGCGAAAGCAGCTTGCTCGACGGTGCTCCGCTGGGCGCGTTGATGCTCGGCATTGCGCTGCTATTCAGTTTCTATCAGCTGCGTAAGGCTGCCCCGGAACAGGCATCGCCTTGGGAGCGCCAAGGCCTGCCAGTGCTGGCGTGCCTGGGCCTGACGTTCCTCTATTTGCTGGCGCCGTTGTTCTTCTTCATCCAGGGCACGGCGATCAGCTGGGCGCTGGCCGGGTTGGCGACGTTGTTTGTCGGTCTGCGGATTCAGTCGCGGACGTTCCTGTTCACCGCGTTTGCCGTGCAGTTGTTGGGTGGCGCGTTGTTTCTGCTGCGTCTACAAGGTGCGGGGGAAGATTCCGCCGCAGTGTTCAGCGCTGGCTGGAGCGGTTTGCTCAGTGCTTCGCTGATCGGTCTGGCGTTGATCGCCGGCATGCTGTTGGCCGCTCGCGATGAAATGGTGCGCAGTGACGTGCGTCTGCTGCGCGGTCTGTCGGTGGTGCTGCTGGCCGGGTTGGCGCTGATCAATCTGGCGGTGTTGTTTGTGCTGCCGTGGCAAACGGCGAGTGCGGTGTGGGCGGCGAGTGGTTTGCTGATCATCTGGTTGAGCCTGTACCTCAAGCAGCGCGTGAGCTTTGTTTTCGGTCTGCTGTTGCAGGTGATTGGCGGCGCGGCGTTTTTACTGGCCGGTCCCGAGTTGCTTGGGCCGCTGTCCAGCGAAGGTCTGAAACCGTTGGCCCACGGCGGATTCTGGACGCCGCTGGTGTTGGGTCTGGCGGCAATGATCGGAGCGTGGCGCCTGCAGCTGGGCAATCACGCCTCGGCATTTGATGCGTTGAGTTTGCAGCGCTTGTCCGAAGTATTGCTGGTGTGGGGCGCCGGTTGGTGGACGCTGGCGTGGGTCAGTGAAGTGCTGCGGTTTGCCTCGCCGAATTTGCAAGGCACGTTGCTGCTTTTGGTTGCCGCCGTCAGCGTGGCGCTGTGGACGTTGCTGTCGCTGCGCTTGAAATGGCCAGCACTGGGTCTGCTGTGCACCTTGCTGATTCCGGCTGCGGCGCTGGTGCTGCTCGGGGCCTGGCATTCGCGTTATCACCCGGCGGCGGATTTCGGTTGGCTGGCGTGGGCGGCGGTATTCACCGTGCATTTCTTCAGTCTGCGACGCTTGGCGCCGATGTTGCCAGCGCGGGCCTTGAGTACGGCGCATGTGCTCGGCTGCTGGCTGCTGATCGGCGTACTGGCGTTGGAATTGCGCTACGGCCTGCTGCTGTTGTCCGAGCAATACAACGCCTGGCGCTGGCTGGGCTGGGCGATTCTGCCGAGCGTTTATCTGTTGCTGGCAGCGGCCCCGCGCTCTTGGCCGTGGCCGGTCGCAGCGTTTGCTCGCGAATACCGCTTGTACGCTGCTGCGCCGTTGGCGGTGCTGATGCTCGCGTGGTTCTGGTTGGCCAATGGCATCAGCGATGGCAACGCCGAACCGTTGCCGTATGTGCCGCTGCTTAACCCGCTGGAGTTGGGCCTGCTGTTCGCGTTGTTCGGCGATTACGTGTGGTCGCGCAGTGCGATTTCGCAATTGTCGATTCGTCAGGACTATGCCGATTACGCCACGCAACTGATCGCCGGGGTTTCGCTGTTCGCTTTCTGCACCGCGTTGGTCACTCGCGCCGCGCACCATTGGGCGGGGATTCCGTTCGAGCTGGATACGCTGCTCGCGTCGATGCTGGTGCAGGCCGGATTATCGATTGTCTGGACGCTGATGGCGCTCGGTTTGATGATCGGCGGGCATCTGCGCCATCGCCGCGAAGTGTGGCTGATTGGCGCAGCGCTGATTGCGCTGGTGGTGGCCAAACTGATTTTTGTCGAACTGAGCAACCGTGGCGGCCTTGCCCGGATCGTCTCGTTTATCGGCGTCGGCGTGTTGCTGCTGGTGGTCGGCTATTTCGCGCCGCTGCCACCCAAACGCGTCGAGGCGGAACCGGCGGCGGACACACCGGCCGCAGACACCGAAGGAGTTTCATCTTGAGTCGCATGCGAAATCTGGGTTGGTTGGTGTTGGGCGTGGTGATGGTGGCCGGCGCCCAGGAAAAGCCGGCGGACTTCGCCACGCAGGTGCCGCTGGCGGTCAGCGGCAACGGCCCGTGGTATCGCCTCGAACTGCCGCTGAGCGTGCAATTGCAGGCACGCCAGACCGATCTCAGCGACCTGCGCGTGTTCAACGCCGCCGGTGAACCACAGGCTTACGCCTTGGCGCGCGAGTCGGCGCAGACCCGCGACGACGGTAAGTTGCACGAGGTGAAATGGTTCCCGCTGTACACCGCCGCTGACGCCAGCGAACGCGCGCCGAACGTGCGCGTGCAATCGACCACCAACGGCACGCTGGTCGAAGTGCAACCGTCCAGCCAGTTGGAGGCGGGTGAAGAAGTGCTGCGCGGCTGGCTGCTCGATGCCAGCGCGATCAAGGCGCCGTTGCAGCAATTGATCCTCGACTGGACCAGCGAACGCGACGGCTTTCAGCGTTTCAGCATCGAAGCCAGCGACGACTTGCAGCACTGGCAGCCGTGGGGCGAAGGGCAGGTGGCGCGGCTGACCTTTTCCGATGAGCGCATCGAGCAGCACGAAGTGACGTTGCCGGGGCAATCGGCGCGTTATGTGCGGTTGCTGTGGGAGTCGCCGAATTCGGCACCGATCCTGACAGCGGCACAGCTGAAAAGCAGTGATCCACGCGATCTACCGCTGCCATTGGTCTGGTCGCAGGCATTGGCCGGCAGCAGCACCAAGGCCGGGGAATACACCTGGCAGTTGCCGATGGGGCTGAACGTTGAGCGTGTGCAGGTGGAACTGAAGCAGCCAAACAGTCTGGCGCCGGTGATATTGGCGGGGCGACGTGAAAGCAGTCTGCCGTGGCAGGAACTGAGCAACGGCTTGCTCTATCGCCTGACGCAGAACGGCCAGGACGTGGTGCAGAACGAATTGCAGCTCTACGGGCAGACCGTGCAGCAGTTGAAGCTGACGGTCGATGAACGCGGCGGTGGTCTGGGCGCGCAGGCGCCGAGCGTGAAATATGCGGTGCGCGCAACGCAGGTGATTTTCCTCGCGCGGGGCGAGGGGCCGTACAGTCTGGCGTTGGGCAATGCGACGGTGAAGACAGCGAATCTGCCGTTGGCGACGCTGATTCCGGATTTCAAGCCGCAGAAGCTGGCGTCGTTGGGCAAGGCGTCGGTGCAGGGTGAAGCGGTTGGTACGCAGACATCGACGGCGACCACAGCGGCGGTGGCGCAGACCAATTGGAAGAAGATCGGGCTGTGGGCAGTGTTGTTGTTGAGTGTGGTGTTTTTGGGGGCTATGGCGTTTAGCTTGTTGCGCAAGCCTCCAACCAACACCTGAGAATGGCTGGCGCTGCGCGCCAATCGCTGGCAAGCCAGCTCCCACAGGTTATTTGGTGTACACAAAATAGATGAACGACCGAAGTCTTTGTGGGAGCTGGCTTGCCAGCGATGACGGCCGATCAATCAACAAAAATCCTCAAACCGCCGCTATCACTCAACCACCATCCGTCCCGAACCGGTCTACGCTAAACCCGCTACCTGAACTCTCCACCGACAATCACGTCTCATGCAGGCAATTACACCCCAACGCACGTTACCGGGCGTCTTCGCTCGCTACGTTTTCAGACTCCCTGTAAACTGCGCGGGTTTTTAGCCCCCCATTCCACCGGAGCCGTCCATGTCCCGCGTTACCCTGAGTCGCTATTTGATTGAGCAGACCCGCAGCAATAACACTCCTGCCGATCTGCGTTTCCTGATCGAAGTGGTGGCGCGTGCCTGCAAGGAGATCAACCACGCCGTGTCCAAAGGCGCCCTGGGTGGTGTTCTGGGCAGCATGGGCACCGAAAACGTGCAAGGCGAAGTGCAGAAGAAGCTCGACGTGATCTCCAACGAGATCCTGCTCGAAGCCAACGAATGGGGCGGTCACCTGGCCGGCATGGCGTCCGAAGAAATGGACAATGCCTACCAGATCCCGGGCAAATACCCGAAAGGCGCGTACCTGCTGGTATTCGACCCACTGGACGGTTCGTCGAACATCGACATCAACGCTCCGGTCGGCACCATCTTCTCGGTACTGCGTTGCCCGAACGAATACCTGAGCCAGAACGAGCCGCTGAACGAGAAAGCGTTCCTGCAGCCAGGCACCCAGCAAGTAGCCGCCGGTTACGCGATCTACGGCCCGCAAACCATGCTGATCCTGACCTTGGGCGACGGCGTCAAAGGTTTCACCCTGGACCGTGAAATGGGCAGCTTCGTGCTGACCCACGAAAACATCACCATTCCTGAATCGACCCAGGAATTCGCCATCAACATGTCCAACCAGCGTCACTGGGAAGCCCCGGTACAGCGCTACGTCGGCGAGTTGCTGGCCGGTGAAGAAGGTCCGCTGAAAAAGAACTACAACATGCGTTGGGTCGCGGCGATGGTTGCCGACGTACACCGCATCCTGACCCGTGGCGGTCTGTTCATGTACCCGCGCGACAGCCGTGAGCCATCCAAGCCAGGCAAACTGCGTCTGATGTACGAAGCCAACCCGATGTCGTTCCTCGTGGAACAGGCGGGCGGCGCGTCCACCGACGGTCATCAGCGCATTCTCGACATCCAGCCGGAAGGCCTGCACCAGCGCGTAGCGGTGTTCCTCGGCTCGAAAGAAGAAGTCGCACGCGCGACGGCCTACCACAAGGAATAAACCATGACCGCGCCCTGGCAGCCGTTGCTCGATTGGTGGTTCGGACATGCCGAATCACCGGACGAGATATCGGCTGACAAGGGCAAGTTGTGGTTCGGTAAGCGAGACAGCCAAGACCTCGAAGCGCAGACGCGTTTCGGGGTCTTTGTCGATCAGGCCCTGGCCGGCGAATTGACCGAGTGGACGCAACGTCCCGAAGGTTGGCTGGCGCTGGTGTTACTGCTCGATCAACTGCCGCGAATGATCTATCGCGACACCCCCAAAGCATTTTCCGGTGATCTGCGCGCGCAGAAACTCGTCGCCCAAGGCATTGCCGCAGATTTTGATCGGCAGTTGAAACCGATCCAGCGAGTGTTCATTTATCTGGTGTTCGAACACTGCGAAAACCTCGCGGTGCAGAATGAGGCGGTTTCCCGGTTTATCGAACTGGTGGCTGAACAGCCGGAAGCGCAGCGGGCGGTGTTTGCCGATAATCTGGATTATGCCGAGCGGCATCAGAAAGTGATTGCGCGGTTTGGCCGGTTTCCGCATCGCAATGCGGTGTTGGGGCGGGAGTCTACGGCGGAGGAGTTGGTGTTTCTTTCCGAACCGGGTTCGCGGTTCTGATCCCAAAAAAGATCGCAGCCTACGGCAGCTCCTACAGTGAACTCGATCTATGTAGGAGCTGCCGCAGGCTGCGATCTTTTGATCCTTAAATGCGGAAACTACCGACCAATTGCTTCAGACGCGCCGCCTGCTGCTCCAGATCCGAGCATGCGCGCAACGTTGCCTGCAAGTTCTCCACACCTTCCTGATTCAGCGTGTTGATCTCGTTGATATCGACATTGATCGACTCGACCACTGCCGTCTGCTCTTCAGTCGCAGTTGCCACCGACTGGTTCATCCCGTCAATCTCGCCGATACGCTGAGTCACGCTGCCCAGACGCTCGCCGGCCTGGTTGGCGATGCCGACGCTGCTTTCGCTCTCGCGTTGGCTCTCGGTCATGATGCTGACCGCCTGACGCGCGCCGACTTGCAGCTCTTCGATCATCTTCTGCACTTGCTGCGCCGAATCCTGGGTGCGGTGCGCCAGATTACGCACTTCATCGGCAACCACGGCAAAACCACGACCGGCCTCACCGGCACGCGCCGCTTCGATCGCGGCGTTGAGCGCGAGCAAATTGGTCTGCTGGGAAATGCTGGTGATCACTTCGAGAATCTGGCCGATGTTCACCGTGTTGGCGTTCAGGGTTTCGATGTTGCCGCACGAATCGCTGATCTTCGCCGACAGCTGCTGCATGGCCTGAATGGTTTTATCCACTACTTGCTGACCGTCGACCGCGAGGCTGCGCGCATCGCTCGAATGCTGCGAGGCGAGTGCGGCGTTCTGGGCGATTTCCTGCGCGGCGGCGCCGAGCTGGTTGATCGCGGCAGCGACGCTGTTGGTACGGCTGGATTGCTGGTCGGAGTTGTACATCGACGAGTTCGATGCCGCGACCACGCGCAGGGCGACTTCGTTGACCTGGCCGGTGGCCGAGGACACTTCGCGAATCGAGGTGTGAATACGTTCGACGAAACGGTTGAACGAGGTGCCCAGCGCGCCGAATTCATCGTTGCCGTGAATCACCAGGCGTTTGGTCAGGTCGCCTTCACCTTCGGCGATGTCGTGCATGGCGCGGCCCATGGTCAGCAGCGGTTGCATCAACACGCGGATGAGCATGCCGAGCAGGGCGATGATGATCACCACCGCGATGATCATCGCGATCAGCGCCGAGGTGCGGAATTCGCTGAGCATGGCGAACGCGGTGTCTTTGTCCAGCACCAGCGCCACGTACCAGTCGGCCGACGGCACGCCGTTGACGCGGGTGAAGGAGATCAACTGAGTCTTGCCGTCGAACTCGACTTCTTTCAGGCCCGGGCTGACTTTCGGCGCACCGTTCGGGTAGGCCTCGGCGAGGGTTTTGAGTACCAGTTTGCTGTCCGGGTGGATCAGGATCTTGCCATCGGCACTGACGATGAAGGCATGGCCATGGCCGCCGAAGTTCAGCGAGTTGATGATCGCGCTGACGCTGGTCAGGTCGATGTCGGCACCGGCGACGCCGAGCATCTGGCCCTGACGTTGTACCGGAGTGGCGACGGTGATCACCAGTTTGCCCGAGGAGGCGGCGATGTACGGTTCGGTGACGATGGTCTGTTGCGCGCTGTTGGCGGCTTTGTACCAGCCGCGTGCGCGTGGATCGTAATCCGGTGCGCGGTTGCCGGCCGGTACCGAGAACATCACGCCGTCGGCACCGCCGAAATAGCTGAGCTGGAAATTGCCGGTGTAGGCGGGCAGGTCGATGATGCGCTTCAGGCTGGCCGGGGCATTGCCGTCGACAGCCACTTGCTGCGACAGCGATTGCAGCAATTGAATGCGGCTTTCCAGCCAGGTCTGGATGTTGCTGGTGGTCAGGCTGCCCAGTTCCTGCATCGACGCTTCGGTGCTGCTGCTCAGGGCTTCGCGCTGCCGATAGTCGTTGAAGAAAATGAAACAGGCGAACGCAACGGCCACCACAAGTGCGGCCGCCAACAAGATCTTGTGGCTGAATTTCATGTTTCTGGTCATCGAATGAGCTACCGCGAAGGGGCTGGTCAAGAAAGGGCGGCAATTTGCCACACTCGGGGGCTTTGCGCTGCTCTTATTTCGACCGCGGCGCGCCAAAGATTAGGCGTCTTTTGCGAAATGCGACGAAATGCTCAATAGCCCTACAAAGTGTCTGATTTATCGGCAAAAGCCGGACGGGCGGGCTAATAAATAGCCGTCCGGCCACGGAACCAGATGAGGGTTTTCTCTTCTAAGCTTCTGGTTGGCACCATGCCATCCCCCCTCGTTCCAGGAGTTACACCATGTCGTTGCGATCTATCGCCCTTCTGACGTTTTGCGTGCTGTTGGCCGCATGCAGCAAGGTCAATCAGGAAAACTACTCGAAGCTCTCGGCCGGCATGGCCAAGGCCGAAGTCGAGACACTGCTCGGCAAACCGACTGATTGCTCGGGCGCGCTCGGCATGTCCAGTTGCACCTGGGGCGACAAGAACAGCTTTATCAGCGTGCAGTACGCCGGTGACAAAGTGCTGATGTTTTCCGGCCAAGGCCTGAAGTAAACCGGGGCTTCGCGCCCACGGAGAAGAAAAATGAAGCGGTTATTGCTGATCCTTTTTGCCGGCCTGGTACTGGCCGGCTGCGCCACTTCCGGCGTCGACCCGTTGGCGCCGAAAACCGTCAACAGCGTCAATCTCAAG
This sequence comes from Pseudomonas sp. GM80, assembly GCF_000282515.1. GTDB lineage: Bacteria > Pseudomonadota > Gammaproteobacteria > Pseudomonadales > Pseudomonadaceae > Aquipseudomonas. Next base: position 119,679 of record NZ_AKJD01000063.1, read on the forward strand.
CGCTATCAGGGCACATGGTACGAGCTGGCGCGTTTGCCGATGTACTTCCAGCGCAATTGCGCGCAATCCGAAGCCCATTACACCCTCAAGCCTGACGGCAATGTCGCGGTGCTCAATCGCTGCCTGACCCCGCAATGGCAGTGGGAAGAAGTGAAGGGCACGGCGTCTCCACAGGTGCCGGGCAAGACCGACAAGCTCTGGGTCGAATTCGATACCTGGTTCTCACGCCTGATTCCGGGTGTGGCGAAAGGCGAATACTGGGTGCTGTACGTCAGCGATGACTACAAGACCGCCATCGTCGGCGACCCGAGTCGCAAGTACATGTGGCTGTTGTCGCGCACGCCGACCGTCAACGGTGTGGTGCGCGAGGAGCTGCTGAGCAAGGCGCGTCAGCAGGGCTATGACACCACGCGACTGATCTGGCGAGCGTCGGATCGGCAGATGGCCAAGACTTCGAATTAAGAGCGAAAAGATCGCAGCCTCCGGCAGCTCCTACATGGGAAAGTGTTCACCCTGTAGGAGCTGCCGAAGGCTGCGATCTTTTGCTTTTCTAGCCCAGGAGGTCGCGCAGAACCTGGGTGAAGGCGCGTGCACTTTCTTCTTCGCCAGCATGGCGACCATCGTGCACCACCCACTGGCCATTGACCAGCACATCGCGCACCTGCCGATCGCCACCGGCAAACAACCAGCGATTCAAAATCCCGTCGCCATCGGCCGTCGCCAGATACGGATCGTTACCATCGAGCACAATCCAGTCGGCACGTTTGCCAACCTCCAGCGCACCAATCGGCTGCCCCAACGCCTGCGCACCACCATCCAGCGCCGCGTCATACAACGTGCGCCCGACCATCGGCTGATCCGCGCCATACAAACGGTTACGCCGCTGATCACGCAGACGCTGGCCGTATTCCAGCCAACGCAATTCTTCCACCACACTCAGCGAGACATGGCTGTCGGAACCGATGCCCATGCGCCCGCCCTGCGCGAGGAAATCCACCGCCGGGAAAATTCCGTCGCCCAGGTTGGCTTCAGTGGTCAGGCACAGCCCGGCGATGGCGCGACTCTTGGCCATCAGCGTGACCTCTTCCGGATTGGCGTGAGTGGCATGCACCAGACACCAGCGCTGATCAACTTCGGCATTCTCGTACAGCCATTGCAGCGGACGCCGACCGCTCCAGCTCAGGCAGTCGTCGACTTCTTTCTGCTGTTCGGCGATGTGGATATGAATCGGGCATTGCTTGTCGCTGGCCGCCAGCACTTCGCTGATCTGCTGCGGCGTCACCGCGCGCAACGAGTGGAAGCACAGACCCAGCGATTGCGCCTTTTGCTGCGCCAACATTGGCTGCAAACGTGACTGCAGATTCAGGTAGTTTTCGGTGCTGTTGATGAAGCGGCGCTGACCATCGTTAGGCGTCTGGCCGCCAAATCCGGAGTGGCTGTAAAGCACCGGCAACAGGGTCAAACCGATGCCGCTTTCGCTTGCGGCCTGACTGATGCGCAACGCCAGCTCAGCCGGATCGGCATAAGGCTGGCCATTGCTGTCGTGGTGCACGTAATGAAATTCGGCGACAGAGGTGTAACCGGCCTTGAGCATTTCGATGTACAGCTGACGGGCGATCACGCCGAGCTGATCCGGGCTGATTTTTCCGACGAGCCGATACATCAGATCGCGCCAGGTCCAGAAACTGTCATTCGGATTGCCGGCCACTTCAGCCAGCCCCGCCATCGCCCGCTGGAAAGCATGCGAGTGCAGATTGGGCATCCCCGGCAACAACGGCCCGCTTAGTCGCTCGGCGCCATCTGCGGTGGAATCGGCCTGGATTTGGGTCAGCAGGCCCTCGGCGCTGACCTCAAGACGTACATTGTTGGCCCATCCGTTAGGCAGCAGCGCGCGTTCGGCAAAGAAGGCGGACATGGTTCAGCACCCCATCGTGTGTTATTTGTATATACATATACAGACGTTTGCCTGCCCGGTAAACTCCGGCAAGCTAGCCACTTTCATCCAAAGAACAGGGATCAACCGTGCCGACTCCGCCTCCAGTCTCCCCGTTGGCCGCGAACATGGGCGACAGTCCGGCGCCCTTGTACGCCCGCGTCAAACAGATGATCACCCAGCAGATCGACAGCGGAAACTGGCCGCCGCACTACCGCGTGCCGTCCGAAAGCGAGTTGGTCAATCAACTCGGTTTCAGCCGCATGACCATCAACCGCGCGCTGCGCGAGATGACCGCCGACGGTCTGTTGGTGCGCATGCAAGGCGTCGGCACGTTTGTCGCCGAACCGAAGAGCCAGTCCGCGTTGTTCGAAGTGCACAACATCGCCGACGAAATCGCTTCCCGTGGCCATCGCCACACCTGCCAGGTGATCACCCTCGAAGAAGAGGCCGCCGGTTCCGAGCGCGCGCTGGCGCTGGACATGCGTGAAGGGCAGAAAGTCTTCCACTCGCTGATCGTGCATTACGAAAACGACATTCCGGTGCAAATCGAAGACCGTTTCGTCAACGCGCTGGTCGCCCCGGAATACCTCAAGCAGGACTTCACCCTGCAAACGCCTTACGCCTATCTGAACCAAGTGGCTCCGCTGACCGAGGGCGAGCATGTGGTTGAAGCGATCCTCGCCGAATCCTCCGAGTGCAAGTTGTTGCAGATCGAGAAGGGCGAGCCGTGCTTGTTGATTCGTCGCCGCACGTGGTCGGGGCGGCAGCCGGTGACCGCTGCACGTTTGATTCACCCGGGTTCTCGTCATCGTCTGGAAGGTCGCTTTCATAAATGAGTGAAGTGAAGGTTTTACGCGCTGAGGGTTACCCGCGCATGCCGTGGAAAAACGGCGGCGGCAGCACTGAAGAAATTACCCGTGATGCGGGCGCTGGTCTTGATGGGTTCGGCTGGCGCCTGTCGATTGCCGACATCGCCGAGTCCGGCGGGTTTTCGACGTTCGCCGGTTATCAGCGGGTGATCACCGTATTGCAGGGTGACGGCATGACCCTGTGCGTCGACGGCGACGATACGCGGCCGCTGTTACCGCTCGACCCGTTTGCCTTCAGCGGTGAAAGCCAGGTGTCGTGCACGCTGCTCGGTGGCGCGATTCGCGACTTCAACCTGATCTATGCGCCGCAGCGTTACAGCGCGCGGTTGCAGTGGTTGGACGGTGAGCAGCGATTCTTCAGCTCGGCGGGGACGGTATTGGTGTTCAGTGTCAGTGAGTTGCTGGAAGTGCAGGTCGGTGACACTGCGTCGCAACTCGGTCGCCATGATTGCCTGCAACTGGACGGTAACAGTGGCCTGATCGAAATAGCCACCAATGCCCCTTGCTGCGTAATCGAACTCCTCCAAAACTGACCAAAACCCCCTGTGGCGAGGGGATTTATCCCCGATGGGCTGCGCAGCAGCCCCGCTTCTTCTAATCGAAAAATGGGGCCGCTTCGCGACCCAACGGGGATAAATCCCCTCGCCACAAATGCATTCACACTTCCTGTTTCCATCCTCGCACCAACTTGTTACCGAACGCCCCAGCGTGGCGCAAAACCTCGCTTTCGAAACAATCTCCAACCCCCTCCATCAATACCCTCGAAATATTTCATCCACGCCTGAACCCTTGATTCAGGCGCCCTCCAGCCGCGTCCGCATTTTTTCTTGAACACCCCTCCAAAAAGTTGGCCGCTTGATTGCATATGCTTGTATGTACAAGTAAAGACGTATGCGTATGAGTCGTTCGAGACTCTCCGCAGCGTCCACTGATTCGCTTGTCGCGCAGCGAAGCGCGCAGGCTGCTTGCCCACTGCCAGGGTTGGTTTGAATTGATCGCTGAGGAGTCTCTTTCGTGACTGATAACAAAATGACTAAGTTTCGCGACGTCGAAATCCGTGCCGCCCGCGGCAACAAGCTGACCGCCAAGAGCTGGCTGACCGAAGCGCCGCTGCGCATGCTGATGAACAACCTCGACCCGGAAGTCGCCGAGAACCCGAAAGAACTGGTGGTTTACGGTGGTATCGGTCGCGCCGCGCGTAACTGGGAGTGCTACGACAAAATCGTCGAAAGCCTGACCAACCTGAATGACGACGAGACCCTGCTGGTGCAATCCGGCAAGCCGGTCGGCGTGTTCAAGACCCACAGCAACGCCCCGCGCGTGCTGATCGCCAACTCCAACCTCGTCCCGCACTGGGCGAGCTGGGAGCACTTCAACGAACTCGACGCCAAAGGCCTGGCCATGTACGGCCAGATGACCGCCGGCAGCTGGATCTACATCGGCAGCCAAGGCATCGTTCAAGGCACCTACGAAACCTTCGTTGAAGCCGGTCGCCAGCACTACAACGACAACCTCACCGGCAAGTGGGTATTGACCGCTGGCCTCGGTGGCATGGGCGGCGCGCAACCTCTGGCCGCAACCCTGGCTGGCGCGTGCTCGCTGAACATCGAATGCCAACAAGTGAGCATCGATTTCCGCCTGAAAAGCCGCTACGTCGACGAGCAAGCCAAAGACCTCGACGACGCCCTCGCGCGCATCGACAAATACACCAAAGAAGGCAAAGCGATCTCCATCGCGCTGCTGGGTAACGCCGCAGAAATTCTGCCGGAACTGGTCAAGCGCGGCGTGCGCCCGGACATGGTCACCGACCAGACCAGCGCCCACGACCCGCTCAACGGTTACCTGCCTGCCGGCTGGACTTGGGACGAATACCGCGCCCGCGCCAAGACCGAGCCCGCCGCTGTGATCAAAGCCGCCAAGCAGTCGATGGCCGTGCACGTCAAAGCCATGCTGGAATTCCAGAAACAAGGCATTCCGACCTTCGACTACGGCAACAACATCCGTCAGATGGCACAGGAAGAGGGCGTCGAAAACGCGTTCGACTTCCCGGGTTTCGTACCGGCTTACATCCGTCCGCTGTTCTGCCGTGGCATCGGCCCGTTCCGTTGGGCGGCGCTGTCCGGCGATCCGCAAGACATCTACAAAACCGACGCCAAGGTCAAAGAGCTCATTCCGGACGACGCGCACCTGCACAACTGGCTGGACATGGCCCGCGAGCGCATCAGCTTCCAGGGTCTGCCGGCACGTATCTGCTGGGTCGGCCTGGGCCTGCGCGCCAAGCTCGGTCTGGCCTTCAACGAGATGGTGCGCAGCGGTGAGCTGTCGGCGCCGATCGTCATCGGTCGCGACCACCTCGACTCCGGCTCGGTGGCTAGCCCCAACCGTGAAACCGAATCGATGCAGGACGGCTCCGACGCCGTTTCCGACTGGCCCCTGCTCAACGCTCTGCTCAATACCGCGAGCGGCGCGACCTGGGTTTCCCTGCACCACGGCGGCGGCGTCGGCATGGGCTTTTCGCAGCACTCGGGCATGGTGATTGTCTGCGACGGTACGGACGAAGCGGCCGAGCGCATTGCCCGTGTACTGCACAACGACCCGGCCACTGGCGTTATGCGCCACGCCGATGCCGGTTACCAGATCGCCATCGACTGCGCCAAGGAACAGGGCCTGAACCTGCCGATGATTACCGGCAAATAAATGCAAAAGCCCTGTAGGAGCTGCCGCAGGCTGCGATCTTTTGATGTTGGTTTTTCAAGATCAAAAGATCGCAGCCTGCGGCAGCTCCTACAGAGAATCTAACAATCCACAGAGGTTGAATCATGGCTGTCAACACCGATCGTGCAAGCAACAAACCGTTGATCGAAAGGCGTTCGATCGACTACATCCCGGAAGCGGAAAGACACGGTCGTCTGTTCAGCCAATTCACCCTGTGGATGGGCGCCAACCTGCAAATCACTGCGATTGTCACCGGGGCTTTGGCCGTGGTGCTCGGGGGTGATGTGTTCTGGTCGCTGATCGGTCTGTTGATCGGTCAATTGCTCGGCGGCGGCGTGATGGCGCTGCACGCCGCGCAAGGGCCGAAACTCGGCCTGCCGCAGATGATCTCCAGCCGCGTGCAGTTCGGCGTGTATGGCGCGGCGATTCCCATCGTGTTGGTGTGCCTGATGTACCTGGGTTTCACCGCGACCGGTACCGTGCTTTCCGGCCAGGCGTTGGGCCAACTGTTTAGCGTCAGCGACAGCGTCGGCATCCTGATTTTCGCCAGCGTGATCGTGGTAGTCACGGTGCTCGGTTATCGGGTGATCCACTGGATCGGCCGTGTCGCCAGCGTCATTGGCGTGATCGCTTTCGTCTTCCTGTTCTGGCGTCTGATGAGCCAGACCGACGTCGGCGCACTCCTGCAAATCCGTCATTTCAGTTGGAGCAGCTTCCTGCTCGCGGTGTCGCTCGCGGCCTCCTGGCAGATCGCGTTTGGCCCTTACGTGGCTGACTATTCCCGTTACCTGCCGAGCAATACCTCGGCGGTGAAAACCTTCTTCGCCGCCGGTGCCGGTTCAGTGGTCGGCGCGCAGGTGGCGATGATCCTCGGCGTGTTCGCGGCGGCTTCGGCCAACGGCCAGTTCGCCGGTCACGAAGTTGCCTACATCGTCGGTCTGGGTGGCACCGGTGCCACCGCTGCGCTGCTGTACTTCAGCATCGCATTCGGCAAGGTGACCATCTCGACGCTGAACTCCTACGGCAGCTTCATGTGCATCGCGACCATCATCAGTGGTTTCAAAGGTCACCTGACCGTTACGCGTATGCAGCGTCTGGTGTTCGTGCTGGTGATCGTTGGCGCGGCGACCCTGATCGCGCTGCTCGGTCAGCACTCGTTCCTCGGTGCCTTCAAGTCTTTCATCCTGTTCCTGCTCGCGTTCTTCACCCCGTGGAGCGCGATCAATCTGGTCGACTACTACTGCATCACCCGTGAGCGTTACGACGTACCGGCGCTGGCCGATCCGAACGGTCGCTACGGTCGCTGGAACTTGCTCGGCATCAGCGTCTACGTGTTCGGTGTGCTGGTGCAGTTGCCGTTCATCTCCACCAAGTTCTACACCGGCCCGCTGGTGGCGGCCCTCGGTGATGTGGATATCTCCTGGATCATCGGCCTGGTGCTGCCGGCCGTCGTTTACTACGTGTGCGCAAAAAAATGGCACAGCGCGGTGCCCGATCAACTGATTCTGCCGGTCGAGCAGAACAGCGTTGTACAACCTAAAACAAGCGGGGCCGGTCGCGCTGCGGCGCAGGCCTGATTGGACGTGGACAGGGCTGGATGCCTCTTGACTGCCGTAAGCCAATTCATGATTAGGAGCGTCACAACAATGAAATCGAACAAGACCCTGCTGACCACATTGCTGTCCATGGGCCTGCTGGCCAGTGCCGGCGCGACGCAAGCCGCCGGCTGGTGCGAATCGGGCAAACCGGTGAAATTCGCCGGGCTGAACTGGGAAAGCGGCATGCTCCTGACCGACGTCCTGCAAGTGTTGCTGGAGAAAGGCTACGACTGCAAGACCGACAGTTTGCCGGGCAACTCCATCACCATGGAAAACGCCCTGAGCAGCAACGATATTCAAGTGTTCGCCGAAGAGTGGGTCGGCCGCAGCGAGGTCTGGAACAAGGCCGAGAAGGCCGGCAAGGTCGTCGGTGTCGGCGCACCTGTGGTGGGCGCTGTCGAAGGCTGGTACGTGCCGCGCTACGTGATCGAAGGCGATGCCAAACGCAAGCTGGAACCGAAAGCCCCGGACTTGAAAAACATCGCTGACCTGGGCAAATACGCCGCCGTGTTCAAAGACGCCGAAGAGCCTTCCAAGGGCCGTTTCTACAACTGCCCGGCCGGCTGGACCTGCGAGCTGGATAACAGCGAAATGCTCAAAAGCTACGGCCTCGAAAGCAGCTATACCAACTTCCGTCCAGGCACCGGCCCGGCGCTGGATGCGGCGGTGCTGTCGAGCTACAAGCGTGGCGAGCCGATCCTGTTCTACTACTGGTCGCCAACCCCGCTGATGGGCCAGGTTGACCTGGTCAAACTCGAAGAAAAACCCGGCGTCGACAAGTCCGTGAGCATCAAGGTCGGCCTGTCCAAGACCTTCCACGACGAAGCCCCGGAACTGGTCGCCGTGCTGGAAAAGGTCAACCTGCCGATCGACCTGCTGAACCAGAACCTGGGACGCATGGCCAAGGAACGTATCGAGTCGCCGAAACTGGCGAAAATCTTCCTCAAGGAACATCCTGAGGTCTGGCATGCGTGGGTCAGTGACGACGCTGCCAAGAAAATCGACGCGGCGCTGTAGGTCGATACCTCCCGGCCAACCGAGAGGCAGGCCGGGAGATATGCCGTAAACGCTTGATTTGAGATTTCTGATTGAGAGCCGCTTATGTTTCCCGAGAGCTTTACCTTTTCCATCGCCGACTGGGTCAACGGTTGGGTCGATTCGCTGGTCACCAATTACGGTGATGTGTTCCGCCACATCTCCGACACCCTGCTGTGGGCCATCGTCAACCTTGAAGGCATGCTGCGCGCAGCGCCGTGGTGGCTGATGCTGGCGATCGTCGGTGTGATCGCCTGGCACGCCACGCGCAAAGTGGTGACCACTGCGGTCATCGTCGGTTTGTTGTTCCTCGTCGGCGCGGTCGGCCTGTGGGACAAACTCATGCAGACACTGGCGCTGATGATGGTCGCGACGATCATTTCGGTGCTGATCGGCATCCCGCTGGGGATTCTTTCGGCACGCAGCAATCGCCTGCGTTCGGTGCTGATGCCGCTGCTCGACATCATGCAAACCATGCCAAGTTTCGTGTACCTGATCCCGGTGCTGATGTTGTTCGGTCTGGGCAAGGTCCCGGCGATTTTCGCCACGGTGATCTACGCCGCGCCGCCGTTGATTCGCCTGACTGATCTGGGCATCCGCCAAGTTGACGGCGAAGTGATGGAAGCGATCAACGCGTTCGGCGCCAACCGCTGGCAGCAACTGTTCGGTGTGCAATTGCCACTGGCCCTGCCGAGCATCATGGCCGGGATCAACCAGACCACCATGATGGCCTTGTCGATGGTGGTGATCGCCTCGATGATCGGCGCCCGAGGCCTGGGTGAAGATGTGCTGGTGGGGATTCAGACCCTCAACGTTGGACGTGGCCTTGAGGCCGGTCTGGCGATCGTGATTCTCGCAGTGGTCATCGACCGCATTACTCAGGCGTACGGTCGGCCACGGCATGAGGTGAGCAAATGAGCAACGCAACCGTGAGCAAGATCGAAGTCAAAAACGTCTTCAAGATTTTCGGCAACCGCGCCAAGGACGCACTGGCGATGGTCGGCCAGGGCAAGACCAAGGATCAGGTGCTGAGCGAGACCGGTTGCGTGGTCGGCGTGAACGACCTGTCGCTGAGCATCGGCACCGGCGAAATCTTCGTGATCATGGGCCTGTCCGGCTCCGGCAAATCGACGCTGGTGCGTCACTTCAATCGGCTGATCGACCCGACCAGCGGCGCGATCCTCGTCGACGGTGTGGACATCCTGCAATACGACATGGACGCCCTGCGCGAGTTTCGCCGGCACAAGATCAGCATGGTGTTCCAGAGCTTCGGCCTGTTGCCGCACAAGAGCGTACTCGACAACGTCGCCTACGGCCTGAAGGTGCGCGGCGAGAGCAAGCAAATGTGCGCGGAACGTGCGCTGCACTGGATCAACACCGTGGGCCTGAAGGGCTACGAAAACAAATACCCGCACCAGCTCTCCGGCGGCATGCGCCAGCGTGTTGGTCTGGCCCGCGCCTTGGCGGCAGACACCGACATCATCCTGATGGACGAAGCGTTCAGTGCGCTGGATCCGCTGATCCGCGCCGAGATGCAGGATCAGTTGCTGGAGCTGCAAAAGACTTTGCACAAGACCATCGTCTTCATCACTCACGACCTCGATGAGGCGGTGCGTATCGGCAACCGCATTGCGATTCTCAAGGATGGGAAGTTGATTCAGGTCGGCACGCCGAGAGAGATCCTGCATTCGCCGGCGGATGAGTACGTTGACCGATTCGTTCAGCGGCGTGCTGCGGTGGTTTGATCTGAATTATGCAGTGCACTGACTGGCCCTATCGCTGGCAAGCCAGCTCCCACAGGGGTTGTGTGAACAATGAGGGCTGGCAGGCCCAGTTCCTACAGAGATTGTGTGAACACTGAAGATCCTGTGGGAGCTGGCTTGCCAGCGATGAGGCCGGTGAAGCTGCATCAATATTAAGGTTGAGGTTTTAGATGTCCCAGGCTGAAAAAATCGTTATCACCGGCAGCCCCTTGCGTTGGCAGGACGTGGTCGCCGTCGCCCGTCACGGCGCGCATCTCGAATTGTCGAGCGACACCTGGGCGCGCATCGAAAACGCCCAGGCCATCGTCCAGCGCATCGTCGCCAGCGGTGAGCGCGCTTATGGCGTCAACACCGGCCTGGGTGGTTTGTCCAATGTTTCGCTTAAAGACCAACAACTCAGCCAGCTCTCGCGCAACACCTTGCTCAGCCATGCCTGCGGCGTCGGCCCGGTACTCGCCGACGAGCAGACCCGCGCGATCATCTGCGCCGCCATTCACAACTACAGCCACGGCAAATCCGGGCTGCATCGCCGGGTCGTCGAAGGGCTGCTGGCGCTGCTCAATCGTGGCATCACCCCGCAAGTGCCGTCGCAAGGCTCGGTCGGTTACCTGACGCACATGGCGCACATTGGCATCACGCTGCTCGGCGTCGGCAATGTCAGCTATCGCGGGCAGATTATTTGCGCACAACAAGCGTTGGCCGAGGAAGGCCTGCAACCGGTGCAGCTCGGCGCAAAAGACGGCTTGTGCCTGGTCAACGGCACGCCGTGCATGACCGGCCTCAGCTGTCTGGCGATTGCCGATGCCACGCGTCTGGTGCAATGGGCCGACGTCATCGGCGCAATGAGTTTTGAAGCCCAGCGCGGCCAGATCGACGCGTTCGACGCTGAGATCATCGCGTTGAAACCGCACCCGGGCATGCAACAGGTCGGCATCAATCTGCGTGCGTTGCTCGACGGCAGTGAAGTGATTGCGTCGAGCAAAGGCATTCGTACGCAGGATGCGCTGAGTATCCGCTCGATCCCGCAGGTACACGGTGCCGCGCGCGATCAACTCGATCATGCGATCAAACAGGTCGAAGCCGAACTCAATGGCTGCACCGATAACCCGCTGTTGCTGGGTACGCCGGACAATTTCCGGGTGATGTCGCAAGCCAACCCGCACGGCCAATCGGTGGCGATGGCGGCCGATTTGCTGGCGATTGCCATGGCCGAAATCGGCTCGATTGCCGAGCGTCGACTCGATCGTCTGGTCAACCCGCACGTCAGCGGTCTGCCGGCGTTTCTGGTGGCCAATCCGGGAGTGAACTCGGGGATGATGATCGTCCAGTACGTCGCCGCGTCGCTGTGTGCGGAAAACCGTCAATTGGCGCAACCGGCGGTGCTCGACAACTACATCACTTCGGGTCTGCAGGAAGACCACTTGAGCATGGGCACCAACGCCGCGCTGAAGCTGCATCGCGCGCTGGAAAACTGCACGCAGATCCTCGCCATCGAATATCTGCTGGCGGCGCAGGCGTTTGAATTCCTCAAGGAACAACGCTTCGGCGCGGGCACCGATATCGCTTGGCGACTGCTACGCGAAAAAGTCCCGGCCTACGATCAGGATCGCTGGCTGGCGCCGGATATCGCTGCCGCTGCGAGCGTGTTGAAAGCCCCGAATCTGCTGCACAACGTTTTACCGAATTTGCACTGAAAAATACCCACGCCAGCGTGCCAAGGCGCGACTCCCCAAAAGGCGAGACGCGACGGACAACGGACATCTCCGGAGCGTCTGGCGAGTTAATAACAAACTCTCAAAAGGAGCACAAAATGACTGCGCTGAACCTGATTCCCGGCCAACTGAGCCTGGCCCAACTGCGTGACGTCTACCAGAACCCGGTCAAGCTGACTCTCGACAACAGCGCATCGCAGCAGATCGAAGCCAGCGTCGCTTGCGTTGAACAGATCCTCGCCGAGAACCGCACCGCCTACGGCATCAACACCGGTTTCGGCCTGCTGGCCTCGACGCGCATTGCCAGCGAAGACCTGGAAAACCTGCAGCGCTCGCTGGTGTTGTCCCACGCTGCCGGTGTTGGCGTGCCGATCAGCGATGAGCTGGTGCGTTTGATCATGGTGCTCAAGGTCAACAGCCTCAGCCGTGGCTTTTCCGGCATTCGCCGTGTGGTGATCGATGCGCTGATCGCGCTGATCAATGCCGAGGTCTATCCGCACATTCCGCTGAAAGGTTCGGTGGGCGCGTCGGGTGACCTGGCGCCGTTGGCGCATATGTCGCTGGTGCTGCTGGGCGAGGGCAAGGCGCGCTACAAGGGTGAGTGGATGGAGGCTGTTGAAGCGCTGAAAGTCGCCGGCCTGACGCCGCTGACTTTAGCGGCTAAAGAAGGTCTGGCGCTGCTCAACGGCACGCAGGTTTCCACCGCGTTTGCATTGCGTGGTCTGTTTGAAGGTGAAGACCTTTTTGCCGGTGCTTTGGCGCTGGGCGGCCTTACCGTTGAAGCTGTACTGGGTTCGCGCTCGCCGTTCGACGCACGCATTCACGCCGCGCGTGGCCAGAAAGGTCAGATCGACGCCGCTGCGGCTTACCGTGATCTGCTCGGTGAGCGCAGCGAAGTGTCCGACTCGCACCAGAACTGCGAGAAGGTTCAGGACCCGTACTCGCTGCGCTGCCAGCCGCAAGTCATGGGCGCTTGCCTGACCCAGTTCCGTCAGGCTGCTGAAGTGCTCGCGGTTGAAGCCAACGCCGTTTCTGATAACCCGCTGGTCTTCGCCGCTGAGGGCGACGTGATTTCCGGCGGTAACTTCCACGCCGAACCGGTGGCCATGGCTGCTGACAACATGGCGTTGGCCATCGCCGAAATCGGCTCCCTGAGTGAGCGTCGCATCTCGCTGATGATGGACAAGCACATGTCGCAGCTGCCGCCGTTCCTGGTGGCCAATGGCGGGGTGAACTCCGGGTTCATGATTGCGCAGGTGACGGCAGCGGCGTTGGCCAGCGAGAACAAAGCGCTGTCCCATCCGCATTCGGTGGACAGTCTGCCGACTTCGGCCAACCAGGAAGACCACGTTTCCATGGCGCCTGCGGCCGGCAAACGTCTGTGGGAAATGGCCGAAAACACCCGCGGGATTCTCGCGGTGGAATGGCTGGCGGCGGTGCAGGGGCTGGATTTGCGTAACGGCCTGAAGACTTCGGCGAAGCTGGAGCAGGCGCGGGCGATTTTGCGCAAGGAAGTGCCGTTTTACGAGAAGGACCGCTTCTTTGCGCCGGACATCAATGCGGCGACTGAGCTGTTGGCTTCGCGCTGCCTGACGGATCTGGTTCCGGCGAAGTTGCTGCCTAGTTTGTAACCCACCCACTGATCGTTCCCACGCTCCGCGTGGGAATGCCTCAAGGGACGCTCCGCGTCCAGTGACGCGGAGCGTCACGGGCTGCATTCCCACGCAGAGCGTGGGAACGATCACAAGACGAGGATTTGGGATGAAAACCCTCTGGCAACACTGCCACGTCGCAACCATGGCGCAAGGCGTCTACTCGATCATCGAGGATGCGGCCATCGTGACGTCCGGTGCGCTCATCGAATGGATCGGCCCGCGCAATCAATTGCCGTCCGGCGAATACCCGGCGGTCAATGACCTGCAAGGCGCGTGGGTCACTCCCGGCCTGATCGACTGCCACACCCACACGGTGTTCGGTGGCAACCGCAGCGGCGAATTCGAAAAACGCCTGCAAGGCGTCAGCTATGCGGAGATCGCAGCGTCCGGCGGCGGCATCGCCAGCACCGTGCGCGCGACGCGCGAAGCCACTGAAGACGAGCTGTTCGCCAGCGCCGCCAAACGCCTGAAAAGCCTGATGCGCGACGGCGTGACCACGGTTGAAATGAAATCCGGCTACGGTCTCGATCTGGTCAACGAGCGCAAGATCCTCCGGGTCATCCGTCGTCTGCAGAAAGAGCTGCCGATCAGCGTACGCAGCACCTGTCTGGCCGCCCACGCGTTGCCGCCGGAATACAAGGATCGCGCCGACGAATACATCGAGCTGATCTGCAAGGAAATGCTGCCCGCACTGGCTGCCGAAGGCCTGGTCGATGCCGTGGATGCCTTCTGTGAATACCTGGCGTTCTCGCCGGAGCAAGTCGAGCGCGTGTTCATCGCCGCACAAAAACTCGGTTTGCCGGTGAAGCTGCACGCCGAGCAATTGTCGTCGCTGCACGGCTCCAGTCTTGCTGCGCGCTATAAGGCGTTGTCCGCCGATCATCTGGAGTTCATGGACGAGGCCGACGCCATCGCCATGGCTGCAGCCGACACCGTCGCAGTGCTGCTGCCGGGCGCGTTCTACTTTCTGCGCGAAACCCAGTTGCCGCCGATGGACGCCCTGCGCAAACACAAAGTGAAGATCGCCATCGCCAGCGACCTCAACCCCGGCACCTCGCCGGCGCTGTCGTTGCGGCTGATGTTGAACATGGCTTGCACCTGTTTCCGCATGACCCCGGAAGAAGCCTTGGCCGGCGCCACCATTCACGCCGCGCAAGCACTGGGCATGGCCGACACCCATGGTTCGCTGGAAGTCGGCAAGGTTGCGGATTTCGTCGCCTGGCACATCGATCGTCCGGCGGACCTGGCCTATTGGCTGGGTGGTGATCTGGACAAACGCGTCGTGCGTCACGGCGTCGAATCAAATCTGTAGGAGAGCGGTTGTGGATAAGGTTCTGAATTTCCAACAAGGCCGCGTGCCGTTGCTGATCAGCATGCCGCATGCGGGCCTGCGCTTGACCCCGGTGGTCGAGGCCGGATTGATCGCGGACGCGAAAAGCCTGCCGGACACCGACTGGCACATTCCGCAGCTGTACGATTTCGCTGAAGAACTGGGCGCCAGTACTTTGGCTGCCGAGTACTCGCGCTTCGTCATCGACCTCAATCGACCGTCCGACGATAAACCGCTGTACACCGGCGCCACTACCGGGCTGTACCCGGCGACGCTGTTCGATGGCATTGCGTTGTTCCGCGAAGGGCACGAACCTTCGAACGAAGAGCGTGCGACATATCTGGAGCAAATCTGGACGCCCTATCACCGCACCCTTCAGCAAGAGCTGGCACGGATGAAGGCCGAGTTCGGTTATGCGCTGCTGTTCGATGCGCACTCGATCCGTTCGATCATCCCGCACCTGTTCGACGGCAAACTGCCGGATTTCAACCTCGGCACGTTCAACGGCGCCAGTTGCGATCCGCAGCTCGCTACGCAACTGGAAGCGATCTGCGCGCGCCATGACGATTACAGCCACGTGCTCAACGGCCGCTTCAAGGGCGGCCACATCACCCGCCAATACGGCAACCCGGCCGAGAACATCCACGCGGTGCAGCTGGAGTTGTGCCAGAGCACCTACATGGAAGAGTTCGAACCGTTCCGCTATCGCCCCGACCTGGCCGAGCCAACGCGGGTGGTACTCAAGGAATTGCTGCAGCACTATCTGGCCTGGGGCGAAAAACACTACCGCGGCTAACTCACCCTGTAGGAGCTGCCGAAGGCTGCGATCTTTTGATCTTCTTGATCGTTCCCACGCTCTGCGTGGGAATGCCTCTTGGGACGCTCCGCGTCCAGTGATGCGGAGCATCACGGGCTGCATTCCCACGCGGAGCGTGGGAACGATCAAGATCGCAGCCTTCGGCAGCTCCTACAAAGGAGCAAGTTTTGATTCATGTCCTGAGCATGCTCATTGACGTAAATCGGGTTTATGATGCCCAACGGCAGAATAATAGATGTCCCCCCAGGGATGACCTCGATCCTTTACGGAGCGCGCAATGCAGACTTTGTTTCCGCAGATCAAACCTCACGCCCGGCACGATCTGGCTGTCGATGACACCCATACGCTGTATGTCGACGAAAGCGGTTCACCGGAGGGTTTGCCGGTTGTGTTCATCCACGGCGGCCCCGGCGCCGGTTGCGACGCACAAAGCCGTCGCTATTTCGATCCGAACCTCTATCGCATTGTCACCTTCGACCAGCGCGGTTGCGGGCGCTCCACGCCGCACGCCAGCCTGGAAAACAACACCACCTGGGATCTGGTCGCCGACCTTGAGCGCATCCGCAAACATTTGGGCATCGACAAATGGGTGCTGTTCGGCGGTTCGTGGGGTTCGACCCTGGCGCTGGCCTACGCGCAAACCCACCCTGAGCGTGTCCACGGTCTGATTCTGCGTGGGATCTTTCTCTGCCGTCCGCAGGAAATCGAGTGGTTCTATCAGGCCGGTGCCAGCCGTCTGTTCCCCGATTACTGGCAGGACTACATCGCACCGATTCCGCTGGACGAGCGCGACGACCTGCTCAGCGCTTTCCACAAACGCCTGACCGGCAACGACCAGATCGCGCAGATGCACGCGGCCAAAGCCTGGTCGACGTGGGAAGGGCGCACCGCAACACTGCGACCGAACCCGCTGGTGGTCGATCGCTTCTCCGAGCCGCAACGCGCGCTGTCGATTGCGCGGATCGAGTGCCACTACTTCACCAATAATGCTTTCCTGGAGCCGAACCAGCTGATTCGTGACATGGGCAAGATCGCCCATCTGCCGGGCGTGATCATTCACGGTCGTTATGACGTGATCTGCCCGCTCGACAATGCCTGGGAATTGCATCAAGCCTGGCCGAACAGCGAACTGCAGGTGATCCGCGATGCCGGCCACGCCGCTTCCGAACCGGGCATCACCGATGCACTGGTGCGTGCGGCGGGCAACATGGCCCGGCGTCTGCTCGACCTGCCGCCCGAAGAAGCATGAAGGGGCTTTTACAGCGCGTTCGCGGTGCGCGTGTCGAAGTCGCGGGTGAGGTAGTCGGGGCGGTCGATCAAGGTTTGCTGGTGCTGGTGGCGGTAGAACCCGACGACACGCGTGCCAGCGCCGACAAACTTCTGCATAAGCTGCTTAACTATCGGGTGTTCAGCGACGCCGAGGGCAAGATGAATCTGTCCCTCGCCGATGTCGGTGGCGGGTTGCTGCTGGTCTCTCAGTTCACCCTGGCTGCCGACACCAAAAGCGGGCTGCGACCGAGTTTCTCGAGCGCCGCCCCTCCGGCGCTGGGCGAGGAATTATTCGACTATCTATTAAGCCAAGCGAAACAGGTGCATGGCACTGTGGCATCAGGTAGATTCGGCGCGGATATGCAGGTGCACCTGGTCAATGATGGACCGGTAACCTTCCTGTTACAGACTTGAAAGCGCTTGAAACATCTTTTTAAGGGCATTTCGACTGAAAACAGGCATTTTTCGCGATAAATACTTTGTTACCCCTGATGCGTTGTCATGCGGGCTACTAGATAATCGCGCGCTACGGGGATCAGCGTTCGTTGGTCCATTTTGACTTAGGTAGAGACTTGTCCGGATCCGATTGGGGAATCATTTTGCCCCAGCGGAGTCGGAACAATGCTCGCCAACCTGGTATGAGCGGTCTGTACGGCCATTTTTGCCAGCATTATTTCGAGGGCCAGGGAGTCAGAGACAAGGCGCTGCGACGACTCATAGCTTGCTATGGGGAGGAGCAGCAACGCAGTATCTGACTCCCTGGAACCGAAATAAGCTGACAAAAATGGCCACACAGACGGCTTGCTGGCCGTTGGTTTTTTGATCTGTTTTCGGCGAGGGTTGCTCGTGATTGTTAGTCCCTGTAATGCAGCAAAATTGTCTGCCAAACGCGTGCGAAGTGCTCTGGTAGCGGGCTCGGCGCTCCTGTGCCTGCTCAGCGCCGGCCAGCTTTGGGCGTTCAATCTTGACGATGTATCGGCGAAAGCTAAAGAACTGGCCGGGCAGAAGTTCGAAGCCCCGCGCAGCAATCTGCCGAACGAGTTCCGCGACATGAAGTTCGCGGACTATCAGAAAATCCGCTTCCTCACCGAAAAGGCTGAGTGGGCTGATCAGAAGACCCCGTTCAAACTTTCCTTCTATCACCAGGGTATGCACTTCGATACGCCGGTGAAAATCAACGAAATCACCGCGAACACCGTCGAAGAGATCAAATACGATCCGACACGCTTCGATTTCGGCGACCTGAAATTCGATCCGAAAGCCACCGAACAACTGGGTTATGCCGGTTTCCGTGTGCTGTACCCGATCAACAAGGCCGACAAGCAAGACGAAATCATGACCATGCTCGGCGCGAGTTACTTCCGCGTTGTCGGCAAGGGTCACACCTACGGCCTCTCGGCGCGTGGTCTGGCGATTGATACCGCGCTGCCGTCGGGCGAAGAATTCCCGCGTTTCCGCGAGTTCTGGATTCAACAGCCGAAGCCGGGCGACAAGCATCTGGTGATCTTCGCGCTGCTCGATTCGCCGCGCGCCACCGGTGCCTACCGCCTGATCCTGCGTCCGGGCAGCGACACCATTGTCGACGTCAAGGCGCAGATGTTCCTGCGTGACAAGGTTGGCAAACTGGGCATCGCGCCGCTGACCAGCATGTTCCTGTTCGGCGCCAACCAGCCGTCGAAAGTCCTCAACTACCGTCGTGAACTGCACGACTCCAGCGGTCTGTCGATCCATGCCGGCAATGGCGAGTGGATCTGGCGCCCGTTGAACAACCCGAAACACCTGGCCGTGAGCAACTTCAGCATCGAGAACCCGCGTGGTTTCGGTCTGCTGCAACGTGGCCGCGACTTCAGCCACTACGAAGACCTCGACGACCGCTACGACAAGCGCCCAAGCGCCTGGATCGAGCCGAAGGGCGAGTGGGGCAAGGGCACCGTTGATCTGGTAGAGATTCCGACCGCTGACGAAACCAACGACAACATCGTTGCGTTCTGGAGCCCGGAAAAAATGCCGGAGCCGGGTCAGCCACTGGACTTCGCTTACCGCATGCACTGGACCATGGACGAAGCGGCGATTCATGCGCCGGACAGCGCCTGGGTTTCGCAGACTCTGCGTTCGACCGGTGACGTCAAGCAATCGAACCTGATCCGTCAGCCGGACGGCAGCGTTGCGTATCTGGTCGACTTCGAAGGTCCATCGCTGGCCGCGCTGACCCCGGATGCCGACGTGCGCAGTCAGGTCAGCGTCGGCGACAACGCCGAGCTGGTCGAAAACAGCGTGCGCTACAACCCGGAAACCAAAGGCTGGCGCTTGACCCTGCGGATGAAAATCAAGGACGCGAGCAAGTCGACCGAGATGCGTGCCGCCCTGGTTCAGCCAGTCGTGACTGCTGATCTGGCGAAATCGGTGCCGGCGTCCAACTCGTCCGTCGCCAAGGCCGACAAGGTTGCCGCCAAGCAACAAGAGAAACTCGACAAGGAAGCCAAGGCTGCCGAGGCCAAACAGGCCGACGCCAAGCCAGCTGCAGATGCCAAGGACAAGGCCAACAAAGACGCCAAGCAGCCAGTTGCTGCCGACGCGGCCCCAGCCACACCGGAATCGGCACCGACTGAAGAAGTCCTGACCGAGACCTGGAGCTATCAGTTGCCTGCCGATGAGTAACTCTCAAGTACAGCCAGAGACTCTTTCCGAGTATCTGGCGCATCTGCCGATGACCGACGAGCAGCGCGCGGAACTCGCGGGCTGCCAGTCGTTCAGCGAGCTGCATGAACGCCTGTCGTCTTCAACCTTCGACGCACCTGTCGAGGCCGCCCAGGCTTCGGTGGGCAAGCGCCTGGTCCTGAGCACTGCCGAACAGCTGGAAGAAGCGGAGATGCTGGTGCTCGACGCCAGCGGTCGCGTCAGCCTGAAGGCGACGCCGCCGATCCGCCGCACCAAGGTCGTACCGGAACCGTGGCGCACCAATATTCTGGTGCGTGGCTGGCGCCGCATGACCGGTCGCACCAACCCGCCACAGCCGCCGAAGGACGAAAACGTTCTGCCGGCCGCGCGCTGGCGTACCGTCGGTTCGATTCGCCGCTACATTCTGCTGGTGCTGATGCTCGGCCAGACCATCGTCGCTGGCTGGTACATGAAAGGCATCATGCCGTACCAGGGCTGGTCGTTCGTCGACCTTGATGAAGTTCTGCACCAGCCGCTGCTGCAAACCGCCACGCAAGTGCTGCCGTATGCGCTGCAAACCAGTATTCTGATTCTGTTCGGGATTCTGTTCTGCTGGGTATCGGCCGGTTTCTGGACGGCGCTGATGGGCTTCCTTGAGTTGCTCACCGGTCACGATAAATACCGTATCTCCGGCAAAAGTGCGGGCAACGAGCCGATTGCCAAAGATGCGCGTACCGCGTTGGTGATGCCGATCTGCAACGAAGACGTACCGCGCGTATTCGCCGGTCTGCGCGCAACGTTCGAATCGGTCGCCGCCACCGGTGATCTGGATCGTTTCGACTTCTTCGTTCTCAGCGACAGTAACGACACCGATATCTGTGTCGCCGAGCAACAGGCCTGGCTGGACGTCTGCCGCGAAGCCAAAGGTTTCGGCAAGATCTTCTATCGCCGCCGCCGCCGTCGGGTAAAACGCAAGAGCGGTAACCTCGACGACTTCTGCCGTCGTTGGGGCGGTGACTATAAGTACATGGTCGTGCTCGACGCTGACTCGGTCATGAGCGGTGAGTGCCTGACCAGTCTGGTGCGCTTGATGGAAGCCACGCCGGACGCCGGGATCATCCAGACCGCGCCGCGTGCGTCGGGCATGGACACTCTCTATGCGCGCATGCAGCAGTTTGCGACCCGCGTGTACGGTCCGTTGTTTACCGCCGGTCTGCACTTCTGGCAGTTGGGTGAATCCCACTACTGGGGTCACAACGCGATCATCCGCATGAAGCCGTTTATCGACCACTGCGCCTTGGCGCCGTTGCCGGGTAAAGGTGCCTTCTCCGGTGCGATTCTGTCTCACGACTTCGTTGAAGCCGCGCTGATGCGCCGTGCCGGTTGGGGCGTGTGGATTGCCTACGACTTGCCGGGCAGCTACGAAGAACTGCCGCCGAACCTGCTCGACGAACTCAAGCGTGACCGTCGCTGGTGCCACGGCAACCTGATGAACTTCCGTCTGTTCCTGGTCAAAGGCATGCACCCGGTGCACCGCGCGGTGTTCCTGACCGGCGTGATGTCGTACCTGTCGGCGCCGTTGTGGTTCTTCTTCCTGGTGTTGTCGACTGCGCTGCTGGCGGTGAACACGCTGATGGAGCCGCAGTACTTCCTCGAACCGCGTCAGCTCTATCCGCTGTGGCCACAATGGCACCCGGACAAGGCGATCGCGCTGTTCTCGACGACCATCGTGCTGCTGTTCCTGCCGAAACTGTTGAGCATCATCCTGATCTGGGCCAAGGGCGCGAAAGAGTTCGGCGGCAAGTTCAAGGTGACCCTGTCGATGCTGCTGGAGATGTTGTTCTCCATGCTGCTGGCGCCGGTGCGGATGATTTTCCACACGCGTTTCGTGTTGGCTGCGTTCCTCGGCTGGGCCGCGACCTGGAACTCGCCGCAACGTGACGACGACTCGACGCCTTGGAGCGAAGCGGTCAAACGCCACGGCCCGCAAACTTTGCTGGGTTTCTGCTGGGCGCTACTGGTGATCTGGCTGAACCCGAGCTTCCTCTGGTGGCTGGTGCCAATCGTCGGTTCGCTGATGCTGTCGATCCCGGTGTCGGTGATCTCCAGCCGTGTCGGCCTGGGCCTGAAGTCCCGTGACGAGAGCCTGTTCCTCATCCCTGAGGAATACAATCCGCCACAGGCGCTGCTGGCTACCGATCAGTACACCCATGAAAATCGTTACCACGCTCTAAACGACGGCTTCGTCCGCGCGGTGGTCGATCCTCAGCAGAACGCTTTGGCGTGCTCGCTGGCGACCTCGCGTCACGGTCAGGCTGAACCGATCGAGTGGCTGCGTCAGGAGCGTGTACGTCACGCGATCAAGGTCGGCCCGGCCGGGCTGAACAACCATGATCGTCTGCAACTGCTGAGCGACCCTGTTGCCCTGGCACGTTTGCATGAGCAGGTCTGGGCGGAAGGTCACGCCGAGTGGCTGGATGCCTGGCGCGCTTCGGTGAAAGCCGATCCGCATGCGCCGTTGTTGCCGTTGCAACCGGTGAACATGCAGGTTCAGCCAGCCTGATAAAAAGATCGCAGCCTTCGGCAGCTCCTACAGGATTATGTGAACACCTGTAGGAGCTGCCGGAGGCTGCGATCTTTTGCTTTTCAATCCCTCCCCGTAACAACAATTCCCGGCAAAAAACCTTGTGCAAACGGACGAGTGCGTTAGCATCCTTCCCCGAATTGGCGCACCCGGGCTTTTTTGCCCGTCTCTGTTGGTTTTCGCGCCGCAAACGCAATGGTTTTGGGGACTTGAAGATGAAGAAGTATCTGTCGATGCTGCTGGTCGGCGTCACGGCACTGGTTGCAGTCAATGCGGCCCAGGCTGGCGCAATCGATGACGCGGTCAAGCGTGGCACGTTGAAAGTCGGTATGGATCCGACCTATATGCCGTTCGAAATGACCAACAAGCGCGGCGAAATCATCGGCTTCGAAGTCGACATCCTCAAAGCCATGTCCAAGGCCATGGGCGTCAAACTGGAGCTGGTTTCCACCGGTTACGACGGCATCATCCCGGCGCTGATGACTGACAAATTCGACATGATCGGCAGCGGCATGACCCTGACTCAGGAGCGCAACCTGCGCCTGAATTTCAGCGAACCATTCATCGTTGTCGGCCAGACCCTGCTGATCCGCAAAGAGCTGGAAGGCACCATCAAGTCCTACAAAGACCTGAACACCGCGGACTACCGCATCACCTCCAAGCTCGGTACCACCGGTGAAATGGTTGCCAAGAAGCTGATCTCCAAAGCCAAGTACCACGGCTACGACAACGAGCAGGAAGCCGTGCTCGACGTGGTCAACGGCAAGGCTGACGCCTTTATCTACGACGCCCCGTACAACGTTGTTGCGGTGACCAAGGTCGGCGCCGGCAAACTGGTGTTCCTCGACAAGCCGTTCACCTACGAGCCATTGGCGTTTGGTCTGAAGAAGGGCGATTACGACAGCATCAACTTCATCAACAACTTCCTGCACCAGATCCACGAAGACGGCACCTACGATCGCATCCATGACAAGTGGTTCAAGAGCACCGAGTGGCTCAAGGACATGGAATAACGTGCATCTGCTGATCGTTCCCACGCTCTGCGTGGGAACGCATCCTGTGACGCTCCGCGTCACGATCAGGCAGGGACGCAGAGCGTCCCGAGCGGCATTCCCACGCAGAGCGTGGGAACGATCATCCGAGAACCTGCAATGAAACAGAAAAAAGCCCAATGGCCCTGGCACGTCCTCACCGTGCTGGTGCTGGTCGGCCTCGCCGTCGCGTTGTATTACGCGACGTCGCTGATGTCCTACGAATGGCGCTGGAACCGCGTGCCGCAGTACTTCGCCTATCAGGCTGAAGAAACCCAGCGTGCCACGGACATTTCCACCGTCACTGAACTCGTGCGCAAGGGCAGCAGCGCGCAAGTCACCCTGCGCAACGACGCCGGTGACGAGCAGCACCTGACTGTCGACGAGAACAGCCTGCAATTCGCTCAGGGCGACGATGTGGCCGAAGGCGACGTCGTGGGTGTCACTCGCCATTGGGCGGCAGGGCCGCTGTTGTGGGGCCTGTGGACGACGCTTTGGTTGTCGGTGGTGTCGGGGATTCTGGGATTGCTGATCGGCCTGGTCACCGGCCTGTGCCGTCTGTCCAACAACCCGACCTTGCGCGACCTCTCGACCATCTACGTCGAACTGGTACGCGGCACGCCGTTGTTGGTGCAGATTTTCATTTTCTACTTCTTCATCGGCACGGTGATGAACCTGTCCCGCGAATTCGCCGGGATCGCTGCGCTGTCGCTGTTCACCGGCGCCTACGTGGCCGAGATCATTCGTTCTGGCGTGCAATCGATCGCCCGTGGCCAGAACGAAGCGGCGCGCTCCCTCGGCCTGAGTGCCGGTCAGTCGATGCGCCACGTGGTGCTGCCGCAAGCGCTGAAACGCGTGCTGCCACCGCTGGCGGGGCAGTTCATCAGTCTGGTCAAGGACACCTCGCTGGTGTCGGTGATCGCCATCACCGAACTGCTGAAAAGTGGCCGTGAAGTCATCACCACCTCGTTCTCGCCGTTCGAAATCCTGTTCTGCGTCGCCGGCCTGTACCTGTTGATCAACCTGCCGCTGTCGAAAATCGCCAGCCGGCTTGAGCGGAGGCTCGCGCAAAGTGATTGAAGTCCGCGATCTGGTAAAAGTCTTCGACACCCGTGGGCAAGTGGTGCGCGCGGTGGATAACGTCAGTACCACGGTGGCCAAGGGCGAAGTGCTGGTAGTGATCGGCCCGTCCGGTTCCGGCAAGTCGACCTTCCTGCGTTGCCTCAATGGCCTGGAAGAATTCGATTCCGGTTCGGTGAGCATCGACGGCCTGCAACTGGCCGACGCGAAAACCGACGTCAACGCCTACCGCCGCGAAGTCGGCATGGTCTTTCAGCATTTCAACCTGTTCCCGCACATGACCGTGCTGGAAAATCTCTGTCTGGCGCAGAAAGTCGTGCGCAAGCGCGGCAAGAAAGAGCGCGAGGCGAAGGCGATGGAGTTGCTGCAGAAAGTCGGTATTGCACAGAAGGCCAACGAGTTTCCGTCACGCCTGTCCGGCGGTCAGCAACAGCGCGTGGCAATTGCCCGGGCGCTGGCGATGGAGCCGAAGGTGATGTTGTTTGACGAGCCGACCTCGGCGCTCGACCCGGAAATGGTCGGTGAGGTGCTGGACGTGATGAAGAACCTGGCCGTGGAAGGCATGACCATGGTTTGCGTCACGCACGAGATGGGTTTTGCTCGGGAAGTGGCGGATCGGGTGTTGTTTTTCGATCACGGCAAATTGCTCGAAGATGCCGCGCCAGCGGAATTCTTCGATGCACCGAAGGATCCGAGGGCTCAGGCCTTCCTGCGCCAGGTTCTGTAACTGCGGCGTCCTCTCGGACGCCATCGCTGGCAAGCCAGCTCCCACAGGGTTTGTAGTCGATCACAAAGTTTGTGTTCAGCTAATTCACTGTGGGAGCTGGCTTGCCAGCGATAGCATCACCCCGGTTCCAAGCGAACCGAGGTGGATGAATCACCTCAAACCTTGAATCGCCCCACCAGCATCTGTAAATGCGTCCCCAACCGCGCCAGCTCAACGCTGGACGCCGCCGTCTCTTCACTCGCCGCCGACGTCTGATCCGACACGTCCCGCACATTCAGCACGCTACGGTTGATCTCTTCCGCCACCGCGCTCTGCTGCTCGGCCGCCGCGGCAATCTGCTGGTTCATCGCCTGAATCGCCGACACGGTGCGCGTGATGCTCTCCAGCGAACCACCGGCGCGACGGGTCAGCTCGACGCTGCTGTCGGTCAGGGTGCGGCTGTTGTCCATGATCGTTGCGACCTGCTGGGTACCGTTCTGCAGGCCAACGATCAGCTCTTCGATCTCTTCGGTGGACTTCTGTGTGCGCTGGGCGAGGCTGCGCACTTCGTCGGCGACCACGGCGAAACCACGCCCGGCTTCACCGGCACGCGCCGCTTCGATGGCCGCGTTGAGGGCCAGCAGGTTGGTTTGCTGGGCCACGGATTTGATCACGTCGAGGACGCTGCCGATCTTGTCGCTTTCGCGCTTGAGCTCGCCCATGGCTTCGGTGGAGTGACCGACTTCAACGGCCAGACGCTCGATCTGCGCGATGGCTTCGCCGACGACTTTGTCGCCTTCGCGGGCCTGTTGGTCAGCAGCCACGGCCGCTTCGGAGGCTTCCTCGGCGTTGCGCGCGACTTCCTGCACGGTGGCGGCCATTTCGTTCATGGCGGTGGCGACCTGGTCAGTCTCGATCTTCTGATTGTTGACCCCGGCGCTGGTCTGCTCGGTCACGGCCGAGAGTTCCTCAGCAGCGCTGGCGATCTGGGTGACGCCATCGCTGATGCCGCCGATCAACTCGCGCAGGCCTTGGGTCATGCTCTGCATCGAGCGTTGCAACTGCCCGAGTTCGTCGCGGCGCAGGGAGATAAGGTTGTGGGTCAGGTCGCCAGCGGCCACGCGCTCGGCGACTTTCAGAGTCTGGTGCAGCGGAATGATGATCTGGCGAGTGATTGCCCACGCAGCGAGCAGGCCGAACGCCAGGGCTAGCGCAGTGGCAATCAGCAGCATGTTTTTGGCGTGGGCGGCGTCGGTGTCGCGCACGATGGTCTGCGAGGCGGTGAGCTTCTTGCTGAGGTCGATCAGAATGTCGCCTTGCGCTGACATTCGCGCGAGGGACTTGGCGTTGGTGACCTGGGAGTCGCGGAACTGAGCGACCGCCGCGCGATAGGCCTTGATCGAGTCAGTGGCCTGTTGCAGGTTGGCGATGTGCTGTTCCGGCAGTTTCGCCGGCAGGCTCTCAAGGTTTTTCAGAGCGCTGTCGATGGCGTCCAGCGCCGGTTGCTCGGCTTCAGCCTTGCCGCTGTAGGTGTAGCCGCGAACCTGATAACGCGCCTGTTGCAGCAGTTTGCTCAGCTCGATCACGCTGTTGAATTGCGCGACGCTGTCGCCCTGCAGCAGGGATTTTTCCACTTCGGCAACCTTGGCCACGGCGTTGTCGGCACTGGCGCCGAGCTTGCTGCGCGCGTCTTCACGTTGCACGGTGGCCTGGGCCATGTCGGCAAAAGCGCGTTTGTACTCGGCGACGGCGGCCAGTTGCTGATCAACCATGGCGGCATCGGACGGTTGTTCGATCAGGCTGCGGGCGGTTTGCAGACCGCTGTCGAGTTTGCCGAGCAACTCGTTCACCGCGCCAGGGCCCTGTTCGCCACGGCGCGCTTCATAGTCCAGGCGCGCCAGACGCAAGTCCTTGGTCAGCTCATTGAGGCTGGAGATGAACCCCAGTTTGTCACCGCGGCTGATGATGCCGTTCATGCCGGTCCAGCCGGTGAAGGTGATCAACAGCGTCAGCAACAGCACCAGGCCGAAACCGATACCCAACTTGCGTTTGACGCTGACGTTTCCAAGATTCTCGGCTAACCAACGGTACATGCGACCACTCCCCGACCCACTAATTGGACTTATGGGGAGGGTATCGGCCGAGTGATGGCAATCTGTAACACCATTTATCCGCCGGCCCCGCCATCCTGTAGGAGCTGTCGAGTGAAACGAGGCTGCGATCTTTTGATCTTGCTTCTAAAAAACAACATCAAAAGATCGCAGCCTGCGGCAGCTCCTACCGGGGATTGGGCGACGCTTAAAAAAGGCGGGCGAGGAGGGCGGTGACGGCGGTTTCGACGCGCAGGATGCGCTCGCCGAGTTGCACCGGTTGCAGGCCGGACTTGCCCAGCAGGTCGATCTCGTAGGGAATCCAGCCACCTTCGGGGCCGATCGCCAGGGTGACCGGTTCGCTGAGGGCGCGCGGGCACGGCGGATAGTTACCGGGATGGCCGACAAGACCGAGAGTGCCTTCGGTAATCGCCGGCAGGCGGTCTTCAACGAAAGGCTTGAAGCGCTTTTCGATGATGATTTCCGGTAGCACCGTGTCGCGGGCCTGTTCGAGGCCGAGGATCAAGTTTTCGCGAATCGCCTCAGGCTCCAGAAACGGTGTCTGCCAGAAGCTTTTTTCGACCCGATAGCTGTTGACCAGAATCACCTTCGACACGCCCATGGTCGCCACGGTCTGAAACACCCGGCGGAGCATTTTCGGACGCGGCAGCGCCAGCACGAGAGTCAGCGGCAGTTTGGCCGGTGGCGGCTGATCGAGGGTCACGCGCAGTTCGGCTTCACCCGCTTCCAGGCGCAGCAACTCGGCCGAACCCATCAGCCCGTTGATGCGCCCGACGCGCAGGCTGTCACCGACTTCCGAGCGGTGAACTTCCTGCATATGGGTCAGGCGACGATCACGCAGCACCACGCGGTCGGCCGCAATGAAATCGGCCTCTTCGAGCAACAGCAGGTTCATGCCTGGGTCGCTGGCGGCTGGTCGTTGTGGTCGTCGGCCGGGGTTTCTTCCGGCCGTTCGCGCTTGCTGATCAAACCACCGAACAGAATGCCGATTTCAAACAGCATCCACATCGGTACGGCCAGCAGCGTCTGCGAGAAGATGTCCGGCGGCGTCAGGATCATGCCGACCACGAAGCAGCCGATGATCACGTACGGGCGGATTTTCTTCAGGTATTTGACGTCGACCACGCCGATCCAAACCAGCAGCACCACGGCCACCGGGATCTCGAACGCTACGCCGAAGGCGAAGAACAGCGTCATGACGAAATCGAGGTAACTGGCGATGTCGGTCATCATTTCCACGCCGGCCGGGGTGGCAGCGGCGAAGAATTTGAAGATCAGCGGGAACACGAAGTAATAGGCGAACGCCATGCCGGTGTAGAACAGCAGAATGCTCGACACCAGCAACGGCACCGCGATGCGCTTCTCATGCTTGTACAGGCCCGGCGCGATAAAGCCCCAGATCTGATGCAGGATCACCGGGATCGCAAGGAACAGCGAAACCATCATCGTCAGCTTCAGTGGCGTCAGGAACGGCGACGACACATCCGTGGCAATCATCGTCGCGCCGACCGGCAGGTACTGGCGCAGCGGCGTCGAGACGAAGGTGTAGATCTGCTGGGTGAAGGCGAACAACCCGGCGAAGATAATGAAGATCGCCGCCACACAACGCAGCAGGCGGGTGCGCAACTCGGTGAGGTGCGAAACCAGCGGCATGTGCTGGTCGTTTTCGGGGAGATCGCTCATGGGGCTCGCGGCGGCAGAGTGGAGTCTTGAGGCGCTGGGGTGATCGGCGCGGCGTTTGGCGCAACGTGTTCAACAGACTGTTCCGCGACAACGACTGGCGCCGGTTCTGTCGGGGCTACAACGGCAGCAGGTGCAGGTGTCGGAGCAGGCGCAACAGGTGCGGCTGGCGCATGAATCGTCTGCTGACCTACATGCTCAACCGGCGTCGGCTCTTGCTGAACCGGGCTGAAAATCTTCCGCGCTTCCTGCTCCAGCGACAGAATGTGCTCGTTGTGCAGTTGCCGACGAATCTCGTCGGCACCGATTTCACGTTCAACTTCCTGTTTGATCGCGTTGAAGCTGCGCTTCAGTCGTCCGACCCACAGGCCAGCGGTGCGCGCAGCGCCCGGCAGACGCTCGGGGCCCAGCACCAGCAGGGCAACGAGGCCGACGAGCAGCAGTTCAGAGAAGCTGATACCAAACATTAGTCAGTGCTCACACGTCTTTGCGGATCGGCTCTTCGACTTTCTGCGCCTGCACATCGATGGTGTGCGGCGGGTTGGCCTGAGCGGTGGCTTGCGGCTGCACCGGTGGCACTGGCTGCGCAGGCGTCACGGTTGGATCAGCGGCGGGTTTTTCATCGTCGTTCATGGCTTTGCGAAAGCCCTTGATCGACTCGCCAACGTCAGTGCCGAGGTTTTTCAGTTTCTTGGTGCCGAACACCAACACCACGACTACCAGAATGACGATCCAGTGTTTCCAGTCAAAAATGCCCATGTTGCTGTTCCTCTCTAAAAATTGTTCAGGCGGACGGACGCGAGGCTTTCTCGACGTGTCCGGACAGGCCGAAGCGGCGATCCAGTTCATCGAGCACAGCCTGCGGATGCTGCCCCAGTTGGGCGAGCATGACCATGCTGTGGAACCACAGGTCGGCGGTCTCGTAGATCACATCGCTGCAGTCGCCACTGATCGCGGCATCCTTGGCGGCAATAATGGTTTCGACCGACTCTTCGCCGACTTTCTCCAGAATCTTGTTCAAACCCTTGTGATACAGACTAGCCACATACGAGCTGTCGGCGGCTGCGCCTTTGCGCTCTTCGAGCACTTCGGCCAGGCGGGTCAGGGTGTCACTCATGTTTGTGTCCTGCGGAATAGATAGCGTGCGGGTCTTTCAGAACCGGATCGACGGTTTTCCAGTCGCCGTTTTCGAAGACGCGGTAAAAGCAGCTTTGACGGCCGGTATGGCAAGCGATGTCGCCGATCTGTTCAACCATCAGGATGATCACGTCGGCGTCACAGTCCAGACGCATCTCATGCAAGGTCTGCACATGGCCGGACTCTTCGCCCTTGCGCCACAGCTTGCCACGCGAACGTGACCAGTAGATTGCACGGTTTTCCGCGGCGGTCAGTTCGAGCGCTTCGCGGTTCATCCAGGCCATCATCAGCACGCGTCCGGTCTTGTGATCCTGGGCAATCGCCGGCACCAGGCCATCAGCGTCCCACTTGATCTCGTCCAGCCAGTTTTTCATCTTCAATTCCCGAAACGCAGCTACAAGCTTTGAGCTTCAAGCTGCAAGTAAAAGCAGATTGCGGTGTTCCAGTATCGTCAGGCTTGCAGCTCGCAGCTTATAACTTGCAGCTGATTCGTGCTATCGGCGAACGACCAGATACAAGCCCACGGCCACCATGATTCCGGCTGGCCAATGTCCCAATTCGTTTAGCGGGCCACCGATGGCGAGGATCACCCCGCCGGCCAGATGCGCGCAACCGAGCAGGCGCAGGAACCAGTCGTCCTTGCGTTTGTGCCATGGCGGCGGCGGGTCGTAGGCATGCGGCTGGGACATGCGTTCGAGCAGATCGCGGGCCATATTCGCCAGATGCGGCAACTGTTCAAACTGGCTCTGCACGTTGCCGAGCAAGGCTTTCGGGCTGACACGCTCGCGCATCCAGCGCTCCAGAAACGGCTGCGCGGTGTTCCACAGATCCAGATCCGGATACAGCTGACGGCCAAGACCTTCGATGTTCAGCAGGGTCTTTTGCAGCAGCACCAGTTGCGGCTGCACTTCCATGTTGAAGCGGCGTGCGGTCTGGAACAGGCGCATCAGCACTTGGCCAAATGAAATATCTTTTAACGGTTTTTCGAAGATCGGTTCGCACACCGTACGGATTGCCGCTTCGAATTCGTTGAGTTTGGTTTCTGCCGGCACCCAGCCCGAATCGATGTGCAACTGCGCCACGCGACGGTAGTCACGCTTGAAGAAGGCGAACAGGTTGCGCGCCAGATAATCCTGGTCTTCCGGGGTCAGGCTGCCGACGATGCCGCAGTCGATCGCGATGTATTGCGGGCTCCACGGGTTGACGGTGCTGACGAAGATGTTGCCCGGGTGCATGTCGGCGTGGAAGAAACTGTCGCGGAACACTTGGGTGAAGAAGATCTCCACGCCACGCTCGGCGAGCATTTTCATGTCGGTGCGCTGATCGGCGAGGGTCGCCAGATCGGTGACCTGAATGCCGTAGATGCGCTCCATCACCAGCACTTTCGGCCGGCACCAGTCCCAATAGACTTGCGGCACGTACAGCAGCGGCGAACCTTCGAAGTTGCGCTTCAACTGGCTGGCGTTGGCCGCCTCGCGCAGCAGATCGAGTTCGTCGTAGATGGTTTTTTCGTAGTCCTGCACCACGTCGACCGGGTGCAGCAGACGCGCGTCGGCCGACAGTTTTTCAGCCGCGCGGGCGAGGATGAACAGCCACGCCAGATCCTGCGCGATGATCGGCTTCAGACCCGGGCGGATCACCTTGACCACGACTTCTTCGCCGGTTTTCAGCTGCGCGGCATGCACCTGCGCCACCGAGGCCGAGGCCAGCGGTTCGACGTCGAAACGGCTGAACACGTCGCTGATTTTCTTGCCCAGCTGTTCTTCGATCAGCTTGATCGACAACTGCGAATCGAACGGCGGCACGCGATCCTGCAAGCGCATCAGCTCATCGGCGATGTCTTCCGGCAGCAAATCGCGGCGGGTCGAGAGAATCTGCCCGAACTTGATGAAAATCGGCCCGAGATCCTGCAACGCCAGACGCAGACGCGCGCCCCGGCTCAGGTCCAGCGGCTTGCGCGGGAACCAGCGCCACGGCAACACATAGCGCAGCGCCAAGAGGAACCACGGCAACGGCAGATCGAACAGCAGGTCATCGAGGCGGTAGCGGATCACGACGCGCTGGATGCGCAACAGACGGCGGACGGCAAGCAGCTTCATGCGTTATCGCTTGGGTCGAGGGATCGGGAAAGGCGCTCGAAACGCGCCTCGAGACGTTCCAGATCAAGTTTGATCCGGTCCAGTTCGCTGAACCGTGCTTCGGCTTCGCGCTGCCCGACGAGGGTGCGCGATTCTTCGGCGAGGTATTCGGCGAGATTCTGGTTGAGGCTGGCAAATCCTTGTTGATACCAGCGTGCGCGACTGCGCAGATGGCCACCGACCAGTTGCGTGGCGACCGGGCCGAGCCAGCGTGAGAGTTCGTACTCCCAGTCCAGCTCAAGATCCTGCAACACGCCGGCCAGCTCCAGCAGCACGCCGCTGTCGCCATCGAGCTCGACTTCCGGGGCGTGCAGCACCGCGGTCTTGTCTTTGCTCACGGCCAGTTTGATCAGGCTCGAAGCCGGCGCACGCAGGGTGCAGTCGACACCGGTTTCCCAGTGCGAGGCCAGCATCAGACCTTCGTCGCTCGGCAGGATGAACAGTTGCAGCGCCGGGGTGCGGCAGTCGACGGCAATCACCTTGCCAGTCAAATGCGCCAGCCGCGGCAGCGCCGTGCTGTCGAGACGCAGCACCCGGTTGAGGCCGAGTTCAACGCTGGCGAGCAGCCCGGTGAGCAACATCAGGGCTTAATGCCGCGGTGCAGGGCGACGATGCCTGCGGTCATGTTGTGATAGGTCACGCGGTCGAAACCGGCGTCGACCATCATCGACTTCAGGGTTTCCTGATTCGGGTGCATGCGGATCGATTCGGCCAGATAGCGATAGCTTTCCGAGTCGTTGGTGATCAGCTTGCCCATCAGCGGCATGAAGGCGAACGAGTAGGCGTCGTAGGCTTTCGACATCAATGCGTTGGTCGGCTTGGAGAATTCCAGCACCAGCAAACGACCGCCGGGCTTGAGCACGCGCAGCATCGAGCGCAGGGCGTCTTCTTTATGCGTCACGTTGCGCAGGCCGAAGGCGATGGTCACGCAGTCGAAATGGTTGTCCGGGAACGGCAGTTTTTCCGCGTCCGCCTGAACGAATTCGACGTTGCCGGCGACACCCAGGTCGAGCAGGCGGTCACGACCGACCTTGAGCATGGATTCGTTGATGTCAGCCAGGACCACCTGACCGGTCGGGCCGACCAGGTGCGAGAATTTTTTGGTCAGGTCACCGGTACCGCCGGCGATGTCCAGCACGCGGTTACCGCTGCGCACGCCAGACAGTTCGATCGCGAAACGCTTCCACAAACGGTGCATGCCGCCCGACAGAAGGTCGTTCATCAGGTCGTACTTGGCGGCTACCGAGTGGAAAACCTCAGCGACTTTTTCCGCTTTCTGGCTTTCCGGAACGTTTTTGAAGCCGAAGTGAGTGGTGGGTTCGGCATCGCTGCCTTTGCGCTGATCAGTCATATCGCTGTCACCAAAAGAGAATGCGCGACATTCTAATCCCCAAGCCATGCTTTGTCTTGGAATGGCTAAAGGTAAGATGGGCAACCTTCGGGACGATTTGCCGCAGCGGCGGTCAAGATTTACCGACACATCTTTTTCGCCCCATTCAAAAAGCAGGAGTCAATCAATGGCCAAAATCACTGTTGAACGTGCCCACAGCCTGGGCAAGGAAGCCGCCCGCGAGAAGGCCGACAAGCTGGCGCAAAAACTCTCCGAGCAATATGGCCTGGAGCCGCAATGGTCGGGCGACACCCTGAACCTCAAACGTTCGGGCGTGAAAGGCGCGGTGCATGTGGCGGACGATTCGATCAAGGTCGACGTTGAACTGGGCATCATGATGTCGGCCATGAGCGGCATGATCAAAGCCGAAATCGAAAAAGCCCTCGACAAAGCGTTGGTCTGAACATCAAAAGATCGCAGCCTTCGGCAGCTCCTACAGAGGTACACATTCCCCTGTAGGAGCTGCCGAAGGCTGCGATCTTTTCATTCAGGCACCACCGATTCATGTCAGTTGTTAGGGTGCCGTTTCTAATTTTTCTGCCTACTTTGTGCCTGAGCCCGACACTTGTCCGGGCAGTTCCTCAAACCTTCTGCGCGTGAGGTGCACCATGGCCAAAGTTATTTTGAAGAAAAAAATCGACGCTTCGACAACTGCTCTGAGCGACGTCAAATCCTATGCCCGCAAGATCTGGCTGGCAGGCCTGGGTGCCTACGCCAAGGTCGGCCAAGAGGGCAGCGACTACTTTCAAGAGCTGATCAAAGCTGGTCAAACTGTTGAAAAGAAAGGCAAAAAAGCCGTCACCGAAAAGCTCGAAGCGGCCAACGCCGAGATCGATGAAGCCAAGGGTGAAGTGAGTTCTTTCAAAGGTCGCGTCGAAGTTCAACTCGACAAGGTCGAGAAGGCGTTCGACTCCCGTGTAGCAAGCGCCTTGAATCGTATCGGCATTCCGTCTAAACATGACGTTGAGACACTCTCTGCTAAGCTCGATGAGCTGACGGCATTGCTCGAACGCGTCGCGCGTAAATCTTAAGGAGAACGGGATGGCTGGTAAAAAGAACACCGATAAAGAAGGCAGCTCGTGGATCGGGAAAGTCGAAGACTACTCCCGCAAAATCTGGCTTGCTGGTTTAGGCGTGTACTCGAAGATCGACACTGACGGCAGCAAGCTCTTCGATACATTGGTCAAAGACGGCGAGAAAGCCGAGAAGCTCACCAAGTCTGCAGTCGGCAAAAAAGTCGATGCCGCCAAGGATTCCGCTTCGTCGGCCAAGTCGCGCATCAGCGGCGTGAAAGATCGCGCACTGGGCAAGTGGGACGAGCTGGAAGGGGCTTTCGACAAGCGCCTGAACAGCGCGATTTCGCGCCTCGGTGTACCGAGCCGCAATGAAGTCAAAGCGCTCAACAGCAAGGTCGACACACTGACCAAACAGATCGAAAAACTGACCGGTCTGAAAGCTCAGCCTGTGGCGGCGAAAACCGCAGCAGCAAAACCGGCAGCCAAAACCGCAGCGGCCAAACCAGCGGCAAAATCCGCTGCCAAGCCTCTGGCCAAAGCGGCGGCTAAACCCGCAGCAAAAGCAGCGGCCAAGCCTGCTGCGAAAACGGCCGCCGCCAAGCCAGCAGCAAAAGCCGCAGCCAAACCGGTTGCCGCCAAAGCCGCTGCCAAGCCGGCCGCTAAACCTGCAGCTAAAACTGCAGCGAAACCAGCGGCCAAGCCAGCAGCGAAAACCGCTGCCGCCAAACCGGCTGCCAAGCCTGCGGCCAAACCCGCAGCAGCGAAAAAACCCGCAGTGAAAAAACCGGCCGCCCCGAAAGCCGCAGCGCCGAAGCCAGCAGCACCTGCTGCAGCCAAACCTGCCACGCCGGCAGCTCCGGTAAGCGCGTCGAACTCCGCCGCCGCACCGACTCCAGTCGCAACCCCGACTGTTGCATCGACCCCGTCGACGCCAACCAGTCAGTCCTGATTCATCAGGGCAAAATAAAGCGCCCGGCCTGTGAAGGTCGGGCGTTTTTGTTTGAAGATCAAAAGATCGCAGCCTTCGGCAGCTCCTACAGAGGTACACATTCCCCCTGTAGGAGCTGCCGAAGGCTGCGATCTTTTGATTCCGGGTTACTCGTGGTCTTCGAGGTATTGCAGGGCCATACGTTCGGTGGCGACTTTTACCGGCGGCAGCAGGTGCGGTGCCACCAACATCATGATCTGGTACACGACCAAACGAACTTCGCCCTCACGATCCAGAATCCGCTGATAATCCAGCGAAAACAGCAACGTCATGGTGATCTGCTCCACCAGTTGCCCCAACGCCTGGGTATCGCTGACCAACTGCCCCGCCGCCTTCAACCGCGCGAGCAACGACGCCAGCGTGCGCTTCAGTGCATTGAGCAGATGACGAATGCCCTTGGCCAGTTTCGGCAGCCGCCCGGCCAGGTTCGACAGGTCCTGAAACAGAAAGCGGTACTGCGCCAGCCGCTCGACGATCAAATGCAAAAACAGCCAGTAATCCTCCGGCGCCAACTCCACGTCGGACGGCGGATCCAGCAGCGGCGCCAGTTCATTCTGGAAGCGTTCGAACAACCCGAGAATCAACGGTTCCTTGCCATGAAAGTGGTAGTAGAGGTTGCCGGGGCTGATGCCCATTTCGTTGGCAACTTCCATGGTGGAGACGTTCGGCTCACCCTTTTCGTTGAACAGTTGCAAAGCACATTCGAGAATCCGGTCGCGGGTTTTCATCCAGTCTTCTTAGAAAAGTTCGGTTAAGCGTCAGCGCACGCGCACGTAGGTACCGGGCGCTGCCTCCATCGGTGGATAGTTCGGGTTGCCGAGGGTGAATGAAGTTTCGTGCTGGGCGCCGGATCGCTGTTGAATCCATTCCAGCCACTGTGGCCACCAGCTGCCGTCGACGTGTTTGGCGTCGTAGTACCAGGCGCGCGGGTCGCTGCTCATCTTGCCGTTTTCGACGTACGCGGCTTTCGGGTTGCTCGGCGGGTTGAGAATGCTCTGCACATGGCCACTGTTGGACAGCACGAAACGTCGCTCGCCACCGAGCAGCAAGGTCGAGCGATACACCGCGTCCCACGGGGTAATGTGGTCGTTCATGCCGGCGACGCTGAAGCTGTCGACGGTGACTTTCTGCAGGTCGATCGGCGTGCCGCACACTTCCAGCCCGCCCGGATGGGTCAGCGGGTTGTGCTTGAAGAAGTCCAGCAAGTCGCCGTGAAACGCGGCGGGCAGGCGGGTGTTGTCGTTGTTCCAGTAGAGGATGTCGAAGGCCGGCGGCTCTTTGCCCAACAGGTAGTTGTTGACGAAGTAGCTCCAGATCAAATCGTTGGGGCGCATCCATGCGAAGACCTTGGCCATGTCGCGACCGTCGAGCACGCCTTTTTGATACGAGCGGCGCTTGGCCGCTTCGAGGGTTTGCTCATCGGCGAACAGCGTGGCCGAGGTTTCGATTTCGCTGTCGAGCAGACTGACCAGATAGGTCGCGCTGGAGACCCGCCGCAGTTGCCGCTTGGCCTGCAGATGCCCTTGCAGGGCGGCGATGGTCAGCCCGCCGGCGCAAGCGCCCATCAGATTGACCTCGCGGGCGCCAGTGATCGTCCGGCAGATGTTCATCGCCTCTTCCACCGCCTCGACATACGTCGACAGGCCCCATTCACGATGGCGTACATCCGGATTGCGCCAACTGATCATGAACGTCTGCAAGCCGTTTTTCAGCGCGTACTGGACGAAGCTGTTGTGCGGGCTGAGGTCGAAGATGTAGTACTTGTTGATTTGCGGCGGCACCACCAGCAGTGGCTTGGCGTACTGTTTTTCGCTCATCGGCTTGTACTGGATCAGCTCCAGCATCTCGTTGCGAAACACCACCGAGCCGGTAGTAGTCGCCACGGTTTTACCGACTTCAAAAGCCTGCTTGGTTACTTGCCGGGGCAAGCCATCGTTGTGCAGCAAGTCATCGAACAAATGGCTGAGGCCGCGCACCAGGCTGTGGCCGCCGGAGTTGAACAGCTCTTTGATCGCCAGCGGATTGAGCAACGTATTGGACGGCGCCACGGCGTCATTGAGCAAGGTGAAGGCGAAGTGCGCGCGGGCGCGGTCTTGCGGGTTCATGTCGCTGTCGTCGATCCAGCTTTTGACCTGCTTCTGCCAGGCCAGATACGCCTGCAAGCTGCGCCGGTAAAACGGATTGAGGCTCCATGCCGGATCGGCAAAACGGCTGTCGTTCGGATTGGTCGGGTGCAGGGTGTCGCCGAGCAAGACGCGGCCCAGTTGGCCGCCGAGTTTCAAGGCGTGCTTCGCGCTGTGAATCGGGTTGCGCAGGCCATGGGCGGCGACGCTGCGCAAGGTCGAGATCAGGTCCCGGCCGCGCAGGCCGGTGATCGCACTTTGTGCATTGATGAACACGGCGGGGCTGGGCACTACGCCCGTCGCTGGTTTTTCGCGCATGACTCAACACTCCTTCGTCTTCAGGTCAAAAACACATTCACCGAACCAGAACACCATAGACGCTGTTACGGGTTACTGCCTGCGCGGCGTCCTGCCGCGCACTCTTTGCTCAAGCCCTGCATAAAGCCTGCCGCCGGGGTCAACCGCCGAGCGGTGTCGGATGCGGGTGCATCACCGCGCGCTGCCGTTCCTCCTGGAGGAATTTCATGATGATCGGCGCCACGGCTTCGGCGCGGGTGATCAGGAACAGATGGCCGTCATCGATGATGTGCAACTGCGCGTTGGGAATGCGCCAGGCGAGCATGCGCATGTTGATCAGCGGGATCAGCGGATCGTCGTCACCGGCCAGCACCAGCGTCGGCTGATGGATCTTGTGCAGCCAGTGAATGCTCGTCCAGCCCAAGCCTGCGAACAGCTGCCAGTAATAACCGAGCTTGCCGGCCGAACGCACTTTCGCCGCGTGGCTGGCCGCCAGCGTCGGGTCGCGGCGGAACGAGCCGCCGTAGATCAGCGGCGCGATCCGAATCACGTGCGAAGGCTGAATGTAGCGCCGCGGGCTGGCCATCATCCACAGCACTTTCGGTTTGCCCGGCACCATCACCGCACCGGCCGCAGTCGCCGCCAGCACCAGTTTCTTGCAGCGCTCGGGGTAGTCGTAGGCGAACTGCTGCGCGAGCGCACCACCCCACGACACGCCGATGACGTTGACCTGACCGTAGTCGAGGTAATCGAGCATCCGCGCGGTCAGCTTGGCCAGGCCGGGAAAGCGGTACGGCCGATTAGGCGTGGAAGAGCCGCCGACACCGGGGACGTCGAAGGCGATCACTTCCAGATCCGGATCCAGCGCCGCGACAAACGGAAACACCAGCTCCAGGTTGGCACCGATGCCGTTGAAAATCAGCAAGGGCGTCAAGTGAGGCTTGCCGGGGCGCACCGCCGTGCGGATGGTTTGACCATCCAGATCGACGGTACGGAATATGAACGGTTGCGGCATGCGTCAGGCCCTGTGGATTTAAATTCACCACCCCCATGTAGGAGCTGCCGAAGGCTGCGATCTTTTGATCTTGTTGTTTAAAAATCAAAAGTCAAAAGATCGCAGCCTTCGGCAGCTCCTACAGGGAGGGGTGGTGTCAGTTACCGCTCGTGTACGTATGTGCCCGGCGAGGCTTCGCCCGCCGGGTGTGCCTTGTTGCCCAGTTTCAACGGGGCCTTTTTCAGGTTGCCCGAGCGCTCGGCCTGCCACGCCTGCCAGTGCAGCCACCAGGAATCGGTGTGCTTGGTCGAGTTTTCCTGCCAGTCATCGGCATTCGCGGCCATCTCTTCGCCGGTCATGTAACGCGATTTCGGGTTGCCCGGCGGATTGAGGATGCTCTGGATATGCCCGCTGCTCGACAGCACGAACTCCACCTTGCCACCGAACAATTGCGCCGACTTGTAGCAGGACTTCCACGGCGTGATGTGGTCGTTGGTGCCAGCCAGCGAGAAGATGTCGGCGGTGACCTGCTTGAGGTCGATCGGCGTGCCGCACACTTCCAGTGCATTCGGGCGGATCAGTGGGTTGTTTTTGAACATCTCGATCAGGTCGCCGTGGAACGCCGCCGGCAACCGGGTGGTGTCGTTGTTCCAGAACAGGATGTCGAACACCGGCGGCTCGTTGCCGAGCAGGTAGTTGTTGACCCAGTAGTTCCAGATCAGGTCATTGGGGCGCATCCAGGCGAAGACCTTGGCCATGTCTTTGCCTTCGAGCACGCCGGCCTGATACGAATGGCGTTTGGCGGTCTCCAGGGTCTGCTCGTCGACAAACAGGGCGACGTCGCTGTCCAGCGTCGTGTCGAGCACACTCACCAGCAGCGTGAGGGCATTGACCTTCTTCTCGCCGATCGCCGCGTAGTGGCCGAGCAGGGCGGTGCAGGTGATGCCGCCAGAGCAGGCGCCGAGCATGTTGATGTCTTTGCTGCCGGTGATCGCGGTGACCACGTCAACCGCTTCTTTCAGCGCATCGATATACGTCGACAGGCCCCACTCGCGCTGCGCCTTGGTCGGGTTGCGCCAGCTGACGATGAACGTCTGCACGTTATTGCGCAGGCAGAAGCGCGCCAGGCTCTTGTCCGGGCTCAAATCGAATACGTAGAACTTGTTGATCTGCGGCGGCACCACCAGCAATGGACGCTCGTGTACTTGCTCGGTGATCGGCCTGTACTGGATCAGCTCCAGCACGTCGTTGCGAAACACCACCGCGCCTTCGGTCACGCCGAGGCTCTTGCCGACCTCGAATGCGCCCATGTTGACCTGGCTCGGCATGCCGCCGTTGTGGACCAGATCCTTGGCCAGATGCGAGAGGCCGTCGAGCAGGCTCTTGCCACCGGTTTCGAAGAAGCGTTTGACCGCAGCCGGGTTGGCGGCGGTGTTGGTCGGGGCCATGGCTTCGGTCATCAGGTTGATGACGAAGTGACCGCGCGCGATGTCTTTGGGGGAGAGGCTGCTGTCATCAATCCAGGAGTGGAGTTCCTTGCGCCACGCCAGGTAGGTTTGCAGATAACGTTTGTAGAGCGGGTTCTGGCTCCACGCAGGATCAGCGAAGCGACGGTCATCGCCAGCCGGTTGCAGTTCGGATTTGCCGAACAGCACGTTCTTCAGTTCGAGGCCGAAATGGGTGACGTGCTTGACGCTATGGATCGGTTGTTTGATGGCCTGTTTGAGCACCATACGAGCAGAGGCCAGCAGATCCTTTCCGCGCAGCCCAACGACGGGATTAAGCCCCAAGGTGTTTTCCGAGGCTTGGTACTTCAGGTCATCGTTATTCTTGTTACTCATCTACGACGCTCCATTGTCCTGAGACGAGTACCCGGTTTTCTGCTGTGCAGTTCCACAGCCAATGCCAGGTACTACTGCTCGGGTGACCGTTAATTCTGCATAGCTGCTTTACAGTCGTAGAGCACTGCAGGGAACTTGCCAGCTCCATTGGTTACCCGAGTTTAATTTTTTTCGCAAGCGGGCCGATCCTCGGCCACACAGCGGAGCATTCAAACAGATGAATTTAGAAAATGCCCTCTAATGAGCGCAAGGCACGGGCTAGAGCATCAGCTTGACGACTGACTCGTTCGGATCGCGGGTCTTGCCGGCCGCTTTCAGCTCGGCCAGATAATCGGCCCAGAGTGCGTCATGACGTCGCCCCAGCTCGTAGAGATATTCCCAAGTGAACAAGCCGCTGTCGTGACCGTCGTCGAAGGTCAGTTTCAGTGCGTAGTGACCGGCCGGTTCCAGCTTGCTCAGACCGACGTTGAGCTTGCCGAATTGCAGGATCGGTTTGCCGTGGCCCTGGACCTCGGCGGAGGGCGAATGCACACGCAGGAATTCGGCGGGCAGGGTGTATTCCTCGCCGGACGCGTAGGTGAGCGTCAGGGTTTTCGAGGCTTTGTGCAGTTTGATGTCGGTAGGAATAGTAGTCATTGCAGGTCATCCGACTAGAGGAACACCCCGTAGGAGCTGCCGAAGGCTGCGATCTTTTGATCTTGCTTTTTAAAAACTCAAGTCAAAAGATCGCAGCCTGCGGCAGCTCCTACAGGGACGGTGACCTACAGGATATAACGGGACAGGTCTTCGTTCTGCGCCAATTCGCCGAGGTGGCTGTTGACGTACGCCGCGTCGATCAGGATCGGCTGCTCATCGTGGGTGCTGGCCAGATCACCGGCGCTGAACGATACCTCTTCCAGCAAGCGCTCAAGCAGGGTGTGCAGGCGACGGGCACCGATGTTCTCGGTCTTCTCGTTGACCTGCCAGGCGATCTCGGCGATGCGCTTGATGCCTTCCGGCTGGAACTGAATGTTCAGGCCTTCGGTTTTCAGCAGCGCGCAATATTG
This sequence comes from Pseudomonas sp. GM80, assembly GCF_000282515.1. GTDB lineage: Bacteria > Pseudomonadota > Gammaproteobacteria > Pseudomonadales > Pseudomonadaceae > Aquipseudomonas. The sequence continues at coordinate 161,198 of NZ_AKJD01000063.1, forward strand.
CTCGGTGAGCGAGGCGTGCGGTTCGCTGAGGATGCGCTCGAAATCTTCCGGGCTCAGGGCCTTGAGTTCGACGCGAATCGGCAGACGACCTTGCAGCTCCGGCACCAGATCGCTCGGCTTGCTCAGGTGGAACGCACCGGAGGCGATGAACAGGATATGGTCGGTTTTGACCATGCCCAGCTTGGTGTTGACGGTGCAGCCTTCGATCAGCGGCAGCAGGTCGCGCTGTACGCCTTCACGGGAAACATCGGCACCGCCGACATTGCCACGCTTGGCGACTTTGTCGATCTCGTCGATGAACACGATGCCGTGCTGCTCGACGGCTTCCAGCGCTTTGGCCTTCAGCTCTTCTTCGTTGACCAGACGCCCGGCTTCCTCATCACGCACCAGCTTCAACGCTTCTTTGACCTTGAGCTTGCGCGACTTCTTCTTGCCCTTGCCCATGTTGGCGAACAGCGACTGCAACTGGTTGGTCATCTCTTCCATGCCGGGTGGCGTGGCGATTTCGATGCCGGCAACCTCGGCGACTTCGATCTCGATTTCCTTGTCATCCAGCTGACCTTCGCGCAGGCGCTTGCGGAACAGCTGACGGGTGTTGGAATCGGAGCTCGGCGCTTCTTCGTTGCTGAAGCCCATGCGGGCCGGCGGCAGCAGCGCGTCGAGGATGCGATCCTCGGCAGCGTCTTCGGCGCGGTGGCGCACGCGGGTCATTTCCTGCTCGCGGAGCATCTTGATCGCGGCGTCGGCCAGATCACGGATGATCGATTCGACGTCACGGCCAACATAACCAACTTCGGTGAACTTGGTCGCTTCGACTTTGATGAACGGCGCGTTGGCCAGTTTCGCCAGACGACGGGCGATCTCGGTTTTACCGACACCGGTCGGGCCGATCATCAGGATGTTCTTCGGGGTCACTTCAACGCGCAGCTCTTCAGGCAGCTGCATGCGGCGCCAGCGGTTGCGCAGGGCAATCGCGACGGCGCGCTTGGCATCGTCCTGGCCGATGATGTGGCGGTTGAGTTCGTGGACGATTTCGCGGGGAGTCATGGACATAATAATTGGCGGTCCTCAAGCAGAAACAAGCCGTGGCACAGGGGCCTTATCAGGCTTCTTCAGCGAGATCCTGCTCCTCAATGGTCTGAGTGTGGTTGGTGAATACGCAGATGTCGGCAGCGATGCCCAGTGCGGTTTCGACGATTTCCCGGGCCGACAGGTCGGTCTTTTTCAGCAGGGCGCTGGCTGCCGCTTGCGCGTAGCCGCCGCCGGAACCCATGGCGATCAGGCCGTCCTCGGGTTCGACCACGTCACCGTTGCCGGTGATGATCAGCGAGGCGTCCTTGTTGGCGACCGCGAGCATGGCTTCGAGGCGGCTCAGGGAGCGGTCGGTGCGCCATTCTTTGGCGAGTTCGACAGCGGCGCGGATCAGGTGGCCCTGATGTTTTTCAAGCTGGCCTTCGAAACGTTCGAAGAGGGTAAAGGCGTCAGCGGTGGCACCGGCAAAACCGGCGATGACCTGGCCGTGGTACAGGCGACGAACTTTTTTCGCGTTGCCTTTCATCACGGTATTGCCGAGAGAAACCTGGCCGTCGCCGCCCATGACGACTTTGCCGTGACGGCGGACTGAAACGATGGTGGTCAAGGGAAGAGTCTCCACACAGCGGGGCGAAAGTGCCTTATGCCCATTCATATGGGGGTGCTGGAGAGGATTTCAACCGTAGCGCGGGAGAGGAGACGAGCGGTGATCAACTGTAGGAGCTGCCGAAGGCTGCGATCTTTTGATCCTGATCTGAAAGCAAAATCAAAAGATCGCAGCCTGCGGCAGCTCCTACAGGGGATTTGCGTCGCCTGTGGGAACGGTTTTCTACGTAAAGTCAGCGGCTCTGGCGTTGTTGTAACAACAGGTTGCTGAAGCCGGCGCCGGCCAGTTGTTTCTGGGCCGTGGTCAGTTGTTCACGGTTGCTGAACGGGCCGACCAACACGCGATACCAGGTTTCATCCTTCACCGTGCCGGATTCAACCGCCACCGCCTGACCAAGCAGAATGATCTGCGCGCGGACCTTGTCGGCATCGGTTTCCTTGCGGAACGAACCCGCCTGCAGGAAGAACTTGGTCACCGGCGCCGCTTTGCTCACCGGTGGCGCTGGCGGCGGGGTAATCCCGGCCAAGGCTGCCTGAGCGCGCGCGGTGTCGATCTTCGCCGCTTCCGCCGGGGTCACCGGCGTGGTCGGGATGGCCGGCACTTGTGGCGTCGGCAAGGTCTTCTCCGGCACGGCGTCCGGCGGCACGATCACTTCCGATTCCGGCAGCAAGGTGTAGAAGTCGTATTTCGGCTTCACCGGTTGCGTCGGGCTCGGCGGGGTCTTGTTGGCCTCGGCGATCTTCGACGCTTTCTGCTGTTGCGCTTGTTCGACCTTCTCACGCTTGACCGTGTCGCTGCCCTTGCCCGGCTCCAGCTTCATCAGAAACACGATGAACGCGCCGACCGTCAGGCCGATGGCCATCCACAGCCAACCCGGAATCGGTTGCTTCGCAGGAGCTTGGTAACGGCTGGCGCCACGCTTGGGTGCAGGTTTTTTCTTGGCAGCCAACTTACATACGCTCCAGAGTTTCCAGACCCAACAGCTCCAGGCCTTGCTTGAGGGTGCGACCGGTCAGCGCGGCCAGGCGCAGACGGCTCTGCATCTGGGCTGGCGTTTCGGCGGCGAGGATCGGGCAGTTCTCGTAGAAGCTGGAGAACAGACCGGCAACGTCGTACAGGTAAGTGCAGAGAATGTGCGGCGTGCCTTTGTCAGACACGTTGTTCAGCACTTCGCCGAACTGCGCCAGTTTCGCCGCCAGCTCTTGTTCATGCACCGCTTCCAGCACGATCTGACCGTCGACTTCGCTGAAGTCCTTGCCCAGTTTGCGGAACACACCGGCGACGCGGGTGTAAGCGTAAAGCAGGTATGGCGCGGTGTTGCCTTCGAAATTCAGCATCAGATCGAAGTTGAAGCTGTAGTCGCTGGTGCGGTGTTTCGACAGGTCGGCATATTTCACCGCGCCGATGCCGACGACTTTGGCGATGTTGCGCAGTTCGTCTTCGGCCAGCGTCGGGTTCTTTTCTTTGACCAGGTTGTAGGCACGTTCCTGCGCTTCGGTCAGCAGGTCGATCAGCTTCACGGTGCCGCCGTCACGGGTCTTGAACGGACGGCCATCAGCGCCGTTCATGGTGCCGAAGCCCATGTGTTCCATCTCCATCGGATGGGTCACAAAACCGGCCTTGCGCGCCACGGCGAACACTTGCTGGAAGTGCAGGGCCTGACGCTGGTCGACGAAGTACAGCGCGCGATCGGCTTGCAGTTTGCCGCTGCGATAGCGCACGGCCGCGAGGTCAGTGGTGGCGTACAGGTAACCGCCGTCAGCCTTGACGATGATCACCGGCAGCGGGTCGCCGTCGGCATTTTTGAATTCGTCGAGGAATACGCACTGGGCGCCGTTGCTCTCGACCAGCATGCCGGCCGCTTTCAGGTCGTTGACCACGTTGATCAGGTCGTCGTTGTAGGCGCTTTCGCCCATCACGTCGGCCATGGTCAGTTTGACGTTGAGCAGTTCGTAGATCTTCTGGCAGTGCGACAGAGAGATGTCCTTGAACTTGCTCCACAGCGCCAGGCACTCGGCATCGCCGGCCTGCAGCTTGACCACCAGACCACGGGCGCGGTCGGCAAACTCTGCGGATTCATCGAAACGCTGTTTGGCGGCGCGGTAGAAGTTTTCCAGGTCAGACAGCTCGTCGCTGGTGATCGGGTTTTCCTGCAAATAAGCCATCAGCATGCCGAACTGGGTACCCCAGTCGCCGACGTGGTTCTGACGGATCACTTCGTCGCCGAGGAATTCGAGGACGCGGGCCACGCCGTCGCCGATGATGGTCGAGCGCAAATGGCCGACGTGCATCTCTTTGGCCAGATTCGGTGCCGACAGGTCGACCACGGTGCGTTGCGCCGGGCCAGCCTTGCGCACGCCAACATGGGCATCAGCCAAGGCAGCGTCGAGGCGCGAGGCCAAAGCCTGGGTGTTCTGGAAGAAGTTGATGAAGCCCGGGCCAGCGATTTCGGCTTTGGTGACGTTCTCGTCAGCCGGCAGCGCGGCGATGATTTTTTCCGCCAGATCGCGCGGCTTCATCCCCGCAGGCTTGGCCAGCATCATCGCGATGTTGCTGGCGAAGTCGCCGTGGGTCTTGTCGCGGGCGTTCTCCACCTGGATCGCCGGCGTCAGGCCTTCAGGCAACACACCTTCGTTGACGAGTTGGGTGATGGCTTGTTGGATCAGCTGGCGAATGGTGTCTTTCATGGTCTTCTCTTTCGACCGCAAGCGCGGCGGGCGCATCGATGCGCGGGTGGAAAAACTGGGCATTATCCGTTGCGAAGACGGGCTTGCCAACCTTAGCAGGCAGGTTATGGATATGTGGTGACATCAAGATCAAAAGATCGCAGGGTAGGAGCTGCCGAAGGCTGCGATCTTTTGATCCTTAATACAAATCGACAGGATCGACATCCAGCGACCAACGCACCGCCCGCCCGCTCGGCATCTGCTCCAGCGCCAACAGCCAACTGGTCAGCAACCGATGCAGCGGCGCCCGCGCCGTCGCCTGCAACAACAGCTGCGCGCGATAGCGGCCAGCACGGCGCTCCATCGGCGCCGGCACCGGCCCGAGCAATTCGATCCCGCTCAGATTCTGCTCGGCCAGCAAACGCTCGGCCTCGCTGCACGCTTCATCGAGAAAGCCTTCTGCCTGCCCGGGCTTGTGCGCTTCGGCACGCAACAGCGCCAGATGCGCAAACGGTGGCAACCCGGCGGCCCTGCGCTCGCTCAAGGCCTGTTCGGCGAAGGCGAAGTAGCCTTGTTCGGTGAGCTGCACCAATAGAGGATGGTCGGCGAGGTGTGTCTGGATGATCACCTTGCCCGGCTCTTCCGCCCGGCCCGCACGTCCGGCGACCTGCACAATCAACTGCGCCATGCGCTCGCTGGCGCGGAAGTCACCAGAGAACAAACCGCCGTCGGCATCGAGGATCGACACCAGCGTCACCCGTGGAAAGTGGTGTCCCTTGGCGAGCATCTGCGTGCCGACCAGAATGCACGGCTGGCCCTTCTGAATCGTCGCGAACAGCTGATTCATCGCGTCTTTGCGCGACGTGCTGTCGCGGTCAACGCGCAGCACCGGATAGTCAGGGAACAGAATCGCCAGGCGTTCTTCAGCGCGCTCGGTGCCGGCACCCACCGGCCGCAGATCGACCTTGTGGCACTTCGGGCACTGGCGCGGCGTGCGCTCGACGTTACCGCAATGGTGGCAGCGCAGTTCGCCATAACGCTGGTGCACGGTCATCCGCGCATCGCAGCGCGAACACTCGGACATCCAGCCGCAATCGTGGCAGAGCAACGTCGGCGCGAAACCGCGACGGTTGAGGAACACCAGCACTTGTTGCCCATTCGCCAGCGTCTGACCGATGGCTTGCTGCATCGGCCCGGAAATCCCGCTGTCCAGTGGACGGCTTTTGACGTCCAGGCGCAGGAAGCGCGGTTGCTTGGCGCCACCGGCGCGCTCGTTCAGGCGCAGCAGGCCGTAACGACCGGTGTAGGCGTTGTGCAGGCTTTCCAGCGACGGCGTGGCGGAACCGAGGACGATCGGGATGTTTTCCTGCCGTGCGCGTACCAGCGCCAGGTCGCGAGCGTGGTAGCGCAGACCTTCCTGCTGCTTATAAGAACCGTCGTGCTCTTCATCGATGATGATCAGCCCGGGGTTTTTCATCGGCGTGAACAGCGCGGAGCGGGTGCCGATAATAATGTCGGCCTCGCCATCGCGCGCCGCGAGCCAGGCGTCGAGGCGCTCGCGATCATTGACTGCCGAGTGCAACAGGGCGATGCGCGCATTGAAGCGCTGTTCGAAACGCGCCAGCGTTTGCGGGCCGAGGTTGATCTCCGGGATCAGCACCAGTGCCTGCTTGCCGGCCTCCAGGGTTTCGCGGATCAGTTGCAGATAAACTTCGGTCTTGCCGCTGCCGGTAACCCCGGCCAGCAGGAACGCGTGATAACTGTCGAAACCGGCGCGTATCGCCTCATACGCGGCGCGTTGCTCGCTGTTCAGCGGCAACTCCGGCTGCGCCAGCCAATGTTCGTGGCGCGCGCCCGGTGCATGGCGGCGGATCTCGACCTGCACCAGCCCTTTGGCCAGCAGCAGATCGAGGCTGTCCTTGCTCAACATCAGTTTGCTCAGCAACTGATGGGCGACGCCGTGCGGGTGCTGGGCCAGCGTTGCCAGCGCTTCACGCTGGCGCGGCGCGCGGGCGATGCGCGGGTCATCCAGGCTGGCGCCGGGGGTGATCGACCAGAAGCGCTCTTGCCGGGCTTCGGCCAGCTCGCCCTGGCGCAACAGCACCGGCAGCGCCCAGCTCAGGGTGTCGCCGAGGCTGTGCTGATAATACTGCGACGTCCACAGGCACAGCTTGAACAGGGCGGGTGGCAACGGCGGCGTGGTATCGAGCAGGGCCAGCGCCGGTTTGAGTTTCTCCACCGGCACTTCGCTGGTGTCGGTGATCTCGACCAGAATCCCGATCATTTCGCGTCGACCGAACGGCACCCGCAGGCGCATGCCCGGCTGCAATTGCTCGCGCAGCACGCCGGCCGGCGCTCGATAGTCGAACAGGCGGCGCAGGGGCGAAGGCAAGGCAAGGCGCAGAATGGCGTCGGGCACGCGGGGGGATCTCTATAAGCAGAACAAGGGCATGGCACATACCTAATGTAGGAGTGAGCCTGCTCGCGATAGCGGTGTATCAGACGACATCAATGTTGAATGGCAGACCGCTATCGCGAGCAGGCTCGCTCCTACAGGGGATCGCGTATTGGGCCGGGAGCCTAGCAGACGGTCGGTCTCGGTGACAGCTTGCGTGATTGAAAAGGTCTGGTAGAATCCGCGGCCTAATTACGTGCGGTATTCAACAATAGTGTTGAGTGGCGGCACGCTAGCCTGAGGAATACACCATGAAAGCCGATATCCATCCAGCGTACGAAACCATCGAAGTAACTTGCAGCTGCGGCAACAAGTTCGAAACTCGTTCGAACCTGTGCAAGCCACTGGGTACTGACGTATGCAACGAGTGCCACCCGTTCTACACCGGTAAGCAGAAGACTCTGGATACTGGCGGTCGTGTACAGCGCTTCGCAGACCGTTTTGGCGCTTTCGGCAAGAAAGCTCCAGCTGCTGCAGAGTAAGGTTGAAGGGCCCGTTGGGCTTTTCCTTGCTGTTGAAAAAGGCGTCCCTTGCGGGCGCCTTTTTTGTGTCTGCGATTTGGCTTTCAGACGCACAAGCTTTCTGTCCGCTGCCTTCCGGGCTGACCAGTGTCGCCGTGCAGCGCGTGGTCGACGGCGACACCATGCGCCTGAGCGACGGGCGCAGCGTGCGGATGATCGGCCTCAACACGCCCGAGCTGGGCAAGCAGGGTCGCAGTGATGAGCCGTTCGCAGTGGCGTCGCGCCAACGCCTGCAAGCCCTGATCGACGCCAGTGGCGGACGTGTCGGTATACGCCTTGGCAAGCAGGGCAAAGACCATTACGGGCGTACGCTCGCGCATATTTACAGTGTCAGCGGTGTCAATCTCGAAGCGCAAATGCTCGCCGATGGCCTGGGTTTCCAGGTCGCGGTGGCACCGAATGTCGATCTTGTCGCCTGTCAGCAAGCCGCCGAACGCAGCGCTCGGCAGGCAGGTCGAGGTCTCTGGCGGCAAACACCTGTACTGAAAGCGCAGCAGATCCAGCGCTCGGGTTTCGCCGTGGTCAGTGGCCGTGTGAGCAAGGTTCAGCGCAATCGCGGGGGAATCTGGATCGAGTTGCAGGGCTCGCTTGTATTGCGCGTTGCACCCAATCTGGTCGGAAAATTCGACAATGCCCGCCTGCAAGCGCTGAAGGGCAAGCAGATCGAGGCGCGCGGCTGGATTGTCGATCGATCACGGCGCGGCGGCTTGAAACAGGGACAGCCGCGTTGGCTGCTTCCACTGACAGATTCGTCGATGTTGCAAAGCACTCGCTGAAATAAAATTGTAGACATTTTTTCTGTCGATTGTGAACAGTCCAGCCCTTGTGCGCCGTGGCTCTTGGCCCAAAGTCGTAGGGCAGGGCGCTTGACAGGGGTGACCGCTCAGTCTTGTGGGGACTTTGCGAGGCGCGTATCCTCGCTGACCAGTCTGTCCAACAGTAAAAAGCGGAATGCCAAAATGTCTGATCTGAAAACTGCCGCTCTCGAATATCATGCCAATCCTCGTCCAGGGAAGCTGAGTGTCGAGCTCACCAAGGCCACTGCTACCGCTCGCGACTTGTCGCTGGCCTACAGCCCCGGCGTAGCTGAACCAGTGCGTGAGATCGCTCGCGATCCTGAACTGGCCTACAAATACACCGGCAAGGGCAACCTGGTTGCAGTCATTTCCGATGGCACCGCGATTCTCGGCCTGGGTAACCTCGGCCCGTTGGCGTCCAAGCCAGTGATGGAAGGTAAAGGCGTGCTGTTCAAGCGCTTCGCCGGCATCGACGTTTTCGACATCGAAGTCGACTCGGAAAGCCCGCAAGCCTTCATCGACACCGTAAAACGCATCTCCATCACCTTCGGTGGCATCAACCTGGAAGACATCAAGGCACCTGAGTGCTTTGAGATCGAGCGCGCTCTGATCGAGCAGTGCGACATTCCGGTATTCCACGATGACCAGCACGGCACCGCGATCGTGACCGCTGCGGGCATGATCAACGCCCTGGAAATCGCCGGCAAAACCCTGCCAGACGCCAAGATCGTTTGCCTGGGTGCCGGCGCTGCCGCCATCTCCTGCATGAAACTGCTGGTGAGCATGGGCGCTCGCATCGAAAACATCTTCATGGTTGACCGTACCGGCGTGATCCACTCCGGCCGTGACGACCTGAACCAGTACAAAGCAGTATTCGCTCACGCCACCGACAAGCGCAGCCTGGCTGACGCTCTGCAAGGTGCTGACGTGTTCGTTGGCCTGTCCGGCCCGAACCTGCTGAGCGCTGAAGGCCTGCTGTCGATGGCGGCCAACCCGATCGTGTTCGCGTGCTCGAACCCGGATCCGGAAATCTCCCCGGAACTGGCGCACGCTACCCGTAGCGACGTGATCATGGCCACCGGCCGTTCGGACTACCCGAACCAGGTCAACAACGTACTGGGCTTCCCGTTCATCTTCCGTGGTGCCCTGGACGTTCGCGCCAAGCGCATCAACGAAGAAATGAAAGTGGCTGCCGCCAACGCCCTGCGTGAACTGGCCAAACTGCCTGTTCCACAAGACGTGTGCGACGCCTACGGCGGTGCTCCGCTGGAATTCGGCCGTGAGTACATCATTCCGAAGCCAATGGACAAGCGCCTGATCACCCTGATCTCCGACGCTGTGGCCAAAGCTGCGATCGAGACCGGTGTGGCGACCCTGCCGTATCCGAAGAACTACCCGCTGAAAAGCGTGGATGATGTGTTCAACGGCTAAGCCGTTGTAGCGCTTCAACCCAAAGCCCCGGCTCGTGAGAGTTGGGGCTTTTGTTTGGGCAGATCAAAAGATCGCAGCCTTCGGCAGCTCCTGCATGAATATCGCACTCCCCCTGTAGGAGCTGCCGAAGGCTGCGATCT